>NZ_JAGKJL010000036.1:0-96342 GCF_020329495.1 Bradyrhizobium australafricanum | reverse complement strand
TCAACTCGTTCAGGCCCGCAACAGTGGCGAAGAATTGCCGGCTGAATTTGTCTTCACCGCAGAAGAGATCGAGACGCTCAGGGCCATCAACAAAACCATGAAAGGTCGCACCGAGCTTCAGAAAAACCACCATCGCCCCAACACTCTTGCTTGGGCGGCATGGATCATCGCAAAACTCGGCGGATGGACCGGCTACGCCTCCCACCGTCCACCTGGACCAATCACCTTCCACACCGGAATGGCCCGCTTCCAAATCCTCGCAAATGGCCCGACAAACGTGTAGATGCACTAGTGCGAAAGCAGGGACCCATAACCACAGGGGCGGGTTGTTGAAGCGCGCTGTGGCTCCGGTGTCCTGCAACGATGACCATCGGTGGTTATGGGTCCCGGGTCGCGCTGCGCTTGCCCGGGACGACACCGAAATTGTTGCATGGTCCCCTCCCCGCGTCGTCCTGGCGAAAGCCAGGACCCATAACCACCGAACTTGATCGTGAACGGGATCGTGGCCCCAGCGTCGCGCAATAACTCTCATTTGGGGTAATGGGTCCTGGCTTTCGCCAGGACGACACTGAATGTGTGGCGCGGTCTGTGAGTCACACCACAACATTCTCGCGACATGATCTGCCCGAGCTTTGCTCTTCGTTCCGCCCTCTCCGTTGGCAGAGCGCGCAGGGAAAGCCGGGCGCCGATCGCACTCAGGGCGCCGCACCGCCAGCTCGCAGGTTCAAACGCCACGCTCCGTCACGTCGCATGCGCGTTGACGGTTACATTCCGTGGCTTTCGAAAACCTTCTTGCAGCTCCGGCTCAGGCTGGCCCGCTTCATCTGAAGACAGTTCTGCACGGCACCGTCATTGCCGAGGTCCTTCCGGCAGAAGCGCTGTGCATCGCGCGTGCACGCGCTCTGTTCCGATGGCGTACCGGAATGCTGCGCCAACGCGGCGCCGCTGCTCATCACGGCGGCAGCAATAAGAACTGCAATCGAAATATTGCGCATTGTGACTTCCTCCCGCGGCCTAACGGGCAGCCGGGGCGCTTCGTTCCTTTGGGAACCCGGATTCCACCCTACTTCGGCCGCGGGTCCTCAAGCCCCTTGCCGGGATCTTCCAGATGCCCGGTGCGCGCGAGGTCGACGGCGGCGCCGAGCGCCAGCGCTACATTGCGCACCTGTTCCTGAAAGGCCTTGTCTTCGTCGAGATCGCGATGCGACGTCGCATAGGGCTTCATGTAGCCGACATAGCCATCGATCTCGGCCCTGCCGCCGGCCGAGATCAGCTCCATGTCGGTGAGCCAGTCCGCAAGAAAGCGGCGGCATGTTTCCGCACCGACGCTGTCGCCGTGGACCACGATGCCGAAATGCCGGCCGCGCAAATGCTTGGGGTATGGCCAGCCCTTGAGTTCGAGCGCCTTGGCTTCGCTCGCGGTCTTGCCGTGGGTTGAGGTCGGATCGGGATTGCCGCCATCGGCGCAGACCAGGCGATCGATCATCGCCTTGAGCCCGGTCGGCGTCTGGTACCAGTTGACCGGCGAGATGATCATGATGCCATGCGCGCGCACCCACAGCGGATAGATCTCGTTCATCCAGTCGTCGGTTTGCCCGAGCGAGTAGTTCGGATAGCAGCTGCACGGCCAGTGGCAGAGCGCCATCGAGGTGGAGACGCAGGACTTGCAGGGGTGAATCTCCCTGCCGAACTCGGACGTCAGCCGCGACAGATCGAGCACATCGACCGCGAGGCCCATCTCGCGAAAGGCGGACTCGGCAATCTCGACCATGCGCCAGCTTTTCGACATCTCGCCGGGACAGGTATGTTCGCTGCGCGAGGAGCCGTTGATTAGCAGGATATGCAGCGCTTCGTTTGGATCGTCGTGCCTGCGCTGCGCTTCATCGATGGCATCGCGCGCGGACAGCCAATCGACCGCAAGATCATAATCGGGATCGGCAAAGCCGGGGCCGGCCTTGCGGGTCACCGGCGCCTTGCGCGAATGACGATAGGCGTCCCAGGCGCCGGCGATGATCGTCGCGAGCTCCGTCTGCATGGATTGAAAGACCGGATCGGCAAATCGCTTCCGGTAGCGCCGCTCGAATTCATCGCGCGAAAGCTTGACCGGCGGCATCCCCTTGCGAACGTCCGGCTCCGTCATCGACACCTCTCCCTGACTACAATCCATCGCCCGCCCTGCATCCCCATTGGCGCGCGAAGCCTCGGGATAAGCCTCGGGATCGGGTCGAGACGGGCAAGAGTTCAAGAGCATCGATCTGCATTTGGTTCCTTGCACGCCGGTTAGGACCCATGCCGCGCCTGGTGCGTTGGATGGGAACCTGACCATGGATACGACAACCAGAGTTCGAGCACGCCGCCATCGAGGCGCCCCCTTCCCGATCACCATTCGCCCGACCGCGGCGGACGCCGTGATCGCGCGTGCGATCGCCCGCAACACCGCACCTGCGCCGGAAGAGATCGCCCGCACACTGACCTGGGGCGCTGACGAAAAGGTCCTGCTTGCGCTCGCCGCCGCCGGCTGGCTCGCCTCACGCGGGCGCGGCGCCTCGCTCGAGCGCGCCGGCAATCACGCGCTGCTGGTGACGGTCGCAGCATCGCTGCTGCCGCATGGCCTGAAATTGCTGTTCAACCAGACCCGCCCGGATCGCATGACCGTGGCCGGCCATGCCAACGGCATCCCGATCTCGGGCAAGCGCGACGACGCCTTTCCATCCGGCCACGCGCTGCATATGGGCGCGCTGGCGTCGGCGGCCGCGACATTGCCTGCCGGCGCGCGCCGCCCAATCCAGGCACTCGCGGTCGGCCTCTCGCTGACGCGCATTGTAGTGCTCGCACACTGGACGAGCGACGTGATCGCGGGATTCGGGCTCGGAGCGGTTCTCGAGCGGCTGCTGCGATTATGGACCGGCTATCCCGGTGACGATCCGCCGCGGGGCAAGGCGCGATGAGCGAATATGTCATCCGCTTTCTCGTGGGCGGAGCCGTGGTGTCGGCCTTTGCGATGCTGGGCGACATTCTGCGTCCGAAGAGCTTCGCCGGCCTGTTCGGCGCGGCGCCGTCGGTTGCGCTCGCCACCCTCGGCATCGCCGTGTATCAGCACGGCGCCGACTATGCCGGCCTGCAGAGCCGCGCGATGATGGCCGGCGCCGTTGCGCTGGCCATCTATAGCTTCGTGGTCTGCCAACTGCTGGTTCGCGCGAGACTCCGCGCTGCCCCCGCTACCTTGCTGGCGCTGATCGTCTGGCTCGCGATCGTCTTCGGCTTGCTGGGCGTTGCCGGAGGACAGGCATGACACCGGTCCGCGTCTCGCTGTCCTCGCTCAGGGAAAGCCGCTGGACCGAATATCTGATCCGCTTCGTGCTCGGTGGCGGTGTCACCGTCCTGACCGGCCTGATCAGCAGCACTTGCGGCGCCTATGTCGGCGGTGCTTTTCTTGCACTCCCCGCCATCTTCTGCGCCAGCGCGACCTTGATCGAGAAGCATGAAATCCGCCGCAAGCGGAACGCCGGCCTCGATGGCACATGGCGCGGGCAGCAGGCCGCGGCGCTCGATGCCGCGGGCGCAGCGCTCGGCGCGGTCGGCATGCTGGCATTCGCCATCGTCTTCGCGCTGACGGTGGGCCGCAGCGTCCCGGCCGCCTTCATCGCCGCATCGCTTGCCTGGCTGATCTGCTCGGTCGCGGCTTGGTATGTCCGTCGCGAGATGCGATCGGCACGGCGGACGCGGACGCCGGGAGACGGCGTGATCGGCCGGAAGACCGACCGCCTGCCGCATTGAAGCCTGCTACGGCGCCAGATAGCGCAGCAGTTCGGGATCGCTCCGCACCTCGCTCGCGCCGCCCTGCAGCGCGACGCGGCCGCGGTCCAGCACATAGGCATAGTCGGCGACCCGCAGCGCGAGGTCGAGATGCTGCTCGACGATCACGACCGAGATGCTCTTGGCGAGCTCGATCAGCCGCTCGGTGATTTCCTCGATCACACCGATCCAGACGCCTTCGGTCGGCTCGTCCAGCAGCAGCAGCTTTGGATTGCCGAGCATGGCGCGGCCGATCGCCAGCATCTTGCGCTCGCCGCCGGACAGCGTGCCGGCCGGCTGGTCGAGGCGCTGGCCGAGTTTCGGGAAGATGGCCAGCACGCGATCGACCGCGCTTGCATCCGGATTGAACAGCGAGCCAACCGCGAGGTTGTCGCGCACCGACAGACGGGCGAACACCGAATGCTCCTGCGGCACATAGCCGATGCCGGAGCGCACCCGCTCCTCGGTGCGGCGGCGGGTGATGTCGCGGCCGTCGAAGAACAACTCGCCCTGCGAGCTTGCGAGCTCGCCGACGATGGTCTTCATCAGCGTGGTCTTGCCGGCGCCGTTGCGGCCGAGCACGGCGACGCCGCCGCGCCAGGGGATGCCGATGTTGACATCGAACAGGACCTGGCTACGGCCATAACCGGCGTCGAGATGCCTTATATCGAGGAAGGTTTGCTCAGGCACGGCGAAGATAGATCTCCTGGACGCTCTTGTTGGCCTGGATTTCCGCGACCGTTCCCGATGCCAGCACCTTGCCCTGGTCGAGCACGGTGAGGCGGTCGCAGATGTCGCGGATGAAATCGAGGTCGTGTTCGACGATGACGAGCGAGCAATGCTGCTTGATCGGCTGCAACAGCTCGCCGGTGACGCGGCGCTCTTCGAGGCTCATGCCGCCGGTCGGCTCGTCCAGCAGCAACAGCCGCGGCTTGCCGGCGAGCGCCATCGCGATCTCGAGCCATTGCTGCTGGCCGTGCGACAATGCCGCGGCGGCATCATGCGCGCGATCGGCGAGCCGGAACTGGGTCAGCATCGTCATCACCTGATCGTGCAGCTTCTTGCGGGTCCGCGACAGCACGAGGTCGAACAGCGAGCAGTGCGCCTGCAGCGCCAGCAGGATGTTGTCGTACAGCGTCAGCGTCGGCAGCACCGAGGTGATCTGGAACTTCAGGCTCATACCGGCGCGGGCGCGCTCGGTCGGCGTGAACGCGGTGATGTCGGTGTTGACGAAGGAGACCTTGCCGGTGGTCGGCACCTCGGCGCCGGCGACGCATTTCATCAGCGTGCTCTTGCCGGAGCCGTTGGGGCCGATCAGGCCATGAAACTCGTTCTCGCCGACGGTCAGCGCCGCACCGTCGAGCGCGGTGAGCTTGCCGAACACCTTGCTGATCCCCTGCGCCTCAAGGAGCGGCATTGCCGGTCTCCTTTGGCGCCTTGCCGAAACTGCCGACCCGCTCGCGCTCGCCGAGCACGAAGGAGATCAGCCCGAGCGGGCGGAACATGATGACGAGCAGCAGCAGCACGCCGAGGATGATCGGCCAGACGTCGCGGTAATTATCCGACAGCCAGAAGCTGACGCCCTCGATGATCACGGTGCCGATCACGGCGCCGATCAGCGTGCCGGAGCCGCCGAACAAAACGTAGAGCACGACCTGGGTCGAGAACACGACGCCCAGCATGTTGGGCCAGACGAAGCCCTCGTGGAAGGCATAGAGGCTGCCGGCGAGACCGGCGATGGTGCCGCCGACCGCGAAGATGATCGCCTTCAGATGCTGCGCCTTGTAGCCGAAGAAGGCGATGCGCTGCTCGTTCTCGCGCAGGCCGGCGAGCGCCAGCCCGAATTGCGAGCGGACCAGGAAGCGGCAGAGCAGATAAACGACCACGAGGATGCCGAGCACCATGTAGTAGTAGATCGGCCCCTCCTCGAACTCGTAGCTGCCGAGGGTGAGCGGCGGGATCGACGGGATGCCGTTCTGGCCGCCGAGATAGTACCAGCCGCGCGCCAGCCGGTCCGCGGCATAAGAGCCGGTCAGGGTGCCGAGCGAGACGAAGATCACGCTCGAGGGATAACGCCCGAGCAGCAGGAAGCCGCCGAGCAGCAGCGACGCAGTGAGCCCGATCAGCGTGCCGGCAGGCAGGATCAGGAGGATCGAGGTGACGTTGAGGTCGCGCGCCAAGAGCGCCACGCCGTAGCCGGCGGCGCCGAAGAACAGCGCCTGGCCGAAGCTCATGATGCCGGCATAGCCCCACACCAGGTCGAACGACAGCGCGAACAACGCGAGGATCACCACGCGGGTGGCGAACACCGTGAGATAATCCTGCAGCACCCATGGCAGGACCAGTGCGATCAGCAGCACCAGCCCCTCCACGATCGGCAGGACCTTCCATCCTGCCGATGCCCGTCCCGCCGGCGCGCTTGCGGCCGGTGCACCCTCGCCCGTCACGACATCTGGTTCCTCACCGACGCGTGCGACAGCCTCTCTTGCTCCAACCATGGATCGCTCAGCATTCCTTGGGATCAACGAGACCGTCGCTGCGCGCCACGATCTCATAGTTCCCGCCTTTGGCAACAGCGGTGTACATCTTCATCTTGCAGTGACGCTTGCCCGGCACCATCTCCGCGGGTCCGCCCGGCCCTTCGGCGATCTTGGCGTGGTCGAGCGCGGCGGCAACGGACTCGCGGTCGACCTTGCCGGCCTCCTTGACCGCCGCTTCCCACAGCTTGAGGCCGCGATAGGTTCCGGTGGCGGCGCTGCCGGCCGCGAACAGGAAGTTGCCGGGGAAATCCTTCTCATAGGCCGCCTGCAGCTTGGCGTCGAACGGATCCTCCTTGGTCAGCACCTTGAAATAGTCGAGGCAGCTCGCAAGGCCCTCGATCTCGTTGGCCTGATTGATGTTGAGCGTGTTCTCGTCATAGTAGACGCAGGCGAGCCGCCCGCCGTTCTTGAGGAAGCCGGCTTCATAGAGCTGCTTGAAGAACGGGCCGACGCCGGGCGGGATCACGGTGTTGAAGACGACGTCGACCTTGTTGGAGATGACGCGATTGACGGTGGCCGAGAAGTCGACCTGGTCGAGCGGGTAGTATTCCTCGAACACCACCTCGCCGCCGTTCGACTCGATCACCTTGCGGGCGTAGACATTGAGCGTGTGCGGCCAGACATAGTTGGCGCTCGGCAGCGCGAACTTCTTGCCGCCGTTCTTGATCAGCCAGGGAATGAAGGTGTCGCATTGCTGCGCCGGCGTAGGACCGGTGCAGAACAGATAGGGCGTGCACTCCTTGCCCTCGTAGAGCTGCGGATAGATGTAGAGCGTCTTGCCGCGCGCCACGATCGGATCCTTGATCGCGTTGCGCATCGACGAGGTGATGCCGCCGAGCACCATGTCGACCTTGTCGCGCTGGATCAGCTTGCGGACATTGCCGACCGCGACCGATTCGTTCGAGGCGGTGTCCTCGATATAGAGCTCGAGCGGCCGGCCGAGCAGGCCGCCGCCGGCGTTGATCTCCTTGATCACCATCTTGGCGACGTTGGCGTCGGCGTTGCCGGCATAGGCGATCGGGCCGGTCAGGTCGGTCGCGATGCCGACCTTGATCGGTCCCTCGGCAGCGTTGGCCCAGTCGGGCCTGACCACCCAGCTGCCGACCCCGGTCGCGAGCGCGCCGGTCGCGAACGCGAAATTGCTCATGAAGCGGCGGCGCGTGAGATTGGTGCGATCGAACATCTGACTAAACCCCTTTTCCCGATATGAGGCCCTGCGGGCGGAATTTGATGAAGGCAATTGCAAGCACGAAGACCAGGACGTCGGCGACGACCGGAGACATCACCCATGGCAGCGCCGCGCTGAGCGTGCCGATCACGCCGGCGCCGGCGACCGGACCGATGAAGGAGCCGACCCCACCGACCATCACGGCGACGAAGCCCTGGATCAGGAAGCGGATACCGAGATCGGCAAACAGGCTGAACACCGGCACGATCAGCGCGCCGGCAAGCCCGGCCAGCGCCGCGCCGAACGCGAAGGTCGCCCCGTAGATCAGCGGCGTCGAGATGCCCGACGCGCGCGCCAGCGCCGGATTCTCCAGCGTGGCGCGGACCCGAAGTCCGAACGAGGTGCGCGCCAGCAAGAGATAGCAGCCGCCCATCACCAGCAGCGTGATCACGATGATGGTGAAGCGCCAGGCCGAGATGTGGACGGAGCCGAGGTCGATCGAACCGCCGATCGGCTCCGGCACCGTGAGGTAGAAGCCGCCGATCAGGCCGCGCACGCTCTCGCGGATGATCAGGCCGAGCGCATAGGTGCCGAGCATCGCCACGATCGGCGCGGCGTAGAACCGCCTGATGATCAGCGCCTCCAGCACGAAGCCGATCGCGCCGACCACGAAGGGCGCCGCGACCATGCCGGCCCAGACCGGCGCGCCGTGGGCGTAGGCCAGATAGGTCACATAGGCCCCGAGCAGGACGAACTCGCCCTGCGCGAAGTTGAAGATGCCCATCATGCTGGCGATGATGCCGAGCCCGAGCACCACCAGCACGATGATCGCGCCGAAGCTCACGATCTCGAACGCCGCGGCAAAAGTGCTAGCCATGGCGTTCGATCCGGCGTTCGATCCATCCAACCTGCGTCTGCAACAAGCGGCGCCTCACATCTTCTTCCAGTCGCCGGCCTGCTCGAAGGCGTGCGCGGCGCGGTAGATGGTGGATTCCTCGAACATCCGGCCGACCAGCATCAACCCGACCGGCAGGCCGTCGACCATGCCGCAGGGCAGCGACATCGCCGGGTGATGGGTGATGTCGAACGGCGCGGTGTTGGTGATCATCTCGAGCGCGCGGGCGACATATTCCTCGCGGCTGGCATTGGCCGCCGGCAGCGCCGGCGCCTTCATCGGCGTGGTCGGAAGCAGCAGCAGGTCATAGTCCTTGAACGCCTTGTCATAGGCCGCGGTGAGGCGGCGCGAGATGTTGAGCGCCTTGCCGTAGAAGCGCGGACCGAAGCTGTTGTTGATGTAGGTGCCGAGCATCATGAACAGCTTGGTGGTCTCCGACAGCGAATCCGCCTGGCGGCGCCAGCCGCGATGGAAATCCATCAGCGAGGTCGAATAGAGGTCGGGCCGGCTGAGGCCGTAGCCGTCGCCGAACATCATGGTCTGGGTCAGGCCTTCGGTGCCGATCGGGGTCCAGATCGCCGGGCCGACCATGTGCATCGGGATCGACACGGTGTCGACCGACGCACCGAGGTCCTTGAAGCGCTTGGCCGCCTCGCGCACGCTTTCATTGACCGCGGCTTCCGCGGTCGGCTGCTCGAAGCCTTCCTTGAGGATGCCGATCTTCATGCCCTTGACGCCTTTGCCCAGCGCCTTGGTGTAATCCTCGACCTTGGGCGCCTTGATGCGCGGATCGTAGCCGTCGTCGCCGGCGATCACTTCGAGCAGCAGCGCGTTGTCCTCCACCGTCGCGGTCATCGGTCCGGTGTGGTCGACGAAAATCTCGATCGGCATGATGCCGGTATAGGGCACGAGGCCCCAGGTCGGCTTCATGCCGTAGGTGCCGCAGAACGAGGACGGCATGCGGATCGAGCCGCCCTGGTCGCCACCGATCGCCATGTCGACCTCGCCGAGCGCGACCACGACGCCGGAGCCCGACGACGAGCCGCCGGCCGAGTAGCCCATCTTGTGCGGATTGTGCACCGCTCCGTAGGAGTTGGTGTGGCTGCCGCCGGACAGGCAGAAGTGCTCGCAATGGGTCTTGCCGGCGATCTCGGCGCCGGCATCGAGCATGCGCGTGACGATGGTGGCGTCGAAATCGGGGATATAGCCTTCCAGCGTCGACGAGCCGTTCGTCATCGGCACGCCGGCCAGCATGATGTTGTCCTTCAGCGCCACCGTCTTGCCCTTGAGCTTGCCGGAGGCCGCGCCCTTCACGGTCGACTTGTAGTACCAGGCGTTGCGCGGGTTCTCCTCTGGCGCCGGGCGATAGCCGGGCGTGCGGGGATATTTCACCGCGGGCAGTTCGTCCGGCATCGCGGCGATCACGTTGTAGGCGTCGATCGAGCCCTGCATCAGGCCGCGGAACGAGGCCACATCCTCATCGGTCAGTGACAGGCCGCACTGCTCGGCGACGGCACGAAGTTGCGTTGGCGTGGGAAGGACGACGGTCACGGCGCTCTCCTGACAGTTTTGATCTTTGGATTTGATCCCTCGACGCAGGGCGGAGCGGCGCGTTGCCCGCGCGAACCGCTCACCCCGTTGCTGTATTGAAAACGGAAATATTTTCCTTTTCAAGTATTATTTCGTGGCCCGGCCACCGAGCCTCTCGCTCCGTGGCTCGGGAAGTCGCATACCTCTGCCCTCGTCATTGCGAGCGAAGCGAAGCAATCCATGGTTCGGCAGAACGGGACGATGGATTGCTTCGTCGCTTTCGCTCCTCGCAATGACGGCCAAAGCGTCACAGCCTCTCAGATCGGCTTGATCACCCTGAAGTCGAGACCGTCGGCTTCGGCAAGATACATCGGCATCCTGGCATGGCCGCTGCGCACCGTGACCGGACCGCGCGGGCCGCGATAGACGAGGTTGTCCGCCGCCGCGAGCAGCGGTCGCATGTCCAGCGTGCCGGCGCGCTTGGCGGCGGCCTCGAGCAGGCAGAACCCTTCATAGGCGGACTCGCTGCACGAGCCGACCGGCGGCGCGAACGCACCGAACATCGCGCGATAGCGATCCCTGAAATCGTCGCCGGCCTGCGAGCCGACGGAGGGGAAATAGCCGGAGGCGCAGTACAGGTTCTCGGTCTTGTCGGCGCCGATGCCGAGCAGCGCCGTCTCGTCGAAACAGCCGGCAAAGCGCAGCGTGGTGGCGGCAAGACCGGCATCGGCGAAGGCGCGGTTGAAGGTCACGCTATCGGTGCCGATCAGCGAGATCAACACGACATCGGGTTTCGCGGCGCGGATGCGTTCCAGCTGCGCCTCGTGATTATCCTCGCCGACCGGCACGAACTCCTCGCCGACCACGAGACCGCCGGTCTCCTTGATGTAACGCTTCACCGCGCGGTGCGACTGCCATGGCCAGACATAGTCGCTGCCGATCAGGTACCAGCGCGAGGCGCGCTTCGCCTCGGCCAGCCAGTGGATCGACGGCCGGTTCTGCCAGCGCGGCGTCTCGCCGATCGCGATGACGCCGGGCGTCCGCTCGCCACCCTCATAGACCGGCGTGTAGATGTAGGGGATCTTGCTGCGGGTGATCAGGCCACGCAACGCGACGCGCACCGCGCTGGTGTGCATGCCCATGATGAGATCGACGTCGTCGGACGCGATCGCCTGCTCGGCACGATCGAGCACGTCCTCGATCGGTCCGCCGGCGTCATAGACCGAGAACTCGACCTCGCGGCCGAGGATGCCGCCGCGCCGGTTGATGTCGGCGACGGCAAGCTGTGCGCTCGAGGTCGCGGCCGGTCCCCACATCCCGGGCGAACCGGTGCAGCAGACGAAGCCGGCGATCCGCAGCCGGCTGCGCGCACCGCGCGGACCGAAACCGTCCCGATCCATCGGTGAAAAGACCCGATCGGACCGCGCAGACGTCAGGTTCCGGAACAGCAGGGATGGCGGGCATGGAAGGCCGCCATACCTGTTGCTCGAGGTTCGGGCCATGACGTAGGGCGTCGATTGCACACCTGCTCCTGTCTGGCACCGGCGAGCCGCGCGGCGAGCGCGGCATCGCCCGGTCCATCTAGATCGTCCTGATCACATTGAAGTCGAGACCGTCGGCCTCGGCAAGATAGATCGGCATCTCGGCGCGGCCGTCGCGGAGGGTGACGGTGCCGCGGGCGCCGCTGTAGACGAGATTGTGCGCCGCGGCGGACAGCGGTCCGATCGACAGCGAGCGGGCCTGATTGGCCGCCGCTTCGAGGAAGCGCATCCCCTCATAATTGGACTGCCCGACCGAGCCGATCGGCGGCGCATGCGCTCCGAACATCGCGCGGTAGCTGGTCCGGAAGTCGTCATTGGCGCGCGAATCGATGCAGCCGAAATAGCCGGAGGCGCAGAACAGGTTTTGGGTCGAGTCCGGGCCGACGCCGAGCATCACGGTCTCGTCCATCGCGCCGGCATAGCGTAGCGTGGTCGCGGCAAGCCCGGCCTCAGCGAAGGCGCGGTTGAAGGTTATGCTGTCGGTGCCGATCAAAGTGATCAGCACGACATCGGGCCGTGCGGCGCGAATCCGCGCCAGATGCGGCTCGTGATTGTCCTCGCCGAGCGGGACGAATTCCTCGCCGACGACGTGGCCGCCGGCCTCCTTGATGTAGCGCTTCACCGCACGATGCGACTGCCAGGGCCAGACATAATCGCTGCCGATCAGATACCAGCGCTGGGCCTTCTTGACCTCGGTGAGCCAGTGGATCGCCGGGCGGCTCTCCGCGCGGGGCGTCTCGCCGATCGCCATCACGCCGGGCGTCCGCTCGCCGCCCTCATAGACCGGCGTGTAGACATAGGGGATGCGGCCGGCCGTGACCTTGCGCAGCGCGAGGCGCACCGCCGAGATATGCGAGCCCATGATCACGTCGATCTCGTCGAACGCGATCGCCCGCTCGGCGCGGCGCACGACCTCCTCGATCGGGCCGCCGGCGTCGTACATCGACAATTCGACCTCGCGGCCGCGGATGCCGCCGCGCCGGTTGATCTCGGCGACCGCGAGCATGACGCTGTTGGCGGAGATCGGCCCCCAGATCCCGGGCGCGCCGGAGAAGGTGATGAAATTGCCGATTCGAAGCTTGCTGCCGGTGCCGCCACGGCGCGACGAGCCGGGCTTGAGGGTCAAAGCGAGATCGGCCGCGCAGGACGACGGGTTTCGAAACAGCAGCGGCGGCGCGACGGGCATGCCGCCATACGCCTGGAAAGAGACCGTCGAGAGCACGCCAACTCCTGTCTGGGAAGCAGTACGCAACGCAGCCAGCGGGCGGTCGCGGCATCCGCCCCTTGGTTGGGGGAATATCCTAGGTGAAAATATTGAATATTCAACAATTGAAGTGCATATAGAAACGGCATGAGTTGCCGGACATTCATTCACCGGGTCAGGAACCAGGTCTCACGCCGTGGCTAAACCGCCGAAAGAAAATTCCCCGATCACCGAACATCTCGCCTACCTGCTGGCGCAAGCCAACCGGGAGATCAACCGGCAGTTGGAGACGCGGCTCGCCAAGGAAGGCGTGCCGGTCGAGCAGTGGCGCATCCTGAAAGTGCTGTCCGACGGCAACGGCCACTCGATGGGCGAGCTTGCGGATGCTGTGCTGCTCAACCATCCGACGCTGACCAAGATGATCGACCGCATGGTGTCGGACGCCCTGGTCTACCGCGTCCAGGATCCCAAGGACCGCCGCAAGGTGCTGATGTTCGTCTCCGACCGCGGCAAGGCGCTGTGCCGGCGGCTCAACTCGCTCGCGGTGAGCCAGGAGGAGCACATCGTCGAGAGCTATGGCGACAAGTCGACCACCGAGCTCAAGCGCCTGCTGGAAAGCCTGATCGGCAGCGCCAATTAAGGCCGCGCCGGCCCGGCGCGTTCCTACCGAAACCATCGAAAAAAGACCGGCAGGAAATGTCGGGATGCAGCGGTTTGGTGCGTCCTTGGGGCGCGCCCTGCGACGCAGCCTTCGCGCTTGGCCGCGCTGGTCCACCCGATCACTCGCTAGTGAGGATTTCCCGTCATGACTTCGATCACGCCGTTCCTCTGGCTCGACAACAACGTCCGCGACGCGGTCGCCTTCTACCAATCGGTGTTTCCGAACGCCAAGATCGAGACCGTCAGCGATTTCATGGCGAGCTTCGAGCTCGAGGGGCAGCGGTTCCACGCGCTCAATGGCGGGCCGCAGCACAAGTTCAACGAGGCGGTGTCGTTCTTCCTGAGCGTCGAGACCCAGGAGCAGGTGGACTACTTCTGGGAGAAGCTCACCGACGGCGGCCAGGAATCGCGCTGCGGCTGGCTCAAGGACCGCTTCGGCTTGTCGTGGCAGGTGATCCCGACCGCGCTCGGCCGCTATCTCAGCGCCCCCGATCGCAAGGCAGCCGACCGCGCGATGCAGGCGATGCTGAAGATGCAGAAGATCGTGATCGCCGATCTCGACAAGGCCTTCGCCGGCTGACGGCGACGCGGCCAGACGGGCGGGCCAATCGCCCGCCGCGTCACCGCGCGTGGCGGCTTACGCGTACCGGCCGTGGCAGTGCTTGTACTTCTTGCCTGACCCGCAGGGGCAGTCCTCGTTGCGGCCGACCTTGCCCCAGCTCGCTGGATCGTTCGGATCGCGGTCGGTGGCAATCATCCCGGGCGCCAGTGAGGCCTGGGCGTAGGTGGCCTCGGTCAGGCGGGCCTGCGCGAACTCGTCCTCGCCGGTGTTGGGATCGAGCTTGTGCGCTTCCATCAGCGGCAGCGGCTGCGGCGGCTCCTCCGGCGGCACGATCTCGACCCGCATCAGCTGCGCGGTGACGGCCTCGCGCAGATGCGCGCTCATCTCCTGGAACAGGTTGAAGGCCTCGGTCTTGTACTCCTGCAACGGATCGCGCTGGCCATAGCCGCGCAGGCCGATCACCTGGCGCAGGTGGTCGAGCATGATCAGGTGCTCGCGCCAGAGATGGTCCAGCGTCTGCAGCAGGATGGTCTTTTCGACGTAACGCATCACGTCGGGACCCCATTGCGCAACCTTGGCGGCCATGCGCTCGTCGACATGGGTCTCGATGCGCGTCAGCAGCTCCTCGTCGGCGATGCCCTCTTCCTTGGCCCATTCGTCGACCGGCAGATCGACATCGAGCACGCGCTTCAGCTCGTCCTTGAGGCCGGCGGTGTCCCACTGCTCGGCATAGGCGTGCTCGGGAATGTATTTGGTGACCACGTCCTCGACGAAGGCATGGCGCATGTCGGTCACGGTCTCGACGACGCTGTCGTCCTTCATCAGGTCGACGCGCTGGTCGAAGATCACCTTGCGCTGGTCGTTCTGGACGTTGTCGAACTTCAAGAGGTTCTTGCGGATGTCGAAGTTGCGCGCCTCGACCTTCTGCTGCGCCTTCTCGAGCGCCTTGTTGATCCAGGGATGGATGATCGCTTCGCCTTCCTGCAGACCGAGCCGCTGCAGCATGCTGTCGAGCCGGTCGGAGCCGAAGATGCGCATCAGATCGTCTTCCAGCGACAGGAAGAACTTCGAGCGACCGGGATCGCCCTGACGGCCGGAACGGCCGCGCAGCTGGTTGTCGATGCGGCGGGATTCGTGACGCTCGGAGCCGATGATGTAGAGGCCGCCCGGCTTCTTCACGGTTTTCGCGGGCTTGTTGCCCTTGGCGGGCTCGACCTCGAAATCCTCTTCCGCCTTCAGCACGATCTCGCGGAAGCGCGCGATGTCGGCCTTGATCTGCTCGATCTTCTTG
Source organism: Bradyrhizobium australafricanum (assembly GCF_020329495.1). Taxonomy (NCBI): domain Bacteria; kingdom Pseudomonadati; phylum Pseudomonadota; class Alphaproteobacteria; order Hyphomicrobiales; family Nitrobacteraceae; genus Bradyrhizobium; species Bradyrhizobium australafricanum. The sequence goes on along the minus strand of NZ_JAGKJL010000036.1, from coordinate 81,156 downwards.
GCCTTCTCGGCCTCATCGGTGATCCCGGCGGTCTCCTGCTGGATCCGCATCTCGAGCGAGCCGCCGAGCTTGATGTCGGTGCCGCGGCCGGCCATGTTGGTCGCGATCGTGATCGCGCCCGGCACGCCGGCTTCCGCGACGATATAGGCTTCCTGCTCGTGGAAGCGCGCGTTCAGCACCGCGAACAGCTTTGCCGGCTTGCCGGCGCGCGCCGCGGCATAGAGCTTCTCCATGCCGGATTCGGACGTGAAGTCGATCTGCTTGTAGCCGTGCTTCTTCAGGTACTCGGCCAGCACTTCCGACTTCTCGATCGAGGCCGTGCCGACCAGCACCGGCTGCAGCCGCTTGTTGGCGCGCTCGATCTCGGCAAGGATCGCGGCGTATTTCTCGTTCTGGGTGCGGTAGACCTCGTCGTCCTCGTCGAGGCGCGCCACCGGCAGGTTGGTCGGGATCTCCACGACCTCGAGCTTGTAGATGTCGAACAGTTCGTCGGCTTCGGTCAGCGCCGTGCCGGTCATGCCAGACAGCTTCTGGTACATCCGGAAATAGTTCTGGAAGGTGATCGAGGCCAGCGTCTGGTTCTCGGGCTGGACCGTGACGTGCTCCTTGGCTTCCAGCGCCTGGTGCAGGCCTTCCGAATAGCGGCGGCCCTGCATCATGCGGCCGGTGAACTCGTCGATGATGACGACCTCGTCGTCGCGGACGATGTAGTCCTTGTCGCGCGTGAACAGCGTGTGCGCGCGCAGCGCCTGGTTGACGTGATGCACGACGGAGACGTTCTCGACGTCGTACAGCGAGTCGCCCTTGAGCTGGCCGGCGTCGCGCAGCAGGTTCTCCAGCTTCTCCATGCCGGCTTCGGTCAGCGTCACCGTGCGCTGCTTCTCGTCGACCTCGTAGTCGTCCTTCTTGGCGAGATTCGGCATGAAGGTGTCGATGGTGTTGTAGAAATCCGACCGGTCGTCGAGCGGGCCGGAGATGATCAGCGGCGTACGCGCCTCGTCGATCAGGATCGAGTCCACTTCGTCGACGATCGCGTAGTAGTGCTCGCGCTGGACCATGTCCTCCAGGCGGTACTTCATGTTGTCGCGCAGATAGTCGAAGCCGTATTCGTTGTTGGTGCCGTAGGTGATGTCGCAGGCATAGGCAGCCTTGCGCTCGGCGTCGTCGAGGCCGTGCACGATCACGCCGGTGGTCAGCCCCAGGAAGGCGTAGATCTGGCCCATCCAGCCGGAGTCGCGGCGGGCGAGGTAGTCGTTGACGGTGACGACGTGGACGCCCTTGCCGGCGAGCGCGTTGAGGTAGACCGCAAGCGTCGCGACCAGCGTCTTGCCTTCGCCGGTCTTCATCTCGGCGATGTCGCCCTCGTGCAGCACCATGCCGCCGATCAGCTGAACGTCGAAATGGCGCTGGCCGAGCGTCCGCTTGGCGGCCTCGCGCACGGTGGCGAAGGCCGGAACCAGGATGTCGTCCAGCGTCTTGCCGCTGGCGAGCTGCTGCTTGAATTCGGCGGTGCGGGCCTTGAGCTGATCGTCCGTCAGTTTGACGAGCTCGGGCTCCAGCGCGTTGATGGCGTTGACGCGGGACTGATACCCCTTGACCCGACGGTCGTTGGCGGAGCCGAAAAACTTGCGGGCGAGCGCGCCGATCATGCGAAATTCCTGTTCTTCGGTCTCAAGTTCGGTCTTCGTTCAGTGTTGGAATTCAACTTGGAATTCAGTCTTGGATTACAGCCTGAGATGGTCCGCCGGATCGCCTATCAACTCACCGTGACGCGCTACGGTTCGAGCCCCGGCCCGGGGGCTCCTCCGCCAATTGAGTGGGAAACAGGCCATCCTGGGTTCAACGGCGAAAAACGCGGCAAAATAAGCGCTCTCGCCGCTGACGCGGTTGGCCAGAGATATGGCCCGGTCGGGGGGTTGTCAACGCTGGCAAGATGTCAAGGAATTCATCATTTTGACAAGACTTTCGCGTTGCCAATGTAACACGATTGGGCGAGTGTCCGCCCCGCTCGAGCTTCCCCCCTTTGAGACAAGGATTTTGCATGACCACCTCGCCCCCGGAAACCAAAACCGGCCTGCGCCTCGGCCTCGCCACCCTGGCCGCGACGGGCTGTCTTGTCGCAGTGCTGGCTGCCGGCCTCCCGGTCCGGGCCGCGGAATCCGACCCGGTGCTGGCGAAGGTCAACGGCTCGGAGATCCACGCCAGCGACGTGGCGCTCGCCGAGGAGGAACTCGGCCAGAGCCTGCAGCAGATGGACCCCTCGACCCGCAAGGACAACGTGCTGTCCTTCCTGATCGACATGAAGATCGTGTCCAAGGCCGCCGAGGACAAGAAAATCGAGAACAATGACGACTTCAAGAAGCGGCTCGCCTTCACCCGCAACCGCCTGTTGATGGACAGCCTGCTTGCCAGCGAGGGCAAGGCCGCGACCACCGACGACGCCATGAAGAAGGTCTATGAGGAGGCCGCCAAGCAGATCACCGGCGAGCAGGAGGTGCGCGCCCGCCACATCCTGGTCGAGACCGAGGACGAGGCCAAGGCGATCAAGGCCGAGCTCGACAAGGGCGCCGACTTCGGCGAACTCGCCAAGAAGAAGTCCAAGGACCCCGGCGCCTCCGACGGCGGCGACCTCGGCTTCTTCACCAAGGAGCAGATGGTGCCGGAATTCTCCGCGGTCGCCTTCTCGCTCGAGCCGGGCAAGATCTCCGATCCGGTCAAGTCGCAGTTCGGCTGGCACATCATCAAGGTCGAGGAAAAGCGCAACCGCAAGGCGCCCGACTTCGAGCAGGTGAAGGCCCAGATCGAGACCTATGTGACCCGCAAGGCGCAGGCCGACTACGTCGCCAAGCTGCGCGAGGCCGCCAAGATCGAGCGCATGGACAAGCCGGCCGACGCGGCCGCGCCGGCGGATGCCGCCAAGGACTCGCCGAAGCCGGCCGACAACAAGATGGCGCCGGCGAAGAAGTAAGCTTCGCGACGTCAATAGCTTCAATGCGCGATGGCCGGGCTCGTCCCGGCCATTTTGCTTTTTTAGCCCGTCCTCGTAGCCCGGATGAAGCGCAGCGAAATCCGGGGTCTGTTGCCGCGGAGGGACTCGTCCCGGATTGCGCTTCGCTCCATCCGGGCTACGCATTCGTCGCGCTACCGCTTCCTTGAACGATTCATGACAGCGCGTTCGCATCGCAGCCCTCTCCCGCTTCTTGCGGCGAGATGTTATGGAGCGCTTCCCTCCCCGTAGCCGGAAGCTTGCCGATGTCCACCGCCGTCTCCCCCCTCGCCCCGCCCGACGTTCCCGAGATGCCCGTGATCGCGGGTGTGCGGCTTGCGACCGCTGCCGCCGGCATCCGCTACAAGGGGCGCACCGACGTGCTGCTCGCACTGCTCGACAAGGGCACCGCGGTGGCCGGCGTCTTCACCAAGTCGAAGTGCCCGTCGGCGCCGGTCGAATGGTGCCGCGCCAAGCTGAAAGGCGGCGCCGCGCGCGCGCTGGTGGTCAATTCCGGCAACGCCAACGCCTTCACCGGCAAGACCGGCAAGGCGTCGACCGCGCTGACCGCGCAGATCGCGGCGAAGGCGCTCGGCTGCGCGACGTCGGACGTGTTCCTCGCCTCCACCGGTGTGATCGGCGAGCCGCTCGACGCCACCAAGTTCGACGGCGTGCTGGCGCAGCTCGCGGAGACCGCGACCCCCGATCGCTGGATGGACGCAGCGAAGGCGATCATGACCACCGACACCTTTCCGAAGGTCGCCACCGCGACCGTGAAGCTCGGCAAGGCCAAGGTGACGATCAACGGCATGGCCAAGGGCGCCGGCATGATCATGCCCGACATGGCGACCATGCTGTCGTTCGTCTTCACCGACGCGCCGCTGTCGGCATCGGTGCTGCAATCCCTGCTCAAGGCCGGCGTCGAGGACACCTTCAATGCGCTGACCATCGACGGCGACACCTCGACCTCGGACACGCTGCTCGCCTTCGCGACCGGCGCCGCCGCTGCCAACGGCGCGCCGAAGATCTCGCGCGCCGGCGACCCGCGGCTGAAGGCCTTCACCAAAGCGTTCCAGCAGATCCTCGCTGATCTGTCCGAGCAGGTGGCGCGCGACGGCGAAGGCGCCCGCAAGCTGGTCGAGGTCGTGGTCGAGGGCGCCACCACCAAACCGTCGGCACGCAGAATCGCGATGTCAATCGCCAATTCGCCGCTGGTGAAGACTGCGATCGCCGGCGAGGACGCCAATTGGGGCCGCGTGGTGATGGCGGTCGGCAAGGCCGGCGAGCCCGCCAACCGCGACAAGCTCTCGATCTCCTTCAACGGCATCCGCGTCGCCAAGAGCGGCGCGCGCGATCCGTCCTACAACGAGAAAGAGGTGTCGGAGGCGATGAAGGCGCCGAAGATCCAGATCAAGGTCGCGCTCGGCCTCGGCAAGGCCAAAGACCGCGTGCTGACCTGCGACCTCACCAAGGAATACGTCGCGATCAACGGGGACTACAGGTCGTAGCAGCCGACATAGCGTCGCCACCATTGCGAGGAGCGAAGCGACGAAGCAATCCATCCGTCCATGCATGCGGACAGATGGATTGCTTCGCGGAGCCTGTCATCGGGCGCGCGTTCGCGCGACCCGTTGGCTCGCAATGACGGCGTGAGTCCCGTCATCCTGAGGAGCGCGTAGCGCGTCTCGAAGGATGCACGGCCACGAGAGCGCCGCATAGAGAAACCCTGGCCGTCGACCCTTCGAGACGGCCGCTTTGCGGCCTCCTCAGGGTGACGGTGATAGAGCGTATGCGCTTCGCTAGCTGCTGATCCGCGCGTCGGCGACGGCCTTCTTGAACAGCGCGTTCATCGCGTCCGCGATGCCCTGGGTCGGGCTGACCTCGAAATAGAAGCCCGGCGACGCGCAGGCCTGCATGTTCTGCGCGATCTGGCTGTTCGGCGACGGACCGAACGGGCCCTGATTGAACGGATCGATCCAGGTCATGTACCAGCTGTTGGTCGGTAGCTGCAGGTAAGTCGTGTAGAGCACCGCGATCTTGACGCCGCGGTTCTTGATGGCAGTGCACAGCGCCGGATTGATCGGCGACTGGCAGCGGTTGCCGCCGCTGATCGGCTTCAGGCAGCTTGAATTCGGCTCGTCGGCCACGCCGTCGGACACGAAGAACAGGTATTTCATCGGCGCTGCCGCCGTGCCCGGGCCCGGCGCGCTGATCGCGTTGCTGATGGCCGGAAGCACCGTCGAGAACTGGCTGTCCTTGTCGGCGGTGTAGGAATCGTTGTTGCCGTAGACGCCCATCAGGTCAATGTTGCCGGCCGCGGACTTGGCGCTCGACAGGCTGGTCGACAGCGAGAACAGCGCGCGCAGGCCGATCGTCTTCGACGAGGCGCCGAAATCGTAGATCGCCATCCGGTACTGGCTGGCATAGGTCGCGGTGTTCGCGGCCGTGTCCATCAATTGCTGGGTCGCGCTGCGCAGCACGTCGATCCGCGTCGTCACGCCGAGCGTCTTGGCGAGATTGTAGTAGTTGTTGGCGTCGTTGTAGTCGTGACAGGCGAAGGCGTACTTGTCGGACGTGTTGTTGACCATCTTGGTCACGTCAGCGGGCGTCGCCGCAACCCCCATCGACGGCGAGTTGTCGAGCAGGAGATAGAAATCGATATAGAGCGGCATGTTCGCGGTCGAGGTCGACGCGCCGGTCACCGTCATCTTGCTTTGTCCGATGACGCCGAGAAACATGGTCGGGACATCGGCGGTGAACTTGACCGTCGAGGTGATGACGCCGCCGTTCTTGGTCATGGTCGGCGTCACGCTGGTCAGCGTGAAGCCGTTCTGGTTCAAGATGTTGCCGTTGAAGATCTTGGCCGCATCGGCTTCGCCCGCCTGGATCTCACCGTCCGAGGTCATGGCGCCGGCGGCGATGAAGCCGGGCGACGCCTTGGCGATCGATCCGACGCTCGCGGCGTCGGCGGCCGATATCAGCTTGCTGCGGATCTGGTTGGCGCGGGAATAGTCGACCGCGCATCCGACCGCGACGACGAGCGGCAGCACAGCGAGGCCAAAGGTCATTGCGATGTTGCCGGAGCGATCGCGACGGAAACGGCTGATGGTCCGGATCAAGGTGCTCATGGGTTATGTCGGCAAAGAATATAATGGGCAGATAAATGAGAACCTTCACCCTGCCGGATACGAATTAAGGCCGGCTTATCGCGATCGCGGAAAGCCGCGCGGGCATAAATCGTTTGGCTGACAGCGCGTTGCTGGTTAATGAAAGCTTGCAGACTGGAAGGAATCCCCCGCCGCATGGCTGACATCAAGCTGACCCTCGTCGTCGCGTGCGCGCTTGTCGATGCCGACAAGCGCGTGCTGCTGGCGCAGCGCCCCGAGGGCAAGGCGCTGGCCGGCCTGTGGGAATTCCCCGGCGGCAAGATCGAGCCCGGGGAGCGGCCGGAGCAGACTCTGATCCGCGAGCTGCACGAGGAGATCGGCATCACCGTGAGCGAGCCGTGCCTCGCGCCGCTGACCTTCGCCAGCCATGCCTACGAGACCTTCCATCTGCTGATGCCGCTCTACATCTGCCGGCGCTGGGAGGGCATCGCGGTGGCGCGCGAGGGCCAGAACCTCGCCTGGGTCCGCGCAAGCAAGCTACGCGACTACCCGATGCCGCCCGCGGACATCCCGCTGCTGCCGCATCTGATCGATCTGTTGCTGTGATCCTCTTCGCCTCTTCCGCTCGCGGGGAGGCGCGCTACCAAAATATCGAAAACAACCCCATGCAAAGCAGGTGGCGGTGGCCGGCGTCCGACCAGGCGACTTGACACGTCGGGCAACTCACCGGCATAATTCCATTATTCCGAAATCGCGTAAGCGCCCCCTCGCCTTCCCCGCAAGGGCAGGGCAATCGCATATGAACGCGACTTATCCGCTGGCTCGGTCGGCCTCTCCCGCTTGCGGGGGAGGCCGCATCGCATCGCAGATGCGATCCGTGTGGGGGCTATTTCCGCGATACGACTCGTGGAGAGACCCCCACCCCAACCCTCCCCCGCAAGCGGGAGAGGGAGCCCTTGCATCGTGCGTCCCTAACGCTTCGTCCCCTTCACCGCCGCCTCAAGGCTCGCCTTCGCCGAGCCGGGCTTGAGCGGCTTCGGCTGGCTTTCATGCGGCGCCCAGCCGGACAGCCAGACGATGTCGAAGGTGGCGCGGATACGGCCGTCGGAATCGGCGAAGCGTTCGCCGTAGATTTGTGCCATGCGCAGCATGGTGGCGCGACGGGTTAAGGTGTGACGTCGCTCGCGCAGCACATTGGTCGCGCCCATGCGCCGCAGGTCAGCCATCAGCGCGAACACGCTGGCATAGCGCACCACGACGCGGTCGACGTCGGTGACCGGAAGCGCAAAGCCGGCCCGCTGCAACAGCGCGCCGATGTCGCGCAGATCGGCGAACGGCGCGACGCGCGGCGAGGCCCCGCCCTCGCACTCGGCCTCCGCCGCGGCAAAGCTCTGCCGCAGCTCGGTCAGCGTATCGCCGCCGAGCATCGCCGCCAGCAGCAGCCCGTCCGGCTTCAGCGCCCGGCGGATCTGCGCCAGCACGCCCGGCAGATCGTTGACGAACTGGAAGGCGAGCGCGGAGACCACTAGATCGCGCGACTCCGGCGCCAGTCCGAGCGATTCCACCTCGCTGAAGCCGATCGCATCGACCGCGGCGACACGCCCGCGCAGGGCGTCCGCGAGCCCGTTGCCCGGCGTCCAGACATCGGCCGCCGCGGAAAAGCTGCGTGACACCGCCAGCAAGCGGTCCGCCATGTCTTCGCTGGCACGCTCGAGCAGGAATGTCGCCGCGCCCTCGCGCCGCGCGCGTGCCAGCCGCGCGCCGAGCAAGGCGCGGTCGAACAGGATGGGGGCGGTCGGCGGGTTCGGTGTCATGCCGGCTGGTTACGCCGGACCGCCGTCGCAGGCAATGCGCCTTGAGCCTGCATTGATCAAACGCTAGCCTCGCCGCCATGGACGCCGAGGCATCACCGACACGCTCCATTACCGGTCACGTCCACCGCGCGCTCGGCGCGATCGGGAGCGCGTGGCTGCGCACCGCGCGGCTGGCGCTCGATATCGCGCTGCCGACGCTATGCGTTTCGTGCCGTGAGCCGGTCGATGGCGAGGGGGTGTGCGCGGCCTGCTGGGCCAGATTGTCGTTCATCGCGCCGCCGTTCTGCCCGCGGCTCGGGATTCCCTTCGTCTACGATCCGGGGCCCGAGTTGCTGTCGATGGAGGCGATCGCCAATCCGCCGGCCTACCAGCGCGCCCGCGCCGCGGTGCGCTATGACGACGTCGCGCGCACGCTGGTGCACGCATTGAAATACCAGGATCGCACCGATCTGGCGCCGACAATGGGTCGCTGGATGGCGCGGGCGGGGAAGGAATTGCTAGCCGACGCCGATCTGCTGGTTCCGGTTCCTCTGCATTGGCGGCGCGGCTGGAGCCGGCGCTACAACCAGTCCGGGGCGCTCGCGAAGGTGATCGCGCTCCAGAGCGGCGTCAAAATGGCTGCCGAAGCGCTGCGGCGCATCCGCGCCACCGAGCAGCAGATCGGGCTGTCACGCAAGGATCGCGCCAGCAATGTGCAGGGCGCATTCGGGGTCGCCGACGAACGCAAGGCTGACGTCCAGGGCCGCCGCGTGATCCTGATCGACGACGTCCTGACCTCGGGAGCGACAGTGGACGCCTGCGCGCGGGCGCTGCTCCGCGCCAAAGCCGCGCAGGTCGACGTGCTGGTGTTTGCCCGGGTTGTCGATACCCACCGCGCTCCCATATAATCTGACATTCTGGTTCAACCGAGCGCACCATGACCGCTGCCATTGAAATCTACACCCGCCCGGGCTGCGGTTATTGCAGCGCGGCCAAATCGCTTTTGACGCGCAAGAACGCCACGTTCACCGAATTGAACGTCGCCAGCAACCCGGCCTATCGCGACGAGATGTACGGCCGCGCCGGTGCCGGCTCGACCTTCCCGCAGATCTTCATCGGCAAGACCCATGTCGGCGGCTGCGACGAGCTCTACGCGCTCGACCGCGAGGGCAAGCTCGACGGCCTGCTCAGCAACGGAGGCGGCGCCTGATGACGGAAAACATTTTCACCGCCGCCATGGTGCAGATGCGCACCGGATTGCTGCCGGAGCCGAGCCTCGAGCAGGGCACGCGGCTGATCCGCGAGGCGGCGGCGCAGGGCGCCAAGTACGTGCTGACCCCCGAGGTCAGCAACATGATGCAGCTCAATCGCAAGGCGCTGTTCGAGCATTTGGCGAGCGAAGAGGACGACCAGTCGCTGAAGGCGTATCGCGCGCTGGCCGCCGAGCTGAAGATCCACCTGCATATCGGCTCGCTCGCGCTGCGCTACTCGCCGGAGAAGGCGGTCAACCGCTCGTTCCTGATCGGGCCCGAGGGCAATCTGCTCGCGAGCTACGACAAGATCCATATGTTCGATATCGATCTGCCGGGCGGCGAAAGCTATCGCGAATCGGCCAATTATCAGCCCGGCGAGACGGCCGTGATTTCCGACCTGCCCTGGGGCCGGATCGGACTGACGATCTGCTACGACGTGCGCTTCCCGGCGCTGTATCGCGCGCTGGCCGAAGCCGGCGCATCGTTCCTCACCGTGCCGTCCGCCTTCACCCGCAAGACCGGCGAAGCGCATTGGCACACGCTGCTGCGCGCCCGCGCCATCGAGACCGGCTGCTTCGTGTTCGCAGCGGCGCAGGCCGGCCTGCATGAGAACAAGCGCGAGACCTTCGGCCATTCGCTGATCATCGACCCCTGGGGCGAGATCCTCGCCGAGGGCGGCGTCGAGCCGGGCGTGTTCCTGGCCGAGATCGATCCCGCCAAGGTCGAGACCGCACGCAAGACCATTCCCTCGTTGCAGCATGGCAGGCGTTTCGGCATTGCCGACCCCAAGGCCGGCCCGGAACATCTGCACCTCGTCCGGGGTTCGGCATGATCCGCTACACGCTGCGCTGCGAGCGCGGCCACCAGTTCGAGAGCTGGTTCCAGAGCTCCGCGGCCTATGAATCGCAGGAGCGGCGTCACCTGATCGATTGCCCATCCTGCGGCTCGAGCAAGATCGAGCGCGCGATCATGGCGCCGCAGGTCGTCAGCAAGAAGGGCCGCGAACCGGCCCAGCCGGCGCCGGCCGCGCCCGTCGAGGCAGCGGCGAGCGAGTCGACATCGCTGATGATGGCGCAGGAGCGCGAGCTGCGCAGCAAGCTGAAGGAGCTGCGCGACCACATCGTGAAGAACGCCGACAATGTCGGCGACCGCTTCCCGAACGAAGCACGCAAGATGCATTACGGCGATATCGAGCACCGGCCGATCTACGGCGAAGCCTCGCCCGAAGAGGCCCGCGCGCTGATCGACGAAGGCGTCGAGGTCTCGCCGCTGCCGACGCTGCCGGAAGACCGGAATTGATTCACTCCGTCATTCCGGGGCACGCGAAGCGTGAACCCGGAATCTCGCGCCGCAACCTCGAGATTCCGGGTTCGGTGCTGCGCACCGCCCCGGAATGACAATCTGGGAAGAGCATGACACCCGACTCATTCTCCTCCTGGCAGGTCTGGGCGTTTCTTTCCGCCGTCTTCGCCGCGCTGACCGCGATCTTCGCCAAGGTCGGCGTCGAGGGCATCAACTCCGATCTCGCCACCCTGATCCGCACCGTGGTCGTGCTGATCACGCTGTCGGCCATCCTGTTCGCGACCGGACAGTTCGCCCAGTCCGGGCCGATCTCGGGCAAGAGCTGGCTGTTCCTGCTGCTGTCCGGACTCGGCACCGGCGCGTCATGGATCTGCTATTTCCGCGCGCTCAAGCTTGGACCTGCGACGCTGGTCGCGCCGATCGACAAGCTCAGCGTCGTGCTGGTGGCGCTGTTCGGCGCGGTCTTCCTCGGCGAGCGCCCCTCGGCCTATGGCTGGCTCGGGATTGCGCTGATCTCGGCGGGCGCGGTGCTGATCGCGGTCAAGGGCTGACCTAGGCAGCGATCAATAAGGCGACGCCGATCACGATCAGGACGATGCCGAACACCTCGCGCAGCGAGAACGGCTGCTTGAGCGAGAAATACGCCACGCCCTGCGCGAACAGCACCTCGATCAGCGCCAGCGTGCGCACATTGGCGGCGGCGGTGAGCGCGAACGCCAGGAACCAGAATTGCGATGAGAACGCGCCCATGAAGCCCGCGAACATCGAGGGCCGCCACAGCTTGAGGATCGACCTCAGCACGTCGGGCGCGCGCAGCAACAGATAGACCGACAGGATCAGCGTCTGCACGAGGAGGCTCCACATCAGCGTGTAGGAGGCCGCCGTGACAAATGAGACTGAGGGCACCGCGATGATCGCGCCGCGAAAGCTCACCGCCGAGATCGCGAACACCGCGGCGGCGCCGAGGCCGAGCACGGTCGGGCGCAGGTCGGCAAAGCTCTTCTGCCCGCCGGGCCGCAGCGCGGTGATGACGACGCCGATGGTCGCGATCACGATCGCGATCACCTTGGACGAGGTGAGATGGTCGCCGAGGAAGATGAAGCCGAAGATCGCGGTCTGGATCGCCTCGGTCTTCATGTAGGCCGTGGTGACGACGAAAGAGCGGTCGTTCATCGCCAGCAGCATGAAGCCGGTGCCGACGATCTGGCTGAGCGCGCCGGTTACCAGCCACGGCCAGAACGCGGCCGCCGGCCACGGCACGCGATCGCCGGTCAACAGCACCGCCAGCGCGAAGAACACCACCGAGAACGGCAGCCCGAACAGGAAACGGATATTGGTCGCGCCCCAGGTCCCGAGCGGACCGGTCAGATGCCGCTGCATCGCATTGCGCGCCACCTGCCCGAACGCAGCGACGATGGTGAATGGAATCCAGAGCGAGGCGATCGTGAACATGGGGGATAAGGAAAGCATGCCGGCGGGAGGACACGCACAGCGTGCCGATTGCCGCTGACGCGGTCAACCGAGTGAGCGCATGACTGGATTGCGCGATGTCCACAAACTTCCGTAGCCCGGATGAAGCGAAGCGCAATCCGGGGCCAGCTCATCCGCGGACTAAGCAGTCCCGGATTACGCTACGCTCCATCCGGGCTACGCATTCTGTGTTCGCAGGGACGACACCTGTTGTGTGGCCAAGGCCGTGACACTCAACTCACACCTCTTCCGCCACCACCATGTAGTTCACGTCCATGTCGGTCGACACGGTCCATTTGTCGGCGAGCGGGTTGTAGACCACGCCGGCCTGCTCGGTGACGGTGAGGTTGACGTCGCCGAGATAGCGCTCGAGCTCGGCGGGAGTGACGAACTTGCTCCACTCATGGGTGCCGCGCGGCAGCCAGCGCAGCACGTATTCGGCGCCGACGATCGCCAGCGCAAAACTTTTCCAGTTGCGGTTCAGGGTCGAGACCACCATCAGCCCGCCGGGCTTGAGCATGACCGCGCAGCGCTTGATGAAGGCGCCGACGTCGTTGACGTGCTCGACCACCTCCATCGCCAGCACGATGTCGAAGCGCTCGCGGGCGTCCATCTCCTCCACCGTGGTGCAGCGGTAGTCGATCGACAGATGACCCTTGTCGGCGTGCAGCTTCGCCGCGGCGATGTTGGTGGCGGAGGGATCGATCCCGATTACCTGGGCCCCTAACCGCGTGAACGGCTCGCACAACAGGCCGGCGCCGCAGCCGATGTCGAGCAGGCGCAGGCCGGACAGGCAGCTGAGGCTCTTGGCGTTGCGCTCGAACTTGCGGCAGGCGGCGTCGCGGATATAGGTCAGGCGCAGCGGGTTGATCTTGTGCAGCGGCGCCATCTTGCCGCGCGGATCCCACCATTCATCGGACAGTTTCGAGAATTTCGCGACCTCGGCCGGATCGACCGAGCTGGCGGAGGCATTGGCGGAGGAACTGGCGGAGGAACCGGAAAGAGTTGATTGCGTGGCCATGATTGCGCGCGCCCCTATCGCGCGGTGATCGAATTGCGGAACGACAGCGGCGCGGCGATGGTCCTGATGGTCTCGATGCCCTCGCCGACGCCGCGGATGGTGACGTCGCCATAATTGAGCAGGCGCCCCATGATGCTCTGGTTGACGTCGACGCTCTCGACCTTGTCGAGGCTCATCTCGAAGGTGCGCCGCTTGATGAAGCCGCTCTTGTGCACCACGCGGAAATTGGTGACGTCGGTTTCGGTGGTCCAGCGGTGGAACCAGGCCGCGGCGGTCCAGTACAGCGCCGCGACCGCGACCACGGCGGCGGCCGCAAAGCAGGCCATCACGAGGCCGTCGACCGTCGTCATCCGCGACAGGATCAAGAGCGCCAGCACCACGATCCAGGCCCCGATCGCCGGCAAATAGAACATCCAGTGCGCATTGGTGGAATACAGCACCTTCTCGCCAGGCTGCAGGATCTCATCGATATAACGTCCCATCCAATCCGCCTTCGAGTTGTCCCGTGTTACCCGTGCGCCACAACCCGCCCGCAACCGGTCAAAACACCCCCAAAAGACACTCGAGGGCCCCCTACCTACCGGCTTGCCCCCGGGCGCGGCGCTATGTATACGCGCGTTTCGGTCCCCGCGCTTGCGGTTTTCGGCGTGGGTTAACCTACTTATCCTCTTAAAGGAATAGACGCGCCGTCATGGGCCGCCTCGTGATGAAATTCGGCGGTACATCCGTCGCCAATATCGATCGTATCCGCAACGTCGCGCAGCATGTGAAGCGCGAGGTCGACGCGGGCCACGAGGTCGCCGTCGTCGTCTCCGCGATGTCCGGCAAGACCAATGAGCTGGTGGCCTGGTGCACCGATGCCTCGCCGATGCACGACGCGCGCGAATATGACGCGGTGGTCGCCTCCGGCGAACAGGTCACTTCGGGCCTGCTCGCGATCGTGCTGCAGGGCATCGGCATCCAGGCGCGTTCCTGGCAGGGCTGGCAGATCCCGATCAAGACCTCGGAGGCGCATGCCTCGGCGCGCATCCTCGATATCGACGGCACCGAGATCATCACCCGCTTCAAGGAGCGCAAGGAAGTCGCCGTGATCGCCGGCTTCCAGGGCATCAATCCCGATACCGGCCGCATCACCACGCTCGGCCGCGGCGGCTCGGACACCTCGGCGGTGGCGATCGCCGCCGCGCTGCGCGCCGACCGCTGCGACATCTACACCGACGTCGACGGCGTCTACACCACCGATCCCCGCGTGGTGCCGAAGGCGCGCCGGCTCGACAAGATCGCCTTCGAGGACATGCTGGAACTGGCCTCGCAGGGCGCCAAGGTGCTGCAGGTTCGCTCGGTGGAACTCGGCATGGTGCACAACATGCCGATCTTCGTGCGCTCCAGCTTCGACAAGCCAGAGGATATCGACCCGCACGCCAACCAGCCGCCGGGCACGCTGATCTGCAGCGAGGAGGAAATCATGGAAATGCACGTCGTCACCGGCATCGCCTTCTCCAAGGACGAAGCCCAGATTTCCGTGCGCCAGATCGAAGACAAGCCCGGCGTCGCCGCCGCGATCTTCGGGCCGCTCGCGGATGCCAACATCAATGTCGACATGATCGTGCAGAACGTGTCCGAGGACGGCAAGACCACCGACCTCACCTTCACCGTTCCGGCCGGCGACTATAACCGCGCCAAGGACACGATTACCGCCGCCAAGGCCAAAATCGGCTACGCCCGCCTCGACACCGCGACCGACGTCGCCAAGGTCTCGGTGATCGGCAGCGGCATGCGCAGCCATGCCGGCGTCGCGGCCAAGGCGTTCAAGGCGCTGGCCGACCGCAACATCAACATCCGCGCCATCACCACCTCCGAGATCAAGTTCTCGGTCCTGATCGACGCCGCCTATACCGAGCTCGCGGTCCGCACGCTGCACACGCTGTACGGCCTCGACCAGGCGTAGGTTTGTGGGAGAGGGCGGGTTCGATGCGGGAGCATCGAAACCGGGTGAGGGGTCTGTCTCCGCGGATGGGGACCTCTCATCCGTCGCGGACTTCGCATAGCCGATGCGCAGCATCGGCGTCTTCCAGGGACGGCGGCCTGTGGACGCCTACGGACACCTTCCCCCACAAGGGGGAGAAGGGAAGAGGGTCCCCCAGCCGCGCCCCGGAGTTAGAATTTCTCTTAGCGGGCGCAGCATTGGGCTGACGCAGACGTTATTTGCTACTGGCAGGCGTTTTGCTTGGCAAAGCAAGCCTCGATTGGCTATACGGCCAGTCAGGTAGGCTGTCGCAAACTGTGGCACAGTTTCGGTGATCGCGAATCGGCGGGAACTGGCGAGCGGCGACACCGAATGACTAAAATTGTTGTTTTTGACGAGTTTTGCGCCAGCGGCCGGCCGCACCGGTGCGCTGGCTTCGCGGGGAGGGACTGAAACACATGCGGAGCGCGTCGGGAGGCCCCCGCATCCTGTTGAGACGGCTCCGCGAGACCATGGCGGAGCAAGTCTCCGCCCAGGAGCGGCTCGACAAGATCGTGGTGCTGATCGCGGCCAACATGGTGGCCGAGGTCTGCTCCTGCTACGTGCTGCGCATCGACAACACCCTCGAACTCTATGCCACCGAAGGTCTGAACCGCGACGCCGTCCACCGCACCGTGATGAGCGCACATGAAGGCCTGGTCGGCCTCGTCGCCAGCGAGGCGACGCCGCTCAATCTGTCCGACGCGCAAAGCCATCCGGCCTTCGCCTACCGCCCGGAGACCGGCGAAGAGGCCTACCACTCGTTCCTCGGCGTGCCGATCCTGCGCGCCGGCAACACGCTCGGCGTGCTCGTGGTGCAGAACCGCGCCAAGCGCACCTATGTCGAGGAAGAGGTCGAGGCGCTGCAGACCACCGCCATGGTGCTGGCGGAGATGATCGCCTCCGGCGAGCTTGCCGCGCTGGCGCAGCCCGGCGCCGAGCCCGCCGCGCGGCACTCGCTGCACAAGACCGGCGCGGTGCTCTCCGACGGCATCGCGCTCGGCCATGTCGTGCTGCACGAGCCGCGCGTCGTCATCACCAACTACATCGCCGAGGATCTGCCGAAGGAGATCAAGCGGCTCGACACTGCGCTCGCCAATTTGCGCGCCGATCTCGACCGCATGCTGGAGCGCGGCGACGTCGCCGACGGCGGCGAGCACCGCGAGGTGCTGGAAGCCTACCGCATGTTCGCCAACGACCAGGGCTGGTCGCACAAGCTGCATGAGGCGGTCGCCACCGGCCTCACCGCGGAAGCCGCCGTCGAACGCGTGCAGTCCGACACCCGCGCGCGCATGCTGCGCTCGACCGATCCCTATCTGCGCGACCGCCTGCACGACCTCGAGGATCTCGGCCATCGCCTGATGCGGCAGCTGGTCGGCCAGGACCATGCGCCGTCGCGCGAGCAGCTGCCCGACAACGCCATCCTGATCGCCCGCGCGATGGGCCCCGCGGCCCTGCTCGACTATGACCGCAAGCGGCTGCGCGGCCTGGTGCTGGAGGAAGGCACCGCGAATTCCCACGTCTCGATCGTGGCGCGCGCGCTCGGCATTCCCGCGGTCGGCGAGGTGCCGAACGCGCCCGGCATCGCCGATCCGGGCGATGCCATCATCGTCGACGGCATTTCCGGCGAGATCTATGTCCGCCCCTCGACCGAGATCGAATCCGCCTATGCCGAGCGCGTCCGGTTCCGGGCGCGGCGGCAGGCGCAATATTCGGCGCTGCGCGACAAGGCCTGCGTGACCAAGGACGGCCAGCCGATCGAACTTCTGATCAATGCCGGCCTGACCATCGACCTGCCGCATATCGACGACACCGGCAGCGCCGGCATCGGCCTGTTCCGCACCGAATTGCAGTTCATGGTGAGCCCGAACCTGCCGCGCTCGAGCGACCAGCTCGCGCTGTACCGCACCGTGCTCGATGCCGCGGGCTCCAAGCCCGTCACCTTCCGCACGCTCGACATCGGCGGCGACAAGGCGCTGCCCTATATGGAGACCGTGATCGAGGAAAATCCCGCGCTCGGCTGGCGCGCGATCCGGCTCGGCCTCGACCGTCCCGGCCTTTTGCGCGGCCAGATCCGCGCGCTGCTGCGTGCCGGCGGCGGCCGCGCGCTGAAGATCATGTTCCCGATGATCTCGGATATTGCCGAGTTCGACCAGGCCAAGGCGATCGTCGAGCGCGAGTTGACCTATCTGCGCCAGCACGGCCATTCGCTGCCCGAGCGGATCGATATCGGCACCATGGTCGAGGTGCCGGCGCTGCTCTACCAGCTCGACGAGCTCCTGAAGAAGGTCGACTTCGTCTCGGTCGGCTCCAACGATCTGTTCCAGTTCCTGTTTGCGGTCGACCGCGGCAATGCCAAGGTCTCCGAACGCTTCGACATTTTGTCGGCGCCGATCCTGCGCGCGCTGCGCGATATCGTGCGCAAGGCCAAGGCGGCGAAGAAGGCCGCCTCGCTGTGCGGCGAGATGGCGTCGAAGCCGATCGGCGCGCTGGCGCTGATCGCCATCGGCTACCGTTCGCTTTCATTGTCGGCAACCGCGCACGGCCCGGTCAAGGCGTTGATCCTTGACCTCGATGCCAAGAAGGCCGAAGCGATGATCAATCCGCTGCTGGACGCGCCGGTCGGCAGCGTCTCGATCCGCGCGGCGCTGACGAAGTTTGCGGAAACCGAGGGGCTGGCCTTGTAGCGACGCTGCCGTCGCCGCTGCCGCCCTTCCGTACCTTCCGCAATTCGAGATACCGCCATGCTACCCGAAGCCAAACTCGACGTCCTGCTCGCCCATCATGCCTCGCTCGAGGCCGAGCTGCTCGGCGAGGTCAAGTCCGAGCGCTATGTGCAGATCACGCGCGAGCTCGCCGAGCTCAACCCGCTGATCGATGCAGTGAAGCTCTATCGTTCTGCGCGTAGTGAACTCGCCGATACCGAGGCGATGCTGGCGGACGCCGGGACCGACGCCGAAATGCGCAGCATGGCGGAAGCCGAGCTGGAAACGCTGCAGGCGCGGCTCGGCGAGCTCGAGCAGCAGATCCGGATCGCGCTGTTGCCGAAGGATGCAATGGACGACCGCAACGTGATGCTGGAAATCCGCGCCGGCACCGGCGGCGACGAGGCCTCGCTGTTCGCCGGCGACCTGTTCCGGATGTATGAGCGCTTCGCGTCCTTGCAGGGCTGGAAGGTCGAGGTGATCTCGGCGAGCGAAGGCACCGTCGGCGGCTACAAGGAAATCATCGCCGAGGTGCAGGGCCGCGGCGCGTTCGCCAAGCTGAAATTCGAATCCGGCGTGCACCGCGTCCAGCGCGTGCCCGACACCGAGACGCAGGGCCGCATCCACACCTCGGCCGCCACGGTCGCCGTGCTGCCGGAGGTCGAGGACGTCGACGTCGATATCAAGGACACCGACTTGAGGATCGAGACCATGCGCGCGGGCGGCGCCGGCGGTCAGCACGTCAACAAGACCGAATCGGCGATCCGCATCACCCATCTGCCGACCGGCATCGTCGTGATGATGCAGGACAGCCGCTCGCAGCACAAGAACCGGGCGTCGGCGATGAACATCCTGCGCTCGCGCATCTACGATGCCGAGCGCCAGCGCGTCGAGGCGGCGCGCTCCGCCGACCGCAAGGAGAAGGTCGGCTCCGGCGACCGCTCCGAGCGCATCCGCACCTATAATTTTCCGCAGGGACGCGTCACCGACCACCGCATCAACCTGACGCTCTACAAGCTGCCGCAGGTGATCGCGGGCGAAGCGCTCGGCGAATTGATCGACGCGCTGACGACCGAGCACCAGGCGGCGCAGCTCGCCGCGCAGGGCGCCGCGGCCTGACGCGCGCCGCCGCTTGCGCCGGCGGATGCGTCGTTCATGGCTCGCCGGAAGAGGGAGAGGACTTCAGCAAGCGGCGCAACGCCGGGCTCGCGACGCGGCGCAGTTCTTCGATGTTCTTCTTCGAGACCGCCTGGAGCTTCTGCTCGCCCTTTGCCGTCAGCTTGAGCTGGACCCGCCGCGCGTCGTCGGGATCGGCAAGGCGGCTGACCAGCCCGAGCTTTGCCATGCGGTTCATCAGCTCGACGGCGGAGTGATGCCGGATCAGCAGGAACCGGGCGATGTCGCCGACGGTCGGCGGACCGGGATCGACGAAACCCTTGATGCCGAGCAGCGCCTGATGCTGCCGCGGCGTCATTCCGGCCTTCCGGGCGCCCTCCTCGCTGAATGCGAGAAACCTGCGCAGCTCGTAGCGAAACTGCGCCAGCGCCCGGTAGTCCACCGTCGCGGCCACGGCCTTGCGTTTGGTTGCGCCGGCCGGTGCTCGTCGTTGCTTTGGTTGCGGCATTCGATCGTCCTGCTGCTGGCTCGCTCCGCCGGACGGCAGACGCCGTGCAACGCTATCAAGCCCGCGCCGGACGCACCATACTACCGGCCGCCCTTCCACTCATGTTTTCAACGGTTTGACGATCGAGCGGCGGGGCCGGGCAAGCTCAGGGCTGCGGCCAGTGATCGTAGGTCGAGCTCAATATTTTCAGCAGCACGATCTGGAAGGCGACCGGAATCCGCGGGCTCCTGCGGCGAATGGATTTCTCCAGCGCCTCGGTGATCTCGCTCTTGGTGAGATGCCCGGCCGAGGCACGCGCGACCAGATCGCCCCAGACCTCCGACAACGACTTGCCGGTGTGATGCGGAGACGGGATCGTTATCCCGCGCGTCTCGGCCCAAGCGATGATCTCGCGCATGGTTTGCCGTCCGCAATTTCGCGCCGTCGCGAGATGGCGCGCGGTGAGCAGCCGCAACAGGTCGTCCGGCGGCGTCCAACCCACCTTCGGCGGCACTTCGTCGAGCAGCTCGACCGCCAGCTCCTTCAGGACGTTGATCGCGCGGATGCTCAGGCTGCCCGATTGCTCGGCGCCACCGTGCTCGGTCACGGCGTGCTCTCCGGCATTTCCGGTGCGACTTGAAGGCTCCTGGATCATCGCTCCCTCACTTACAGGACCCGCACCCGGTCGGCAAACCCTCGATACATCGTAGAGCGATATTATTTCTATCGTAGGCCGATATGATTCGACGAAAGGTGACATTGACTAAATATGCCGGTGGGGAATTGTAGCTGTGACAGGCTGCTCCATCGCAGCCGGCGCATCGTGCCGCCGATCGATCCGATCAGGCGACGAGTGAGCATGCGCGCCAACAATCAATATAATTGGAGGATACTGAGCGATGAGCACCAAGGATTTTCGGCCGGGCAGCGCCCCGAACGTTTCGCGCCGCACTTTGCTGCAAGCCGGCGCGGGCCTGATCGGCGGCACCGTGCTGCCGGCCTCGATCGCATCGCGGGCATTCGCCGAGGACCACCCGGCGATCGGAACCTATCCCGCGGGCACGTCGGGCTCTTCGGCGTTCATCGGCATCTCGGTCCCGCGCACCGGCACCTATGCGGTGCAGGGCGAGGATGAACTCAAGGGCTATCAGCTCGCGATCGAGCACATCAACAGCGGTCACGAGCTGATCAAGAAGATCTCGCCGAAGACCAGCAAGGGCGTGCTCGGCAAGGAGCTGAAGTTCGGCGTCGCGGATTCCGCGGCGAAGCCGAACGAAGCCGTGCAGGCGCAGCAGCGCTTCATCTCCGAGAACAAGGCGGTGATGATCACCGGCGGCACGTCGAGCGCGGTCGCGGTGGCGCTGAACAAGCTGGCGCAGCGCGAGAAGGTGATCTTCGTCTGCGGCATTTCCGGCTCCAACGACACCACCGGCAAGGATTGCGTGCGCTACGGCTTCCGCCAGAACTTCTTCGGCCAGACCGCCGCGGCGGCGATCGCGCCGGTGCTGATCAAGCAGTTCGGCAAGAACAAGAAGGCCGCCTACCTGACGCCGGACTACACCTACGGCCACACCGTCACCAAGTCGATGCAGGACTACCTCGCCCAGGCGGGCTGGACCACCGTCACCAACCAGGTCTCGCCGCTCGGCGCGCCGGACTATTCGTCCTATCTGCTCAACGTCGCGAATTCCGGCGCCGACGTGCTGATCAACGTCAACTGGGGTCACGATGCCGTGCTGTCGACGCAGCAGGCCAAGCAGTTCGGCGTGCTCGACAAGATGAAGCTCGTGGTGCCCTACCAGGTGCCGTTCATCGCCCGCGAGACCGGCGGCCTGATGCAGGGCGTCTACGCCGCGACCGACTATTGGTGGACCATCGAGGACAAGTATCCGCTGGCCAAGATGTTCAACGAGGCCTTCGAGAAGAAGTACGGATACAAGCCGGAATGGGGCGCCGAGAACGCCTATGTCAGCTTCGCGCACTGGGCGCGCATGGTCGAGGAAGCCGGCAGCTTCTATCCGCCCGACGTCATCAAGGCCTATGAGAAGGGCGAGACACTGCCTTCGCTGGTCGGCGACGTCCACTATCGCCCCGAGGATCACCAGTGCGTCCGCCCCGTCGTCATCGTCCGCGGCAAGATGGAAAAGGAGATGAAGAACAAGGAGGACTATTACGAGGTGATCGAGATCGTGCCCGGCGACGGCTTGATGCAGAAACCGGATGCGTTCGGCTGCCATCTCGGCGACTACACCTGATTAACGTGGGAAGACTCGACGCCGTGGGCGGGGTGACCCGGCCCGCGGCGCCGCTTTTCTCGGAATGCATCCTCCATCGACCGGGCCAGATAAAACGGCTGAGTGAACGCGCGCCATGATCAACTGGCCAAATTTCGTCTCGCAACTTTTCAACGGACTGGCGCTCGGCGCGCTGCTGGCGCTGATCAGCTCCGGATTGACGATCATCTACGGCACGCTCGGGGTGCTCAACCTCGCCCACGGCGCCATGTTCATGATCGGCGGCTACGCCGGATATGTGGCCTATTCCTACACCGGCTCGTTCATTCTCGCTGTGATCGCGGGCTCGCTGTTCGTGATGGTGCTCGGGATTGCGATGGAGCGGATCATCATCCGCCACTTCTACCACCGCCCGCATGAGGACCAGCTGCTGGTCACGTTCGGCCTCGGCATCTGCTTCGTCGAGATCGTGCGGTTGATCTTCACCAGCCAGTCGCAGGTGGTGCCGCCGCCGGCGCTGCTGCAGGGCATCACCTCGCTCGGCTTCCTGTTCTACCCGACCTACCGGCTCGCGGTGGTCGGCATCGTCGCGGTCGCGCTCGGCGCGCTGTTCCTGATCCTGTACCGCACCCGGCTCGGCATGATCGTGCGCGCCGGCATCGAGGATTCGGTGATGGTCGATTCGCTCGGCATCAACGTCTACCGCGTCTTCATGATCGTGTTCGGCATCGGCGCGATGGCCGCAGGCTTCGCCGGCATCATCAACGCGCCGGTGGTGTCGCTGACGCCGGGTGTCGGCGACGACATCCTGGTCGAGACCTTCGTGGTGGTGGTGATCGGCGGCGTCGGCTCGTTTCCCGGCGCCATCCTCGGCGGACTGATCGCCGGCGAGATCATCAGCATCACCTCGATGTTCAACCCCGGTTACGCCTACGTCATGCTGTTCGCGGCGATGACGCTCGTGCTGGTGCTCAGACCGCATGGCCTGCTCGGCACGCAGGGCCGCGAATGACGACGGATATTTAGATGCTTAAACAGCGCCCATACCTGATCGAATTCCTGACCGCCGCCGGACTGATCGTCGCGCCCTTCGTGCTGCCGTGGCTCGGCTTCGCGCCCAACACGGTGAACCGGATCCTGGTCTGGGGCCTGTTCGGCCTCGGCTTCGACATCCTATTCGGCTTCACCGGCCTGCTGTCGTTCGGCCAGTCGGCCTTCTACGGCACCGGGGGCTTCGTCGCGGCCTATCTGCTGACGCGCGCCGGCTTTCCCTACGTCGTGCTCGCGCTCGTCATCGGCATGATCGCGGCCGCCGCTACCGGCTATCTGATCGGCCTGATCGCACTGCGCCGCACCGGCATCTATTTCGCAATGATCACGGTGGCGATCGCCGAGGTGTTCTTCTTCGTCGAGTTCAATCCGCTGTCGGACTTCACCGGCGGCGAGAACGGGCTGCCGGGCGTGCCGACCCCGAGCTTCAATCTCGGCTTCACCACGCTGCACTTCACCACCGGCTGGTCGCTCTACCAGTTCCTGGCGCTGTGCTACTTCATCGGCGTCGTGATCGCGCTGCGCATCGTGCGCTCGCCGGTCGGCGCCGTGTTCAGCGCGATCCGCGACAATCCGCTGCGCGCCACCGCAGTCGGCCACAACATCCACGGCTACAAGCTGACCGCCTTCGTGATCGCCGCCGCCTATGCCGGCTTTGCCGGCGGGCTGCTCGGCGTGCTGCAGGCCTTCATGCCACCCGACGCGTTCACCTTCGATACGTCGGGCCAGCTCGTGATGCAGACCGCGATCGGCGGCCGCGGCACGCTGTTCGGGCCGCTGGTCGGCGCCGCGGTGTGGCTGTCGCTGCAGGACTTCCTGCAGGCGGCGCTCGGGCTTGGCGCGGCCTGGAAGCTGGTGCTCGGCATCGTGTTCGTGCTGCTGGTGTGCTTCCTGCGCCGCGGCATCATCGGCGGCCTCGCCGACCTGTACCGCCTCCTGACCGGACAGCGCGGCGCCAAGGAGCCGGAGGAGAGCGCACCCGAGGTCGTCGCCGTGGCAAGCGAGCGGCACGCCACGGCGCCCGCCGCGCCGAAGCCGGCGGCGGCTCGTGCCGGCGGCAATCCGTCCGGACCGATCCTCCAGGCCCGCGGCCTGACCAAGCGCTATGGCGGCCTGCTCGCCAACAGCGACATCGACTTCACCGTCAATCACGGTGAGCTGCGCGGCATCATCGGCCCGAACGGCGCCGGCAAGTCGACCTTCTTCAAGATGCTGACCTGCGAGGTGCACCCGACGTCGGGCACCATCCTGTTCGAGGGCCGCGACATCACCGGCATGAACGTCACCGACGTCTGTCAGCTCGGCCTGACCAAGAGCTACCAGGTCAACCAGCTGTTCGCCGGGTTGACGGTGCGCGAGAATCTGGTGATCGCGGCGCTGTCGGCGCTGCGCGGCAAGTTCAAGCTCGACCTGTTCCGCAGCATCGACAGCATCCCCGGCCTGACCGAGCGCGTGCAGCAGACACTCGAGCTGGTCAATCTGACCTCGAGGCCCGATACGCCGGTGTCCGAGCTCGCCTATGGCGAGAAGCGGCGGCTGGAGATCGGGCTGGCGCTGGCGACGTCGCCGAGCCTGCTGCTGCTGGACGAGCCGCTGGCCGGCATGAGCCCGCGCGAACGCGTCGAGACCGTCAAGCTATTGAAGTCGATCAGCCAGGGCCGCACCATGATCATCATCGATCACGACATGGATGCGCTGTTCGAGCTCGCCGAGCGCGTCACCGTGCTGCAGGAGGGCCGCGTGCTGGTCGAGGGAACGCCGGAAGAGATCAAGACCAATTCGACCGTCCAGGAGGCCTATCTTGGCGGCGTGCATGGAGTGCTCGCTGCATGAGCCTGCTCGAGGTCAACGGACTGAACAGCTATTACGGGGATTCCCACATCCTGTTCGACGTCTCGATGCGCGTCGAGCGCAACGAGGTGGTGGCGCTGCTCGGGCGCAACGGCGCCGGCAAGAGCACGGCGCTGAAGAGCCTGATGGGCGTCGTGACCCCGCGCCGCGGCTCGGTGATGTTCGACGGCGTCGAGATCTCCGGCAGGAAGAGCCACAAGATCGCGCAGGCCGGCATGCAGCTGGTCCATGAGGAGCGCCGCATCTTCGGCAGCCTGAGCGTCGAGGAGAACCTCGTGATCGCCGGCCTGACCGCCTCGCAGCGCTGGCCGCTCGACCGCATCTACGAGATGTTCCCGCGGCTGCGCGAGCGGCGCGGCAACCGCGGCACCGACCTGTCGGGCGGCGAGCAGCAGATGCTGGCGATCGCGCGCGCCTTGGTGCGCGATCCCAAGATCATCCTGCTCGACGAGCCGTTCGAGGGCCTGGCGCCGGTGATCGTGCGCGACCTGATGAAGGCGTGCCGCGACCTCGCCGAGGCCGGACAGACCATCGTGCTGGTGGAGCAGAACCTCGCCGCGACGCTCGCGCTGGCGCAGCGCATCTACATCATCAACAACGGGCACATCGTCCATGAAGGGCCGGCGCAGGAGATCAAGGCGCAGCCCGATGTCCTGCAGCGCTATCTCGGGGTTTAGGGCGCGTCACTTTCTCCGCCGTCATTGCGAGCCAACGGGTCGCGCGAACGCGCGCCCGATGACAGGCTCCGCGAAGCAATCCATCGGTCCGCATGCGCGGATGGATGGATTGCTTCGTCGCTACAGCGCAAAATTGCTTTGCAAATTTTGTCGCGAGCTCCTCGCAATGACGAACTCGATATTGCGCATGGCCTCTCGGGATAGGGATTACGGCATTCCCGCGTCGGACCGGGCCACCCGCTCACCCACGCAGCGCCGCGATCATCCGCCTGGCGTGATCGGCGAGCACATCCATCTCCGCCTTGACGGTCTGCGCCGGCAGCAGCGCGATGCCGGCCTTCACCGGCATCACATGCATGTGCAGGTGAAACACCACCTGGCCGCTGGCGGGCTCGCTGAACTGCTGGATGATGATGCCGTCGGCGGCAAACGCCTTCATCGCGGCGACGGCGATGCGCTTGGCCGACCGCGCCACCGCGGCGAGGTCGGCTTCGGCGATGTCGAGGATGCCGCGCGCGGGTGCCTTCGGAATCACCAGGGTATGTCCCGGCGATCGCGGCATGATGTCGAGAAAGGCAAAGGTCCGATCGGTCTCGTAGACCTTGAAGCTCGGGACCTCGCCGCGCAGGATCCTGGCGAAGATGTTCTGGTCGTCATAGCCCGTCATGGTCGCGCGTTCCGGATCGCTAGGTTCAGATTCTGACCGTGCGCGCCGGCCGCACGGGGCGCAAGCGATATCGACGCCGCATCGACCATCGGCTAACAACGCGCGATGAGCGAACCCGCAGGACATGGCCAGACCGTCGAGAGCATCAGGCGCAGCCTCACCGCCCGCCTCAAGGCGGCCGGCCACGACGCCGCCGAGCTCGATGCGCGACTGCTGGTCGGCGCCGCGCTGGGGCTCGATCTGACCGGCATGATCACGGGCGCGAAGCGCGCGCTGACGAGGGACGAAGCCGATCGCCTCGAGCACCTCGCGCAGCGCCGCCTCGCCGGCGAACCGATCGCGCGCATCCTCGGCGTCAAGGAGTTCTGGGGACTGCCGCTGCACCTGTCCGCCGCGACGCTGGTGCCGCGCCCGGACACCGAGACGGTGGTCGAGCGCGCACTCGAACTGCTGCGCGCCGACGGGGTGGCCGAGCGCGCCTTGCGGATCGCCGATCTCGGCACCGGTTCTGGCGCGATCCTGCTGGCGCTGCTCTCGGAACTGCCGAACGCGCATGGCTTCGCCACCGACATCTCGGCGGAGGCGCTGCAGACCGCAAGCCGCAACGCCACCGCGCTCGGATTCGCCGATCGCACGACATGGATCGAGTGCGACTACGGCCGCGGGCTCGTCGGCGCGTTCGAGCTGATCGTGTCCAATCCGCCGTACATCCCCTCGGCCGACGTCGCCGGACTCGACATCGAGGTGCGCGCGCATGATCCGCGCACGGCGCTCGACGGCGGTGCCGACGGGCTCGACGCCTACCGCGCGCTGATTTCGCAATCTGCGGGTCTTTTGACCTCAGGAGGATTTCTGGTTGTGGAAGTCGGACAGGGGCAGAGCGGCGACGTTGAAGCGCTGATGACGGCATCCGGGTTATCCCTAACGGGGCCGCCAAAGGCCGATCTGGGGGGCATCCCGAGGGCCGTTTCCGCCCGCCGGCTGCCCCGATAAAGTCCTATTGGAACGAAAAAAAACCTCTTGGATTATCCCCCGGGAACGACTACGTTCCGGGCACAACATCGGTGCTGGCCCCGTAATCCGTTACGGGTGATGACCAGGGTTCAGCAGAGCCCGCCGATCGAAAGGTTCCAGGAACGCAGGTCATATAGAGCGCAATAGCCGAAGCTGTGCTGCTCTCGACCGCCAAGCGAACGAAAGCCTGTTATTGCGCTTGAAGACTTACGCACGAGAACTGAGCCTGTCTCAACGGGCGGAATGATTTGGTCGCTGGCGCGATTGCCGGCGGTTGGGGAACGCGTCTTTGCTGCACGCGACTTTGCTGAACGAGATGGTCGGCGACATCGAAACCACTTCGAACGGTATTGCGATTCCGTGTGCCTAGGCGCGCGCCGAATCGGACTCTGGGAATCGGACTTCTGAGAAATCGGACTGCTGAGAAATCGGACTGTGGACTGCAATAACTTCAGGGCTGGAATAAAAGGCGACAGATGAGAAACGGTCAGAACAACAAGCGGATGCGCAACCGGAATAACAACAACAATAACAACAATAACCGGCGCGGCCAGAATCCCCTGACACGGGTGTACGAATCGAACGGACCTGACATCAAGATCCGCGGCACGGCCTCCCACGTGGCCGAGAAATACGTTCAGCTTGCGCGCGATGCGCGCTCCTCCGGCGATCCGGTGGCCGCTGAAAACTACTACCAGCACGCCGAGCACTACTACCGGATCATCGCCGCCGCGCAGGAGCAGTTCCGGCAGAATCAGCAGCCGCCGCGCCCCGACGCCGAGGTCACCCCGACCGAAGACGGCGACGACGACAGCGACGGCTATTCGAGCTTCGGCCAGGAGCCGGGCTTCGTGCCGCAGCAGCAGCAACCTTTCATGCGCGACAACGGCCAGCAGCCGTACCAGCGCGAGCAGCAGCAGCCGCGCGAGCATCGCGAGCGCGACCAGCAGCCGCGTGAGCACCGCGAGCGCGAACATCGTCCGCAGCCGCAATATCAGCCGCAACCGCAGAACCAGCCGCAGCCCGCGATGGCCGATGCCGGCGGCGTCGATCGCCTGCCCTCGTTCATCACCGGCGGCGCGCAGCCACAGGTCAACGGCGCCTATGAAGGCAATAATGGCGGCGCAGAACGCGGCGAACGGAGCGAGCGCTTTCCGCGCCGCCGCCGCCGTCCGCACGGCCCGCGCCCCGACATGGCGACGCAGCCCGCGCCGAGCGACGACTTCAATCCGGGCAACGAGTAACGCACGTATGCAGCCACCCTCCCCCCTCCGGGGAGCAGGGCTATCGCATATGAGCTCGGTCGCTCCACAAACTCGTCATGCCCGGGCTTGTCCCGGGCATCCACGTCTTTGTTTCCGGGCGAAGAAAGACGTGGATGGCCGGGACAAGCCCGGCCATGACGGCGCGGACAAATCCATTTCCTCTCATATGCGATAGCCCTGCTCCGGGGAGGGTGAAATTTCACGACTCTGCGTGAGTCGATTTGCGCGTCGCCGTCGAGGACGGCACCAGCACCGGACGCAATGACGGGATCAGCTGCGTGCGCTCGCGGCGCGCGGGGATCGCGCGATAGACCTGCTTGGTCGCCTCCACGATGTGCACGCCGGCGAACGGCATCGACAGCGCCGCGCCGACCCGCTCCCACGCCATCGCCGAGCGCAGGAACCAGCTGCCCTGCACCGGCGGCATGAACAACGCCTCGCCCCACGACGACGGCGTGAACCAGGTCTGCCGCAACAGCTGCGTGATCTGCGCCCGCGAATAGGGCCGACCATGGCCGAACGGCGTGGCGTCGGTGCGCGTCCAGACGCCGCGGCGATTCGGGATGATCGCGATCAGCCGCCCCGAGGGCGAGAGCACCCGCCACACCTCGCGCAGCAGCCGCTCCGGGTCATCGGACATCTCCAGCGCGTGCACCAGCAGCACGCGGTCGACCGCGGCATCCGGCAGCGGCATCGAGAATTCGTCGATCAGGGTGGCCAGCGCCGGCCGGCCGGTCGGCCATTTCAGCACGCCCTGGGCCGCCGGCATGAAGGCGATGCAGCGTTCGCAGGACTCACGGAACAGACCGAGATAGGGGGTCGGATAGCCGAGGCCGAGCACGCGCTGGCCTTCCGCATTCGGCCACCGCGCGCGGATACCCCGGTTGATCAGCTGCCGCGCCACGATGCCGAGGCGCTGCGAATAGAAGTCGCGCAGGTCGATGACGTCCATGGTTTAGCCTAACACGCCCCCTGCTGCCCAGGTGCGCCGAAAATTGCATTGCCGCCGGAGCGTTAACGCCATATTTCACCCCTATATTGGGCGCGTTAAAAGCATGACCCGGGAAAGTCGATACCGGTCTTTCGAATACATCATGCTTTGAAATGTCCGTCCCGTTTGTTCGTGGAGATATCATGACCGCCGAAATTCGCACCTTCAGCTGCCTCACCGACAATTTCGGGTATTTGATCCACGATCCCGCGACCAAGGCGACCGCGTCGATCGACGCGCCGGAAGCCGGCCCGATCATCAAGGCGCTGGAGCGCGAAGGCTGGACGCTGACCGATATCCTGATCACCCATCACCATGGCGACCATGTCGGCGGCGTCGCCGAGCTGAAGCAGAAATATGGCTGCCGCGTCGTCGCCCCGCACGACCAGTCGGCCAAGATCGCCAATGTCGATCTGCGCGCCGCCAATGCCGATGTCATCAAGGTCGGCAGCCTGCTCGCACGCGTGGTCGAGACGCCCGGCCATACGCTCGATCACATCTCCTATGTGTTCGACGGCGAGAAGGCGGTGTTCGCCGCCGACACGCTGTTCTCGATCGGCTGCGGCCGGGTGTTCGAAGGCACCTATCCGATGATGTGGGATTCGCTGCTGAAGCTGCGCTCGCTGCCGGACGATTTCCGTCTCTATTGCGGCCATGAATACACCGCGGCGAATGTGAAGTTCGCGCTCACCATCGAGCCCGACAATCCGGCCCTGCAGAAGCGGGCCGAAGAGGTCACAAAACTGCGCGCCGAGAACCAGCCGACGATCCCCGTGCTGCTCGGCGACGAGAAGAAGGCCAACGTGTTCCTGCGCGCCGACGAGCCCGCGGTGGCGGCGAAGCTGCACATGAAGGGCGCCGATCCGGCGCTGGTGTTCGGCGAGCTCCGCGAGCGCAAGAACAAGTCGTGATGGCAGACCTCTCGGCGGCCGATATCATCGCGCAGCTTGCGCTGAAGCCGCATCCCGAAGGCGGACATTATCGCGAGACGTTTCGCGACGAGCGCGTCGACGCCAATGGCCGCGCGCATTCGACCGCGATCTATTTCCTGCTCGCGCGCGGCGAGCGCTCGCGTTGGCACCGCATCGACGCGGTCGAGATGTGGCACTATTACGCCGGCGCGCCGCTGACATTGCGGATCGCGCAGGACGGCGGCCCACATTCGATCACGCTCGGGCCGGATGTGGCGCGCGGCGAGCAGCCGCAGGCGATCGTGCCGGCAGACGCATGGCAGGCCGCCGAAAGCAGCGGCGACTGGACGCTGGTCGGCTGCACCGTCGCGCCGGGATTCGAGTTCGCGAAGTTCGAGCTGGCGCCAAAGGGCTGGGAGCCGGCTTCGTAAGAGCTCTTGTAGCTTCGTAGGATGGGTAGAGCGCAGCGAAACCCATCATCTCGCCGCGTGGACCAAAGGCGATGGGTTTCGCTGCGCTCTACCCATCCTACGTTCTTTTTCTCAGCACCATGTCCTTGGCCGCGATCAACCCGCCGCCGGCGATCAGGATCGCGGCGATGGCGATGTTGGCACTCGGCTTGGCAAACCCCGCTGCTATCAGGAACGCGGTCGAGAGCAGCGGCGTGGCATAGGAAGCGGCACCGAGCACGCGGATGTCGCCGCGCTTCATGCCGATATCCCAGGCGAAGAACGCGGCCCCCACCGGACCGATGCCGAGCGCGACGACGGCAAGCCACTGCAGCGGCGTCGCGGGCCACACCGTCGTCTCCACCATCATGTGCACGAGCGCCGCAAGCACGGCGGTCGCGAGGCAGAAGCCGGCCACCGCATCGGTCGGCACCGCCTTGAGCCGGCGCGACATCACCGAATAGGACGCCCAGACGAACGCCGCGACGAAGGCGGCCGCGAAGCCTGGAATCTGCTCTTTCGTGAAGGCGCCGGTGTTGCCGGCGAACAGCAGCACGGTGCCGGCGAGGCCAAGCAGCGCGCCGACGATGTGATGCACCGCGAGCCGCTCGCCCGGCAGCAGCGACGAGAACAGCACGATCAACAGCGGCCAGAGATAATTGAGCAGGCCGGCCTCAGCCGGCGGGGCGAAGCGCAGCGCCAGGAAATACAGCGCGTGATAGCCGAACAGCCCGCCGACGCCGACGACCCACGCGACAAGCGGTTGCTTCAACGCGCCGAAGGCTGATGGGCGCAACAGGAAGCTCGCGAACGCGACCGCGGCGCCGATCGCAAAGGTCATGGCCGCGAGCTGGAACGCCGGGATAGCCCCGGTCGCGACCGTCATGACCGACAGCAGCGACCACATCAGGATGGCGGTCAGCCCGACAAGGGTGGCAGTTCGGGTCGTCATCTCAATTCAATCCGTCGTGGCCGGCATGACTGTCCAAAGGATGGCGGTCTGCAGCCGCTCGCCGATGTCCCGGCCGGCCACGTCTTCCTTCGCGTGTGTTGCGTTGTAAAGACGAAAATGCCCGGCACAAGGCCGGGCATTCGCTACTTGATTGTGCGCGCCTGCGACGCGGCGACGCTGCTCGCGTCAGGCGTGATACTGGCCGCCGTTGACGGTCAGCGTCGAGCCGGTGATGAAGCCGGCATCGTCGGCGGCGAGGAAGACCACGGCCCGCGCGATCTCCTCGGGTTCGCCGAGCCGGGCGACCGGAATCTGCGGGATCACGTTCTTCTCGAGCACGTCCTTCGGCACCGCCTGCACCATCTCGGTATTGATATAGCCGGGGCAGATCACGTTGACGGTGATGCCGCCCTTGGCGTTCTCCAGCGCCAGCGCCTTGGTGAAGCCGATGTCGCCGGCCTTGGCCGCCGAGTAGTTGACCTGGCCGAACTGGCCCTTCTGGCCGTTGATGGAGGAGATCGAGATGACGCGGCCGAACTTGCGGGCGCGCATGCCCTCGATCACCTGGCGCGTCATGTTGAACAGCGAGCCGAGGTTGGTGTTGATCACGGCATTCCACTGCTCGACCGTCATCTTGTGGAACGCGGTATCCTTGGTGATGCCGGCATTGTTGACGAGCACGTCGACCGGGCCGAGATCGGCCTCGACCTGCTTGACGCCGGCCGCGCAGGCGTCGAACGAGGCGACGTCCCACTTGTAGACCGGAATCCCGCTCTCCGCCTTGAACTTCTCCGCCGCGGCGTCATTGCCGGCGTAGCTCGCCGCCACCTTGTAGCCCGCCGCTTTCAGCGCCTTGCTGATCGCAGCTCCAATACCGCGCGTTCCGCCCGTCACCAATGCAACACGTGCCATGTCCGTTTCCTCCTTGGCCGTCTTTTATAACCGGATAACTCCGGCCTACGCACTCACAACCCCTCGAAACAAAAATGCCCGGCGCAAAGCCGGGCATCTTATTTATCAGCTCGCTTCGCGGTTGACAGATGATCTTTTCATCACCTAACCGGCCTCGCTGCCTTTTGTTCAGTCGCGTGCAACGCACATAGCGATGCCCATGCCGCCGCCGATGCACAGCGTCGCGAGGCCCTTCTTGGCATCGCGCTTCTGCATCTCGTGCAGCAGCGTCACCAGCACGCGCGCACCCGACGCGCCGACCGGATGGCCGATCGCGATCGCGCCACCATTGACGTTGACCTTGGCCGGATCCCAGCCGAGGTCCTTGTTCACCGCACAGGCCTGCGCCGCGAACGCCTCGTTGGCCTCGATCAGATCGAGGTCGGCGATGTTCCAGCCGGCCTTCTTCAGCGCGGCGCGCGAGGCGGGGATCGGGCCGGTGCCCATGATCTTGGGGTCGACGCCGGCCTGGCCCCACGACACGATGCGGGCCAGCACCTTCTTGCCCTGCTTGGCGGCTTCCTGGGCGGTCATCAGCACGACGGCGGCGGCGCCGTCATTGATGCCCGAGGCGTTGCCGGCGGTCACGGTACCGTCCTTCTCGAACGCCGCGCGGAGCTTGGCCATCGCGTCGAGCGTGGCGCCATGGCGCGGATACTCGTCGGTGTCGACCACGATATCGCCCTTGCGGGACTTGATGGTGACCGGGACGATCTCGTCCTTGAACTTGCCGGCCTTCTGCGCCGCCTCGGCCTTGTTCTGCGACCCGACCGCGAACTCATCCTGCTGCGAGCGGGTGATCTGGTACTGCTTGGCGACGTTCTCGGCGGTGTTGCCCATGTGGTAGCCGTTGAAGGCATCCCACAGCCCGTCCTTGATCATGGTGTCGATCAGCTCGAGGCCGCCCATCTTGACGCCGCCGCGCAGGTATTGGGCGTGCGGGGCCATGCTCATGGATTCCTGGCCGCCGGCGACGACGATCGAGGAATCACCGTTGAGCAGCGCCTGGTAGCCGAGCGCCACCGTGCGCAGGCCGGAGCCGCAGAGCTGGTTGACGCCCCAGGCCGGGCTTTCCACCGGGATGCCGGCCGCGATCGAGGCCTGGCGGGCCGGGTTCTGGCCCTGCGCGGCGGTGAGGATCTGGCCCATGATGACTTCGGAGACCTGACCGCCCTCGACGCCGGCACGCTCCAGCGCCGCCTTGATGGCGATGGCCCCGAGGTCATGGGCCGGCGTGGTGGCGAAAGCGCCGTTGAAGCTACCGACGGGGGTGCGGGCGGCGCTGACGATGACGACATCGTCTGACATGGACATCTCCTATGGTTGTAGCTGGGTTTCTCGACGGCGGGCGGCCGATTTGGCGGGCCTGTCTCTTGACGGCTATCCTGTAAACCTCGTTGAGACATGTCAATCGCACTGTCGGGCAAATCGCGCCGCGACGCACTCAAAATGACGCCCTTGGCACTTTCCTGAGCAAATCCTATGCTTTGGAATTAACCGCACAGCACAAAACTGTAGCCGAACCGCTTTGAAAATGCTTACCTTTGCTGCGATGCGTTGCATTTTGCCCTGCGGCGATGCCGTAGGGTTCCAGGTTCTTCGGTGTTGAAGTGAGAGCCCATGGCAAAATCTGAACAACCGACCACGATCAAGAAATACGCGAACCGGCGGCTCTATAATACCGGGACGAGCACCTACGTGACGCTCGAGGATCTCGCGGCGATGGTGAAGGAAGGCGAGGATTTCCTCGTCTATGACGCCAAGACCGGCGACGACATTACCCGCTCCGTGCTCGCGCAAATCATCTTCGAACAGGAAAACAAGGCCGGGCAGAACCTGCTCCCGACCACTTTCCTGCGCCAGCTGATCCGCTTCTACGGCGACAGCATGCAGATGGTGGTGCCGAAATATCTCGAACAGTCGATCGAGACGCTGACCAAGGAACAGGAAAAATTCCGCAAGCAGATCGCGGGCGCGCTGAGCGGCACACCGTTTGCGCCGCTGGAAGAACAGGTCCGCCGCAACATGGAGCTGTTCCAGCAGACCTTCTCGATGTTCAAGCCGTTCGTGCCGCAACGCGGGGGCGGCGAGGCCGAGAAGGCGCCGGAGCCCACGCCCGATGACGGCAACATCGACGATCTTCGCCGCCAGATGAAGGACATGCAGGAACGCCTCGAGCGCATGTCGCAGCCGACGAAGAAGGACGAGTAGGTCTCGTTCAGGTCCGCTGCCAGCCCGGCCGACCTCCGGCCGCCATCGCTTCTGAAGTCCTGACGGCGGCTCTCGCCGACGTCGGGCGGTCGCCGTCTGATCGAGCATACCCTCGCGGGCGCGTCTATGCAGGCCGACGGCAGACGAGATCGATTTCGATCAACGCATCATAGGCGAGACCGGTGACGCCGACGCAGGTGCGGGCCGGCAGGCGGTCGGACGGGAAATAGCTGCGATAGGTCTCGTTCATCGCCGCATAATCTTCCTTGAAGCGCGTCAGATAGATGCGCGACATCACGATATGCTCGAGGCCGAGATCTAGGCCCGCAAGCACCACGCGCAGATTCTCCATCACCGCGCGGGTCTGCGCCACGATGCCCTCGGGCAATAGGCCGGGTGCGGCCGGCGTATCCGGCATCTGGCCGGTGACGAAAACGAAACCATCCGTCTCGACCGCGTGGCTGAACGGCGCGACCGGTTTCGGGCCGCCGGATATCATGTGAAACTGCAACGACGTCTCCTCGCCTGCTCTCTGATGGATCATGATGCGTTTCTACGGAATCGCATCATGATCTCATGTCTTTGTTCGAGCACGATCTTTCATGCTCTAGTTTTGCGGCGCGTGATCGAAGACGCGCTTGCTGAGAATGGCATGGACGCCCCAATTGCCGTCCACCACCTGCGTCACGCCGAAATCCACCGCCACCGACATCAGCGCGATCGCCTCGTCCTCGGTGAGGCCTTTGATGTTCATCAGGAAGCGCCGCATCTTGCGGAACGCATCCTTCATCGCGAGATCGAGCGACGAGGTCGCGTAAACCTCGCTCTGCCCCTTGGCGCCGAATTCGGCGAGATAGTTGGGATGACTGAAGCCCATCAGCACCCAGTCGGCTTCAGTCTCGATCAGCGGATAGGTAAGATCGGCGAAGGGCTGATTGGTAAGCTCGTTCTTCTTGTGCAGGATGACCTGGAACGTGCCGGTCATCGAACATTCGATGGCGGTGCCACCGAGTTCGCCGTCGCCCTGCGCAGCATGGGGATCGCCGACCGACAATAGCGCGCCCGGCACCGACACCGGCAGATAGACCGTCGAGCCCTTGCCGAGCCGCCAATTGTCGAGATTGCCGCCGAAATATGCGGGCGGGACGGAATCGACAAGCTCGGCCTCGCGCGGCGCAAGCGCGATGACTCCGAAATGCGGGCGCAGCGGAATGCGGATGCCGTCGAGCACGTCGTGGCGGCGCCGCACCGATGACGGCGGGATCGGAATGCCCGGATAGTCGTAAGTCTTGTGCAGCGTCCCGAACGGATCGGTCTGCGGCTCCCAGCGATAGGAATACAGCGCACGGGCATGCGGCGCGTCATCGTCGTCGACGATCTCGTAGATCGTCACCGCCTCATGGGCGTTCTGCTCGGCAAGGAACTCCTTGTAGTGATAGCCCCACCAGGCCGCGACGCTGCTGCCGAACACGCGGCCCTCGAAGTCCGGATTGCGGCTCGCGCGCGGCGCGATGTCGAGGATGCGGATTTCCAGTACGTCCCCTGGCTCCGCGTCCTTCACGGCCACCGGCCCGGTGCAAATGTGAACGCCGAATCCCTCGCCGGCGCCGCGGCCGTAGATCGAGGCATCGAGCGGGCCGGCGCCGCGGCGATCGACGTTCTTCCGATCGCGCGTCCAGTGGAACACGCTCTCCGCGCCTGGATCACCCTTGATCATGCGCTCGGGATCGTCGGAGGCGTGCTGGGTCAGCGTCTCAATGGTGATGGTGTCGCCGGAGCCGATCTCGACCTGCGGCGGCAACGAATGGCTGAAATAGCCCCAATGCACGCGCGAGGCATCCGCGGCGAGATGGTGATGGCGCGGCGCGTCCGCGATCTCCACGTCGTGCGCGTTGAACGGCGCAGCCGTCCTGCGCGCCAGCGCTGCGCGCCGGCTGCACAGCTGCGCCAGCGCCTGTTGAGGCCAGCCGCGTTGCACCGTGGCCGCGGATGCGGTCTGCCGCTCGGCTTCATGCTGGCGGAATTCGCGCGGCGACAGACCGAAGCGCTGGCGAAACGCGCGGCTGAAATGGGCAGAGTCGTTGAAGCCGACACGGAACGCGATCTCGGAAATCGAACGATGCGCCTCGGCGGGATTCGACAGATCGGCCCAGCTGCGCTGCAGCCGACGTTCGCGCAGGTAATGCGTGAAACTGGTGCCGGCCCCCTCGAACAGCTTTTGCAGATAGCGTTCAGAAATGCCCTCGGCACTGGCGATTTTGACCGGCGTCAGATCGGGTTCCTCGAGGCTGCGTTCGACGGTCTGGCACAGGCGATGCAGCGTCGCTGCCTTGGAAGCGCCGCCGCCGCGATCGCCCGCCGTCTCGCCGTGCTGACGCATGAAGGTCGGCAGCAGATCGGCGAGACTTCGCGCCAGCGCCGTCCATTCGACATCGGACAGCGCGTCGAGATCGCGCGCGGCGAGCTCCATCATCTGCGCGAATACGCTGCCAAAGCCGCCGGGCTGGAGCACCCGCACCTCGCCGCCTTGCAACGTGGCGCGATGGCGATGAGCCGGTTCGGACGTCACCGACAGCACTACCGCGCGCATCTCGCGCTGGAACGACACGCTCCAGTCCCCTGCGCGTGGCAGCAAGAGAAGATGCCGCGCAGCAACGATCTGATAACCGGTGGTCGTCTTCAGCGCCACCCCGTCTTCGAGCGGCAGCAGCACCAGCGGATGATCGGCCACAGCATCCGTGCGCGGCGACACCGATTGTGGCCCTGCCGAAAGCCTGGCCAGCGTCACGCCCTGAAAGCTGCGCCGCACCGCGATGGCATGGCCGGCATGGGTGCTCGTGGCGACCGTGGGCTGCAAGCCGACCGACGCCAGGACGTCCCGCCACGCCTCGGGGCGGTCGCCTTCGGAGTAGGATTCACTCGTGAACGGACGCAACCTCATGCATCGACCTTTATGGCCGAAGCGAAGCAATCTCCGTGCCATCCCCAAGGATGACACGTCCTGCCCAGTGGCCGGCGCGTGATCAGTCACACCGGAACACGTTCTTGCGGATGGTCCCGTGCACGCCCCAATTGGCGTCGACCACCTGCGTCACGCCAAAATCTGCCCCCACCGACATCAGCGAGATCGCCTCGTCCTCGCTGAGCTTGTGCACCGTCATCAGGAAGCGCCGCATCTTGCGAAAGGCGTCGCGCATGGCGCGGTCGAGGCTGGAGTGATTGGCGATTTCGAGCTGCGCATTGGCGCCGAGCTCGGCGAGATAGTTCGGGTAGGTGAAGCCGTAGACCGACCAGGCGTCAGGGGTTTCCAGCATCGGATGCGTCAGTCCTTCGAGCTGTGTGCCGCCGAGATCGCGATGCTTGTGCAGGATGAATTCGAAATCGCCGGTGAGCGAGGTCTCGATCGCCGTGCCGCCGAGCTCGCTGTCGCCCTGTGCGGCATGCGGATCACCGACCGAAAAGAACGCACCGGGCACCGCAACCGGATAGAACATCTTGGCACCCTTGCCGACGCGCCAGTCGTCGATGTTGCCGCCAGTATAGCTCGGCGGGATCGAGGAGACGAAATCCTGCTCCGACGGCGCGAGGCCCATGGTGCCAAAATGCAGCCGCGCGGGCACACGGACATTGCTCAGAACATTCTCGCGCTTGACGACGGTGGCGTGATCGACGCGGACGCCGGGATAATCGATGGTCGGGTGCACGATGCCATCAGGATCGGTCTGCGGCGTCCAGACATAATTGTAGACCGCTTTGGCGAAAGGCTCACCCGACGCGTCGAGCTCGAAGATCGTCACCACTTCGCGCGGCTTCGGCTCTTCGATCAGGTCGTGATAGTGAAAACCCCAATTGGCCGCGACGTTGGAGCCGAAGCATTTGCCGGCATGGCAGGCCTTGCAGGCCGGCCTCGGTCGCACGTCGAGAATGCGAACTTCCAGCACGTCGCCCGGCTCGGCGCCTTCGATCGCCACAGGACCGGTGAGCAGGTGCACGCCGACGCCTTCGCCGGAGCCGCGGATGAACGGCCCTTCGATGGGCCCCGAACCGC
Organism: Bradyrhizobium australafricanum; assembly: GCF_020329495.1. Lineage (NCBI taxonomy): Bacteria > Pseudomonadati > Pseudomonadota > Alphaproteobacteria > Hyphomicrobiales > Nitrobacteraceae > Bradyrhizobium > Bradyrhizobium australafricanum. The sequence continues at coordinate 42,640 of NZ_JAGKJL010000036.1, read as the reverse complement.
GCCGCACCACCGCCTTGTGCTCGCGCGTCCATTTGAACACGCTCTCGGCACCCGGATCGCCCTCGATCATGCGCTCGTAATCGTCATTGGCGTGATGCGTCAGCGTCTCGATGGTCGCGCGGTCGCCGGACTTCAGCGTCAATGCCGGCGCCACGACCTTGCTGAAATAGCCCCAATGCACAGTCTTCGCAGATACCGGCAGCAGATGATGTTTCACGCAGGGGTCCTCACGCGGATGGAAACGGAACGGGTTCTATTCATGCGACCTCGGCCTCCATGGCATTGAGGAAACGCTGCGCGACCGGATTGCGCGGATTGCTCAGCACCTCGTCGGCCGGGCCTTCCTCGACGATCGCGCCATCCGCCAGCAGCACCACGCGATCAGCGACTTCACTGGCGAAGCGCAGTTGATGGGTTGAGATGATCATGGTGAGGCCGTCTTCCACCGCGAGGCGACGGATCACTTCAAGGACCTCATTGACGAGTTCGGGATCGAGCGCTGAGGTCGGCTCATCCAGCAACAGCACGCTGGGATTCGGCGCGATCGCACGGGCGATGGCGACGCGCTGCTGCTGGCCACCGGAGAGATGCCGCGGCAGCGCATCGGCGCGGTGGCTGAGGCCGACGCGCCCGAGCAGTTCGGTCGCCCGGCGATCCGCATCGATGCGCGACACGCCATGCACCCAGCGCAGCGGCCCGGCGATGTTCTCCTTCGCGGTGAGGTGACCGAACAGGTTGAACTGCTGGAACACCATACCGACACCGACCTCGGCGCGCGCCTGCGCCAACAGTCGCGGCGACAGCGCCTTGCCGCTATCGCTGAAGCCGAGCCGGCGACCGCCGACCTTGATGCTGCCGTCGTTCCAGAGTTCGAGATTGTTGATGCAGCGGAGCAGCGTGCTCTTGCCGGAGCCGGACGGCCCGAGCAGCGCGACCACCTCGCCGATCCGCACCGTGAGATCGACGCCGGCGAGCACCATTTGCTTGTCATAGCTTTTGCGCAATGCGGCAACATCGACCGCCACATTGTTCCGCTTCAGGATCTCGTTGCGTTTGGCGCGATCGACACGCTCGGTCTGCGCCCGCGGCGGCGGCAATTCGGCGACACCGGCATCGGGCAAGATCTCGGGCGGCGCGTCCTCGGCCGCAGTCAGCGGATCATCGAGTCCCTGCGCGCGATACCACGGCATCATCCGCATCAGTTTGATCTGCTTCGATGCGCGGTCGAGATCGAACAGCCATTCGAGGAACAGCTGAATGCCGGCGATCGCCGCGGTAAGGAACAGATAGATCAGGCCCGAGGCGAAGAAGATCGAGAAGAAATCGAAGGTTGCCGACGCCATCTGGGTCGAACGCAACGTCAGCTCCTGCACGGCGATCACCGACGCCAGCGAGGAATTCTTCAGCGCGCTGACGGTCTCGTTGCCGAAAGCGGGGATCATCGAGCGGATCGCCTGCGGGGCGATGATCCGGCGCATCAGGACGCCGGGCGTCATGCCGAGCGCCTGCCCGGCCAGCACCTGGCCGCGATCGACGCCGAGCACGCCGGAGCGCAGCATCTCGGCGATGAACGGAGCTTCGTTGCAGGCCAGCGCGAGGCCGGCGGCGAGAATGGCCGGTAGCTTGATGCCGATCTGCGGCAGGGCATTATAGGCGAACACCATCTGCAGGATCAGCGGCGTGCCGCGAAAGATCACGGTGTAGACCCGGGCGAAGGACGCCAGCGCCTTGAAGCGGCTGAGTTGCATCCACGCCAGGATTACACCGAGGATCAGGCCGCCGAGCAGACCGAGGGCGGTGACCTGCAAGGTCGCCTGAATGCCCTCGATCATATACGGCATGGTCAAATAGTGGAGGAACAGCTCCATGGAGCATGTCGTCCTTTTTGCCGGTGCCGGGGCCTACTTGACCGTCAGCAGACCGGGCTCGATCAGGTTCTCCGGATCGAGATTCCACTTCTTCAGCAACGCGAGCTGATCGCCCGATTTGTAGATCTCGGTCAGCGCCGCCTTCACGGCATCGCGGAAGGCCGGCTTGTCCTTGGGCACGCCGATGCCGACCTTGTACGGGATCGTCACCGCGATAGCTTTTTCGAGCTTGTCCGGATAGGCCTTCACCGCATTGTCGACGGTGTTGACGTCGTTGACATAGGTGTCGGCGCGTCCGGCCAGGATCGCCTGGATGCAGTTGGCGTTGTTGTCGTAGAGCTGAATGGTCGGCTCAGGCTTGCCCTCCTTCTTGCACTCCGGCACGAGCGCCTGGATCAGCGGAACTTCAACGTAGCCTGTGTTCTCGGCCGCTGCCGCACCGCACATCGAGGTGTTGATGCCGGAGATCTTTTTCGGATTGCCTTTGGCGACCAATACGCCGTCGAACACCTTCGAATAGGTGATGAAGTCGGCCGCCTTGGCACGCTCTTCCGTGGCGTAGATGTCGGAGATCACAATGTCGGCCTGACCACTGGACAGCGTGGTCAGGAGTGCGGCGAAGGTCACCGCCTTGTAGGTCAGCTTGAAGCCGAGGCATTCGCCGATCTGCTCGCCGAGATCGATATCGAAGCCGACATATTTGCTCGGATCCTTCGGATCGATCGACTCGTAGCCCGGCGTATGCGGATTGATTGCGTTGACGAGGGTCTTGCCCTTCCAGTCCGGATACTTTGCCTGCAGCTCCGCACAGGCGGCCGGCGCAGCTGCCCTGGCGTCGGTTGGAGCACCGACGCCCACAACGAGCAATGCCCCTAACGCTGCGATATGCATGAGTTTGTACGCGCGCGGAAAAGATAACGTGACCATTCGATCCTCTTTCGACGTTGTCATGGCGCAAGCCACGGTCCAAACCTCGAAGAAGTAAACGGCGGTCTCCGGCGGAAAACTTGTCTAGGGACGCACAATTAATTGGATGAACTCCCGCCAAACCTTGGGCAGGACGCGCTCATATTTTGAGCAATCCCTTTGGCGGGTATCACGACCGATATTGTGAAACGGCCTATGGCCGCTTCAGCCCGTGGCGGGCACGGGCTTCTCCGCCGACGCGTTCCACGGGCGGTCCGGCGAGGCGAGGCCGATCAGGCGGCCCTGGATGAAGTCGCAGCCCCATTCGCGCAGCATCACGGCGGCTTCCTCGTCCTGCACCCATTCGGCGACCGTCTTGATCTCGAGGCGGCGCGCGAGATCGATCAGCGTCTGCACGAAGGCGCGGTCGTCGGCCGAACGCACGATGTTCTGCACGAAGGCGCCGTCGATTTTCACGATGTCGACGCCGAGCTTGCGCAAATTGCGGAACGAGGTGTAGCCGGCGCCGAAATCGTCGATCGCGATCCGGCTGCCGAAGTTCTTCAGGCGCGTGACAAAGCCGCGCACGTCGTCGATGTCCTGGATCGCGACCGTTTCGGTGATCTCGACGATCAGCCGCTCGCCGACGCCGGGATGCGCGCGCATCAAGGATTCGATGGTGGCCCACCAGTCCGGATCCATCGTGGTGTCGGGCGAGATGTTGAGGCTGAGCTGTACGCCGGGAGCGGCGGCGAGCTCGGCGATGGCGAGCTCCAGCACGCGGTGATCGACCAGCCGGATCAGGCCGAGCCGCTCGGCGACCGGCACGATATCGGGCGCGAGCAGCGCGCGGCCGTCGTCCTGCTCCATCCGGACCAGGCACTCGTAGAACGCCGGCTGCCGCAGGCGCGCATCGACCACGGGCTCGAAGCCGATCACGATGCGGCGCTCGTTCAGCGCGGTGACGATCTCGTCGGTGACGCGGATGTTGACGCGGCGCTGGGCGTCGCGCTCGACATTCGGCTTCCACAGCGCGAACGATCCGGCGCGGCGGCTCTTGGCCGCGTCCAGCGTCTCCTGGGCGCGATTGACCGCCTCCTCCGCCGACCTCGCATGGCGCGGAATGGTGACCGCGCCGATCGACACCGTCACCGACACCGGGCCGGACTTGGTCGGCACCACCTCGTCGCGAACCGCGGCGAGGAAGCGCTCGGCCGCGACATTGGTATCGTCGACGGTGCAGTTGCGCAGGATCAGGCCGAACTTGTTGCCGGAGAAGCGGCCGAGCATGTCGCCGCTGCGCAGCCGCGCACGAATCCGCTTCGCGACCTCGGCGATGACGGCGTCCGCGACATCGAAGCCGAAGGCATCGTTGACCCGCGCCAGATGATCGATGCCGATCAGCATGAAGGCGCAGGAGCTGCGGAAGCGCGCGCACTCCTCCATCGTTTCGGCGAGCGAGGCAATCAGATGAGTGCGGTTGAGCTCGTTGGTCAGCGGATCGTGCCGCGACAGCTTCAACAGCTGCTCGTCGCGGGCATGCCGCTCATTGTTGATGCGGACGACGCCCTGCACGCGCGCCGGCCTGCCGTCGGCGCCGGCAAACCAGCAGCCGGTCTCCTCGATCCAGATCACCGGCGCTGACGTGACGGCCCGCACGCCATATTCGATCCGGTAGGGAACGCCCTCCCCGCCGCGTACCGGCGCCGGCGCGCCCAGCGCATCTGTGCGAACCGAGCGCGACGGCTCGATCAGCTTGGCAAGCTCGGCGCCGCTCGCCAGCGCCGCGACCGGGATATCCGGGAAGACCGCCGCCACATTGTCGCTCCAGGCAATCGCATCGCTCGCCAGGTCCCAGGCGAATGTCGCTTGGCCGAGCGAGGCGAGGATGCTGGCAGCTGGCGGGACAGGGGGCATCGAACATGCCTCGATTTGGGACGGCGCCCGGTGATTCTACACGCTCTCAAGATAGTGGTTCCGGCGAATCCAACGCTAGGTGAAGTTGATAAATAATCTGGAAACCACGTTTCCGACTGTCCGGGAACGAACTGGGGACGGCGGGCATGACCCTTGCCACGGGGGTGTTGCGGAGGGACGCAACGTCCCAAACTATGACGCTCCAACGGGTCGCAGACGATGCCGGATATCGATCAATCGGAAATCCTCGACGGTGAGTGCACCAGCGATGCTGCGGCGGCCGGCACGGCGCTGGTGCCGCTGGCCGCGACCACCCATTGGGCGCCCAAGATCCCGCTGCCGCATGCCGATCCGTCGTTTGTGGCTCATCTGATCGCGACCGCCGCACACGAACCGCAGACGCGCGGGCAGCGACGTGGGTCATTGGCCGACGCGCAGAGCGCTTACGGCCCGCATGTCGACGAACGCCGCAGCGTGGCGCGGCGGACCCGGCAGATCATCTAGGAAAATATCAGCGCTGCGGCGCGTCCGACGGCGGATGGCCGCCCGGCTGCAAATCCGGCGAGGTCACGGTCGGCTTTGGCGCGGACTGATCGAGCAGCACGGATTCCGCAACCGACGTCGCCGAGGGGACCGGTGCGGCCGGAGGCGGCGCGGCAGGCGCCGGTGCGGCGACAGGCGCGGGCTCAGGCCGGGGCGCCGGCTCCGCTACGGGTGCAGGCTGCGGTGCCTCAGCTGCCGCAGGGTGCGCCCTGCCGGCGCTGGGCGCCGGTGCGACCACCGCACGGCGGCGGGTTCGCAGCGCAATTCCGGAAATGAAATCGACCAGCGCCAGCAGCGTGAGGAGGCCATAGGTCGAGTTGCCGAATTTCGGCCAGAGCACGAATTCGGCAGCGGCGGCGCCGAACACGATCAGCGACAGCAGATGGTCGGTGAGATATTTCGCGCCGGGGCGCGCGCCCTTGATGACCTCGAGCAGCAACAGCAGCACGGCGGCCGCGAGCAGCATGTCGCTGAGCGTGATCTGCCACTGCTCGCCCGACAGCAATGTCAGCCTGATCAGCGGGTCCGTGAACGACACGCCGGGCATCAGGAAAGCGATGATGTTGTAGACCGCGAGCGGAACGAGCAGCAGCGGAAAACCGACCATCGGGGCTTGCGCCTTATTCAGGGAGAACCAGCAATGCGGCGATGCTCATTGGCCTCGCCGCGGACGCGCCCGTCTTGGCCGCACTCGTTGACCGAATTCAGGCGCCGCGCCGCATGGCTGCGGCGCGTAGGCCAAATGTCCGATCAGGACTCTTTCTTGGCCTTCAGGACCTGGCGGCCCTTGTACATGCCGGTCTTCAGGTCGAGGTGGTGCGGACGGCGCAGTTCGCCGGAGTCCTTGTCCTCGACATAGGTCGGGGTCTTGATCGCATCGGCCGAACGGCGCATGCCACGGCGCGATGGCGAGGTTTTTCTTCTGGGAACGGCCATGACGGTGTCCTCTAGGGGTGTTGCGGAGGCATCGTCCGAAATGGGGGACGAGCGCACAGCGCTTCAAAGCGCCAGCTGCGATGCCGGTAAGGCCGCGCTTATAGAGGAAGGCACTGCGTAAAGCTAGGGCCGGAGACAGCAAAAAGCGTCCGAAATCGGCCTCAGGAGCCGCGATTTTCGCGCCAGCAGCGCGTCACGGAGTTGGCCCGGACCATATAGGTGGCGGACAGCCTGCGGACCCCCGGGCCGGGGTTCCGGGCGCTTCTTTTGACCGGATTGGGCAGGATCGCGGCCAAAAGCGCGGCCTCGCGGGCTGACAGCCCCCCGGCGGACCGGCCGAAGGCATATTGGGCGCCGGCTTCGGCGCCGAACTGGCCGGACGGGCCCATTTCCGCGATATTGAGGTAGATTTCCAGGATCCGCTGCTTGGGCAGCACGAGATCGATCCAGAGCGCCAGCGGCAGTTCCAGCCCCTTGCGGATCACGCTGCGGCCGGACCACAGGAACAGGTTCTTGGCCACCTGCTGGGTGATGGTCGAGCCGCCGCGGGCCACCTCGCCATCCTCGGCGTCGTCGAGCACCTCGCGCAGCGCGCCCCAGTCGATGCCCCGATGCTTGCAGAAATGGGCATCCTCCGAGCCGACCACGGACCGCGCCAGGTAGGGCGACATCGCGCCGAAATCGATCCAGTGCCGCGTCACCGGGGCCCCGCGCAGGGTCCGCCACGCCATCAGCGCCGAAACCGGATGGCCGGTGCGGTAGAACGGCGCCACCAGATACGGCAGCACCAGCAGGGCCAGCAAAAGCAGCAATAAAATTCGGACGATGCGCAAAACAGGGGTTTCCGGGGAGGACCATTCCAGGAAGGATTTGGGACCCGCCCGCCAGAACACGGCCGGCGCCGTCGACGTCTGCGGGATAATTCACGGTTTTTCCAGCACTTTTAAGGCGCATTCCGTCGCAGGGCGGGAATTGACGAAGCCGATGCCATCAACGATTGTCCGGCCGAAAATCGATCTGGAGCAATTCTTAATGACGACCGGTACTGCAGAGTTTTCTAAGCGGCTGGACCAGACCGCGGAGGATACCGAAGCCCTGCTCGCCAAACTGCTGTCCGACGCGACCGAAAGCGACGAAATCGTGCGCCCGAAGCGGCTGATCGAGGCCATGCGCTATTCGAGCCTCGGCGGCGGCAAGCGGCTGCGGCCGTTCCTCGCGGTCGAGAGCGCGGCGGTGTTCGGCATCCCACGCGAATCCGCGCTGCTGGTCGGCGCCGCGCTGGAATGCATCCACTGCTACTCGCTGATCCACGACGATCTGCCGGCGATGGACAATTCCGATCTGCGCCGCGGCCGCCCGACCCTGCACAAGGCCTATGACGACGCCACCGCGATCCTCGCCGGCGACGCGCTGCTCACCATCGCCTTCGACATCATCACCCGCGACGCGATCCACAAGGACGCCCAGGTCCGCCTGCTCCTGACCCGCGCGCTGGCGCGCGCCTCCGGCGTCGGCGGCATGGCCGGCGGCCAGATCCTCGACCTTGCCGGCGAAGGCCGCTTCGGCGACCGCGAGCCGGTCGACGTCGCGCGCCTGCAGCAGATGAAGACCGGCGCGCTGCTCCGTTTCGGCTGCATCGCCGGCGCGATCCTCGGCCAGTCCTCGCAAAAGGAGTACCAGGCGCTCGACGATTACGGCAAAGCGCTCGGTGAAGCCTTCCAGATCGCCGACGATTTGCTCGACGTCGAGGGCGACGCCGCCGCGCTCGGCAAGCCGGCCGGCGCTGACGCCGCGCTCGGCAAGACCACGTTCGTCACCCAGCTCGGCATCGATGGCGCCAAGCAGCGCGTGCGCGACCTCCTGGCGCGTGCCGACGCCGCGCTGTCGGTGTTCGGCGACCGCGGCGAGGTGCTGCGGGCGGCCGCCCGCTTCGTCGCCGAGCGCAAGAACTAGCCGAGAGCAACGCGCGAAATGAACAGGGAGATCGACGACCGCCTTGTTCGCTTCCGCAAGCTGCCGCTGCCGGTCCGCGTCGTCGTGGGCCGGCCGCGCACCTTCGGCTCGATCGCTTTCGGCATCCTGGCTGCGCTGCTGGTGCCGGGAGCACCGCGCATCGTCACGCGCCTGCTCGCGGGTTGGGATGCCTTCGCCGCGCTGTATCTCGTGCTTGCCTATGTGATGATGCTGCGCTGTGGCGTCGCCCATATCAAACGAAGCGCCATATTGCAGGACGACGGCCGTTTCCTGATCCTGCTGCTGACCGCGTTCGGCGCGCTGGCGAGCCTCGCAGCCATCGTGTTCGAGCTCGGCGCATCCAAAGGCAGCCCGGCCGGACTGGCGCTGGCAATCGTCACCATCACGCTGTCATGGGCCGTGGTGCACACCGCGTTCGCACTGCACTACGCCCATGAGTATTACCGCGGCAAGACGCCCGGCGGCCTGCAGTTTCCGAGCGGCGAGAAACATGTCGACGCCGATTACTGGGACTTCGTCTATTTCTCGTTCGTGATCGGCATGACCGCGCAGGTCTCCGACGTCGGCATCACCGGCAAGATCATCCGCCGCACCGCGACCGTGCACGGCATCATCTCGTTCGTGTTCAACACCGCGCTGCTCGCCCTGATGGTGAACATCGCCGCGAGCGCGATCTAGCCGCGCCGCCTGATGAGATGCCGTGCGCAAGGCGGTCGGCAAGGACGAAAAGCAGCACGCCGATGACGTCGCGCGAATTTATTCCCCGCCTTGCGTCACGTGCTCCTGATATTGCGGCAGATCGTCCGATATCGCGTACCACGGCGCCTTGGAGCCGACGAAGATGTGGGCGGTCGGCCGGATCGCCGGCGCATCGCGCAGCGTGCCCATCGCAACATGGACATAGGCGCCGTCACGGACCAGCGAATAGAGCAGCGAGCCGCAGCGGCTGCAATGCGCGTCGTGGGTGAGCTCATCGCCATAAATCAGGAGCCCATCAGCGCCGCTGACCACGGTGAATTTGTCGCGCGCGATTCCCGCGAACGGCTTGAACGCCGATCCCGTGGTGCGCCGGCAGTTCGAGCAGTGACAATTGAGCGCATAGGCAAACGCGTCGGCCACCTCGTAGCGCACGTCGCGGCAGAAGCATTCGCCGGTCAGGACATGTTCGTTCGAATTTGCAGATATGGTCACAACTCATCCCTCACGCAGAATTTTGTCGCCGGCCATGGCGCAATCCGGCGGTTCATGGCTAAATCCTAGAGCCCTTTCCGTTCCAATTGAATCGGAACGGGGGCTCCAGATTCGAGCTTTGACGCGTTTTCTTCACGCGAACCGGCACCCGCTTCGCTCGAAAACGCTCCAGCCGATCCAATCCTGCCGGGAGGACCAACCAATGAGCCAAGATCGATCCAGCGTCGAAAGCGTCGTGCAAACCTATTTCGACGGTCTCTACGAGAGCAATGCCGACAAGCTCGCCGAGGGTTTTCATCCGAGCGCCGATTTGCGCTGGGTGGAGAAGGGCGAGCTGAAGGTGCTGACCGTGCCGGACTGGCTTGCAATGGTGCGCAAGCGCACCTCGGCGAAGGCCGAAGGCAAGCCGCGTGAGGATTTTATCGTCACCATCGACCGCTCCGACGACAACACCGCCTTCATCAAGGTGCGCTGCCAGCTGCCGCCGCGCTATTTCACCGACTATCTGGTGGCGATGAAGCTCGCCGACGGCTGGCAGATCGTCTCGAAGTCATACCGCTACGACCTCAGGGATTGATCGACCGGGCGCGGCGCGCCCGCGACGGCTTTGTGACACGCCCCCCGCGGTCCGGCTCCGGCCGGACCGCATTGACTGGCACCGGTTTCCGGGCGAATTGAGCCCGTTATGGAAGCCAAATTTCAGATTTTTCTCACTTTGCTCGGCGTGCTGGCGGGAACCGCCCTGGTGGCGCGGCGGACCGATATCGCGCCCGCGATCCTGCTGCTGCTGGTCGGCATCGTGCTCGCCTTCGTGCCGGGCATGCCGTCGCTGGAACTGCCGCCCGAGCTGGTGCTGCTGGTGGTGCTGCCGCCGCTGATCTATTCGGCGAGCGTCGCGATGAGCTGGCGCGAGTTCAAGGCCAATCTGCGGCCGATCATCCTGCTGTCGGTCGGCTGCGTGATCTTCACCGCCTTCATGGTCGCGGCCGCGACCCATTATCTGATCGGCCTGCCCTGGAGCATCGGCTTCCTGCTCGGCGCCATCGTCGCGCCGCCTGACGTGGTCGCGCCGCTGGCGATCGCCCGCAGGCTCGGCATGCCCCGCCGCATCCTGGTGGTGCTCGAGGGCGAAGGGCTCGCCAATGACGCGACCGCGCTGATCCTCTACCGCTTCGCGCTCGCCGCGATCACCACCGGGCTGTTCTCGCTGCCGAAGGCGACCGGCACCTTCCTCGTCATCGTCGCCGGCGAGATCGCGTTCGGCACCGCGGTCGGCTGGCTCAGCCTGCGCGCCCGCCGCCGCGCCAGGGATCCGCAGGTCGAGATCACGCTGTCGCTGATCACGCCCTATCTCGCCTACTGGATCCCCGAGCATTTCGGCGGCAGCGGCGTGATCGCGACCGTCGCCTGCGGCCTCTACATGAGCTGGAACGGACCGCTGCTGATCTCGGCCGCGACGCGCCTGCAGGGCATCTTCTTCTGGGACCTGATCATCTATCTGATCGAGGGCCTGCTGTTCCTCCTGACCGGCTTCCAGATGCGCTCGCTGTACGAGAAGTCGAAGTCGTTCCCGCTGCACGACATCCTCACCGCGACCGTGCTGGTCGCCGTCATCGTGATCGTGGCGCGCTTCGTCTGGGTGTTTCCCGGCACCTATCTGCCGCGCTGGATCAGCGCCCGCGTGAGCGAGCGCGATCCGCTGCCGTCGTGGCGGGCGGTGTTCGTGGTCGCCTTCACCGGCGTGCGCGGCGCGGTCTCGCTCGCCGCGGCGCTGGCGCTGCCATTGACATTGCCGAGCGGCGACGCCTTCCCGTATCGCGACCTGATCCTGTTCGTCGCCTTCGGCGTGATCTTCGTGACGCTGGTCGGGCTCGGCCTCACCTTGCCGCCGGTGGTGCGCTGGCTCGGCCTCGCCAGGGACGGGCGCAGCGAGCACATCGCCGAGCACGAGCAGGAGATCGCGGCGCGGCGCGAGGCGCTGAACGCCGCGCTGAAGTCGCTCGATGCCATCACCGACGACCGCGAGCTTTCCGACGAGGTCATCAAGCTCTTGCGCTCGCGGCACGAGATCCGCATCAACCAGCTGCCCGACTCGCTCAATCCCGACACGCACGACGTCTCCGCCACCGGCACCGAGCTGACGCGGGAGCTGATCGCCTCCGAGCGCAAGTTCATCCATATGCTGCTGCGCGACGGCAAGATCACCGACGAGACCAGGCGGCGGATCGAGCGCGACCTCGACCTCGAGGAAGCCAGCCTCGCCAACCGCGAGTATCGCAGGATGCCGTTGTAGCGCGTGTAGCGCGCGGTATCCCTCCCCACGTCGTCCCGGCGCAGGCCGGGACCCATAACTACCGTCGCTGGTTTGGCGAAGGTTGGGGCCACAGCGCATCTCAATAATATCCAACGGTGGTTATGGGTCCCTGCTTTCGCACTAGGGCATTTACACATCTCTTCGAGGCTAGAAAACCGACTCATCATCAAGGGGTTAGCTACTAGGCGAGAGCCGAAATCGGCGGGCGCAACCCTAGTGCAGATGAGTAAGTTCTCTGCGGTTTTCGGCCAACTCTTTGAGAAGACTCCGGAAAGACTGCGGAGGATATGTATATACGCTAGTGCTTTCGCAGGGACGACGGTGCCCTACTCCGCCGCGGCGTTCTGGCCGGGACCGCCGACGAAGCCGGCGGGATCGCCGAACCGCTCGATCATGACGGCGGTGAGGTCCTTGGTCTTGCTGGTGACGCAGGCGCCGGAGCGCACGGTGTAGCGGTCCTGATGCTGAGCATGCGGCGGCGCCTCGCCCTTCTGCAGCGCGCGGGCCGCCTCCATCATGAGCTTGCGGAAATGCATGATGCCGAGATCGGTCGGGCCGAGATGCTCGCGGGTGCGGTCGGCGATCGGGCCCTGGCTGTCCTGCACCGCGGCGTCTTGCTCGGAGACGCCCTTGATGCCGGTGTAGCTTTTGGTCCGCTGCAGCTTGCGGTCGATCAGATAGTCGTTGGCCTTGTTGCGCAGTGGCACGTAGTTCTCGTCGACGACAGCCATCACGCCATTGCCGTTGGCGTAGCCTTCGCGCTCGGCATCGGTCAGCGGCCGGTGCGGATTCCACGCATAGGTGTAGATCCAGCAATTGGTGTCGGTGACCGGCACGAAGGTCTGGCCGAACATGTTCTCGCCCGGCATCGAGCTCGGCACGTAGCTGTGGAACGGCATCAGAAACTGGGCGATGCGCCAATAGATGTTGTCGCTGCCGGTGAGCCGTCCGCCCGCCACCGTGAGGCCGGCCTCATGCGGATTGATCTTGATCACCGGGCGCGGATCCTCGGCGATCCAGCGCATGTGATCGGTCGCGACCCGCGTCAGCGGGTTCACGAAATGCTTCTTGATGTCGAGGATCTCGTTCTCCTCCTTCTCGAAGGAGAGATGCGCGAAGGTGAAATGCGCGGTGTCGATCGAGCCTTCCACCGCCTGCACCCAGTTGCAGTCCTGCCACTTCTTGGTGACGAAGCGGTGCGAGGCCTGCAGCAGCGCCATCTCCAGCGCCGGCAGTTCAGGCATCTGATCGGCCGGGCCCATATAGGCCCAGATCATGTCGCCCCATTCACGCACCGGATAGGACTTGATCCGGATCATGTCCTTTGCGTTGAGGTCCGGATACGACGTCGGCATGTCGATGCAGCGGCCGTCGGTGTCGAACTTCCAGCCGTGATAGACACAGCGGATGCCGCATTCCTCGTTGCGGCCGAGCCAGAGATTGGCGCCGCGATGCGGGCAGTACTGGTCGATGACGGCGACCACGCCCCTCGTGTCGCGGAAGGCGAGCAGCTCCTCGCCCATCACCACGATCTTCTTCGGGTCGCTGTCCGGTTCCGGCAGCTCCTCCGACAGCAGCACCGGAATCCAGAACCGCCGCAGCAACTCGCCCATGCCGGTCCCCTCACCGGATTCGGTGAGGAATTTGTTGTCCTCGGCGCGAAGCATGGGCGGTCTCCCGATTTATTTTTCGCTGTAGTTCGTAGGATGGGTGGAGCCAACGGGGCCGCGCGTTGCGCGGACCCGTTGGCTCTACCCATCCTACGCACCACGCAATTCCTCACACCGGCCGCTCTCCCTTCACGGTCACGCGGGTGCCGGAGCGGGTGTGCGGCCAGTAATCCCACATCGCGCGGTGCTGGGCGCAGCGGTTGTCCCAGAACGCGATCGCGTTCTCGGTCCAGCGGAAGCGGCACTGGAACAGCGGGTTCTCGGCGTGCTGGTAGAGATAGGCCAGCATGGCGTCGCTCTCGTCGCGCGGGATGCCGACGATGAAGCGGGTGAAGCCGCGATTGACGTAGAGTGATTTCTTGCCGGTCACCGGATGGGTGCGGACCACCGGATGCTCGGCGCGGGGATATTCCCGTTTGTCGGCGACGCCGTAGTTCGCATACAGGCCGCGATAGGTCTGCTCGCCGTCATGCAGCGCGGTCAGCCCGTCGAGATAGGCCTTCATGCGGTCCGACAGCGCCTCATAGGCGGCGTACATGTTGGCGAACAGCGTGTCGCCGCCGCGCGGCGGGCACTGCTTGATGTAGAGGATCGAGCCCATCGGCGGCTCGAGGTCGCAGGACACGTCGGTGTGCCAGCCCTCGCCATTGGCGCGCGGTGAATCCTTGTCGGCGTAGATCTTCATCAGCGCCGGATCGCCCTCATTGGGCGCGGCGGGGTGCACATGCAGCTCGCCGAACTTGCGGCCGAAGGCGAGATGCTGGTCGGGGCTGATGTGCTGGTCGCGGAAGAAGATGACGAGGTTTTCGGCGAGCGCGCGATGGATCTCGTCCATCTGGCGGTTGGAGCGCGCATCGTCGCCAACGAGCCTGCCGATATCGACGCCGGAGATCTCCGCGCCGATGATCGGCGTCAGCTTCTCGACGCCGATGGTCTCATAGGGCTCGGATTGGTCGGCGAGGTGGCGATAGCGCGGACCCTGCTTGCCGGATAGCGAGCTCATGGGCGTTCTCCCAATCATTCTTGATTGGGAGCATGGTAACGCGCATCGACGGAAGCGCAATCTGCGCCTCAAACATATCTGTCGTCCCGGACAAGCGCAGCGAAGCGGAGCGCAGATCCGGGACCCATCATCACAGGATCGGGTTTTGCGAAGGCTGGTAACCCACGTCTCGCATCACAATTACCGCCGGTGGTTATGGGTCCCGGCTCCCGTGCGCAATTGCGCACTAGGCCGGGACGACGGCGGAATGTGTTGCGCGGAGTGAAACTACTCCGCGGCGCCGGCCTGCTCCGGGAGCTTGGCGCCGTTGCCGTAGCGCTGGTCGATATAGTCGATCACCAGTGCCTTGAAGTCAGCGGCGATACCCGGACCGCGCAGGGTACGGAACTTCTTGCCGTCGACGAAGACAGGCGCGGCCGGCGCTTCGCCGGTGCCGGGCAGCGAGATGCCGATATTGGCGTGCTTGGATTCGCCGGGGCCGTTGACGATACAGCCCATCACAGCGACGTTGAGCTGCTCGACACCCGGATACTTGGTCTTCCAGGCCGGCATCTCGTCGCGGATGAAATCCTGGATCGAGCGCGCCAGCTCCTGGAACGTGGTCGAGGTCGTGCGGCCGCAGCCCGGGCAGGCCGCAACCAGCGGCACGAAGGTACGGAAGCCCATGGTCTGCAGCAATTCCTGCGCGACCTGCACTTCCAGCGTGCGGTCGCCGCCGGGCTCCGGCGTCAGCGAGATGCGGATGGTGTCGCCGATGCCCTGCTGCAGCAGGATGCCGAGCGCAGCCGAGGAGGCGACGATGCCCTTCGAGCCCATGCCGGCCTCAGTGAGGCCGAGATGGATCGCATAATCCGAGCGGCGCACGACTTCCTGATAGACCGCGATCAGATCCTGCACGGCGGAGACCTTGGCCGACAGGATGATCCGGTTCTTCGGCATGCCGAGCTCTTGCGCGCGCGCCGCCGACAGCAGCGCCGACTGCACCATCGCCTCGCGGGTCACCGCGCGGGCATCGCGCGGATTCGCGGACGCCGTGTTCTCGTCCATCAGCTTGGTGAGCAGCTCCTGGTCGAGCGAGCCCCAATTGGCGCCGATGCGCACCGGCTTGTTGTTCTTGTTGGCGATCTCGATGATGTCGGCGAACTGGGTGTCGCGCTTGTTCTTGAAGCCGACATTGCCGGGATTGATGCGGTACTTGTCGAGCGCCTCGGCGCAGGCCGGATATTCGGCGAGCAGCTTGTGGCCGATATAGTGGAAGTCGCCGATCAGGGGCGTGGTGATGCCGCGCTTGCGCAGGCCGTCACGGATGTGCGGCACGGCAGCGGCGGCTTCCTCGCGGTCGACGGTGATGCGGACCATCTCGGAGCCGGCGCGGGACAGCGCGGCAACCTGGGCGATGGTGCCGTCGACATCGGCGGTGTCGGTGTTGGTCATCGACTGCACGACGATCGGCGCGCCGCCGCCGACGGCGACGTTGCCGACCATGACCTGCGTGGTTTGGTGCCGCGGCGCGGGGCCGGCGACGTCATCTTGCGGCAAAATCTCGGGCTTGTTCATGGCGTCTCGAATATCAGGTTTTGGTGACATTCACCAAGGGGGCGATGGGCCTCGCGCGCGGCGGGCCAAACGATCGTGTTTCGGAGTGAATTCAATAGCTTATGGCGCCGATTGAGGCCAAACGCAAGCCATGCAGCGGCGTCCTGCATGCCCCGCTATATTGGACCGGATTGGGGTGAATCAAAGGGCAAAGTGACAGCTTTTCATGTGATCTGGCGCATCTTAGCATCCCGTTAAACACACACCGGGAGGACGCAAAATGGCCGGCAACAGCGAGCTGATCACCACGGCGGAACTTGCCGAGATCCTGACCCGGCCGGACCTTCGCCTGTTCGACTGCACGACCTATCTGGAGCCGGCCCCCGCCGGCAGCAACGTTCCCTATATTGTCGTCTCGGGCCGCCAGACGTTCGAGGCCGGCCACATCCCGGGCGCGAATTTCCTGGATTTGCAGGCCGAATTCTCCGAGGCCAATACCCATCTGCGTTTCATGATGCCGCCGACAGCGCAGCTCGAAGCCGCGTTCGGCCGCCACGGCATCTCGGCGGGCAGCCGCGTCGTGCTCTATTCGATCGGCACCGCAATGTGGGCGACGCGGTTCTGGTGGATGCTGCGCTCGCTCGGCTTCGAGGGTGCCGCCGTGCTCGACGGCGGCATCGACAAATGGACCGCCGAAGGACGCGACATCGAGACCGGACTTGCCGGCGGCTATCCGCCGGCGACGTTTCCGGCGCGGCCGAAGGACGGCATGTTCGTCGACAAGCATGACGTGCTCGCCGCGACCACGGAGGGCGACACCGTCATCGTCAACGCGCTCGGCCCGCAATTCTACAAGGGACTGGAGCCGAGCCGTTACGGCCGGCCCGGCCGCATCCCCGGCAGCGTCAGCGTGCCGGCGGCGACCTTGATCGATCCCAAGGCCAAGACGTTCGTGCCGCTTGAGGAGGCCGAAGCAATCTTCGCCGCGCAAGGCATCACCAGGGACAAGCGCGTCGTCGCCTATTGCGGCGGCGGCATCTCCGCGACCATCGACCTGTTCCAGCTGCATCGGCTCGGCTACGACAATCTCACGCTCTATGACGGCTCGATGGGCGAATGGGCGAAGGATGAGTCCCTGCCAATCGAGAGGGGGTAGTGGGGAAGCGCGATGTCTCCTCCGTCGTCCTGGCGAAGGCCAGGACCCATAACCACCGAATTTGCTTGTGAACGGGAAAGCGGCCCCCAGCGCCGCGCGACAACCGACAGTTGGGGTGATGGGTCCTGGCCTTCGCCAGGACGACGCTGAATGTTTGGCGCGCCGATGAGGCATACATCCGCATTCTCGCGACACGAATCGTCGGAGTCTTGAGGCGATCAAGCCGGCTTCTTGACGATCTCAAGGCCTCGGGCCGCCAATTCCTTCAAGATGCTCCGTGCGAGGTGGGAGCACTCATCCGGCTTGATCCAGCACGCGCTCCGCCAGTCCGGATCATCCTCCTTGGAGTATGCGGTGAACGCGGAGCGAATACCGGCTTCAATTGCATCGGTGGCATCGATTGGCATCGGCGCGCCTCCAACGGCATCCCTCGCATGGGAGCCTTCGTGGAGGCGATGTTGACGTAAATCGATACCGTCCGCAATTGCGCCTGAAGGCCACAATTGTCCGCTCAGCAATAGGGAAACGTAAATCTTCGCCGCTAGAGTGCTGCCGTCTGCCGGAGATGGTCGTGCATCCCACCGCGTCGATCGCCACCTGTTTCAGGAAGTTCGCTGATTTCACCGGACGGGCTTCGCGCGCCGAGTTCTGGTGGTTCTTCGGCTTTTGTCTGCTGCTCCTGCTCGCAGCCCATCAGCTCGACACGACGGTCTACGCCGCCGTCGCAATAGCGCTGCCGCTGTTTGCCGTGACGGCCCGGCGCTTCCACGACAGTGGCCTGACCACCGGCCTTGCGGTGTTCTTCGCCGTTGCGCCGTTTGTCATCTTCTACTTCTTTTCCGCTGTCCAGGATCGCATCGAGGCATGGTTTGGCGTGCACGTGCCGTATGGATTGATCGCCGCGATCCCGGCGACCTGCGCCTTTGCTTTCTCTGCCTTCTGCTTCCTCGCCGCACTCGGCCGCCGAAGCCTGCAGACCGCTTCGACGGTACGGGCGAGGTCCGGCGTCGATTCATCGGAAGCAAATCCGGCCGTGCTCGCCAGGCAAGAGGCGGAACGCAAGGTCTCCGGTTTTTCCAAAGCCGTCATGGCCGTATTCGCGATCCCGGCGGATGGCGGGACGTCGGCCGTCGCCGACAAAACCGACCCCGGCGTCACCGCCGCGTGCGGGATCGTCGTCGATCTCTGCGCGCGTTACGGACACGGCATCACCTCACCGCCATTCAACGCGCTGTTTTCCGGATCAGGGGCGCGACTTGAGGCCGCCGGCTGGCACGCCCTACCGGACGGCGGCGCGGAGATCGACCTGAACCATCGCGCAAGCACCAGCATCGTGCGCAATTGCGCAGTTGAACTGCGCAAGGACGCGGGACAGATCGACATTGCCGGCCTGCTGCACAAGGAGAAAGAGCAGTTGCAGGCGGCCGAGACGGCGACGCCGGAACAGGATCGGACGACCGCCTATTACGCGCTCGACGGAGCGGGCGCAGCCGGATTCATCGCGATCGAGAAGCTGCATCAAAGCTACAACACCTATTTCCGAATCCGCATCTGCCTTACCGAAGGGCATGGGCGCGCCGCGATGGAGACCCTGCGATCGTCGACGCTCTACCAGGCATTTCGCCACGCGTTCTCCGATGGCGCGCCGCCCTATCCCGCGTTCGGCCAGAGAATCATCAAGGGCTATCAGCCGATCCTCTACCGGGACGGGCTCGGCATCTCACTCGAGGTCACCGAACTCGGAGCCGGGAGCGCAAAAATGCTTGCCGGCCGCGGGCTGCATCTTCCGCCGGTCTACGTCGATTTCGAGATGCATGAGCGGATGATGTAACGGGACTGCGCTCCGGTTGTCTGCGGCATTCCGCTCCTCTTTGCTCGTCATCCTGAGGCGCGAGCTCTTGCGAGCCTCGAAGGATGAACGGCCCGGCTGCCGGCTGGGCCGTCGTGCTTCGAGACGCGCGTTCCGCGCTCCTCAGCATGACGGGGAGAGAGTTGAGCGCACGGCACCCAGGATAACCTCACGCCGGCACGTTGGGATCCGGCGTCACCTTCGGGTCGGGCTTGTTGACGAGATAGAGCCCGGCGATCACCAGCAGCGCGGCGACGCCGAACACCGCCGTCAGCGTGTCGTGCATGATGAAATAGGCCGCGACGACGCCGAACAGCGGCGTAACGAAGGTGAAGGCCGACAGCTTGCTCGCGGAGTAGCTCTTCACCATCGCAAACCAGATGACGAACGTGCAGCCGACCACCCAGACCGCCTGATAGGCGAGCAGCGAGATCGACAGCGCGCTCGGCACATGCTCGATGCGCTCGCCCGCGATCCAGGCGGCGAGGCCGAGGATCGGAATCGAGATCGCGACCTGGTAGCCGAGCGCCTTTTCCGGCGCCGCCTTGCGCAGCTGTGTGCCCTTGGCGACCAGCGTGGTCGCCGCCCACAGCGCGCCGCCGCCGACCACCATGAGGTCGCCGAGCAGCACCTTGGCGTCGACGTTCGGCTGCGGCACGCCGATCGCGAGCGCGACGCCGGCAAAGCTCAGCGCAAGCCCGCTCCACTGCACGGTCGAGAGACGCTCGCCGAGGAACTGGTGCGAGCCGAGCGCAACGAAGAACGGCGCGGTGTAGAGGAACACCGAGGCGCGCGAGGCCGAGGTGAAGACGAGGCCAGTGAAGATCAGCACGAACTCGCAGCCGAACATCAGCCCGGCGATGATGCCGGGGACGAGGGTGCCGTCGCGCTCGAAGAATTTGACGCCGCGCAGGTGGCCGACGATCAGCATCACCGGCAGCGCGCCGGCGGAGCGGATCATCGCCTGCAACATCGGCGGCACGTCGGGCAGCGCGAGTTTCACCGCAAGCTGGTTGAAGCCCCAGCTCACGCACAGCATCAGCATCACGGCGATGGCGCCGGGCGGCAGCCCATGCCCGACGCTGACGGGCCTCGTGACGCTGGCGGAGATCGCTTGGGTCGACATGTTTCCTCGTGGGCCGGCTTGGTGCCGTGTTGTTAATTGCCGGTTGGGCTCCCTCGCCCCGCTCTTGCGGGGAGAGGGTTGGGGTGAGGGGCCGTCGCCGCAAATTCGATAGAGGCGAGCGTGCGGAGAGTCCCCCTCACCCGAAATTCGCTACCCCGAATTTCGACCTCTCCCCGCAAGCGGGGCGAGGTAGCTCGAAAGCAGTGCGAGTTAGCTGAAACCATCGCGCCATCACGTCTTCTGGCAATGCGCGCAGGTGCCGGCGATCTCGACGACGGAGAGTTTCGGGATGAACCCCGAGGCCCGCGCCGCCGCGGTCAGGCTTTGCGCGACCGGGGCGGCCGGGATCTCGCCGACCGAGCCGCAATGGTCGCAGATCAGGAACGCCACCATCGAGGTCTCGTCATGGTCATGCGCGCAGGCGAGGAAGGCGTTGCGGCTCTCGATGCGGTGCACGAGGCCGTTCTCCATCAGGAAGTCGAGCGCGCGGTAGACGGTAATCGGTGCCGGCCGCGGCATCGTCTTGGCCAGCTCGTCGATCACCTCATAGGCGCCGAGCGGGCGATGGCTCGACAGCAGCGCCTGCAGCACCTGACGGCGGATCGGGGTGAATTTCTGGCCGCGGCGCGCACAAACCTGCTCGGCATGCGCCATCGCGTCCGCGGCGCAGCGGCCGTGATCGTGGTCGGGGGCAGGAAATGTCGGCTTGGCCAGGCTCATTGCCTCGATATGTAGCATTTGCGCGCCCGTTCCCAAAGCCCGGCTCCAAACCCCGGTCCGCCGCCGCGTTGCAGCCATGCCCGCAATGCGGGGCAGCCTCGCGTTAACCCGGCATGCAGAAATCATAAGCAAGCTTATTATATCCTAAGCTTATGGAGGCAGGATCGATGCGCGGTTCCGTGGACACCGATTTCTTGTTTATGCTGGGCGAAGTGTTCCGGCTGATCCGCGTCTATGCGGACAAGGAGGCCGCACGCTACGGCATCACCCGCGCGCAATGGGCCGTGCTGTCCAAGGTGGAACGCCAGGAAGGGTTGAAACAGACCGAGCTCGCCGAGCTGCTCGAGGTGCAGCCGATCACGCTGACGCGGCTGATCGACAAGCTCTGCGACAATGGCTGGATCGAACGCCGCAGCGACGAGAACGATCGCCGCGTGAACCGCCTCTATCTGAAGAAGGCCGCCCGCCCGCTGCTCGGCAAGCTCGCCGGCCTCCGCTCCGAACTCACCGCGACCGCGCTCGAGGGCATCAGCCCGACTGACGCGCATCGCCTGCTCACCCAATTGGAATCGATCAAGGAAAACGTTCGCAATGCCGTCCAGACCCCAGCCGGCGAACCCTCCCGAAAGGAACAGCGCTATGGCTGAACCCGTCCTCAAACTGGCCCCCGAGCAGAAGAGCAATCCGGGCGAGCCTGCGCCGTTGGGCAAGGCCAGCCGCGCGCCGCGCCGTCGCCTGATGGCGGGCCTGCGGCGCTATCGCCGCACGCTGCTGCTGGTCGTGCTGCCGACCGTCGCCGCGATCGGCGGCATCGTGTTCTATCTCAATGGCGGCCGCTATGTCGGTACCGACGACGCCTATGTCGGGGCGCAGAAGGTGCTGATCACGCCGGAAATCTCCGGCAAGATCGACAAGATCGTCGTGAAGGAAGGCCAGCACGTCAAGAAGGGCGACGAGCTGTTCGAGATCGACCCGGTGCCGTTCCGTCTCGCGGTGGCGCAGGCCAAGGCCGCGCTAGACCAGACCAGGACCACCTATGACAACCTGGTCGACAACATCAAGATCAACGGCAGGATGCTGGAATTCGCCCAGCAGAGCATCGAATTGAAGAAGCGCGACGTCGATCGCAAGTCGACCCTGGCCAAGCAGAATTTCGGCTCGCAGCTCGACCTCGACAACGCGGCGAATGCTCAAGTGACGGCCGAGAGTCTCGCGCAATACATCAGGCAGCAGATCTCCAAGGACAAGACGCAGCTGCTCGGCGATATCGACCTGCCGATCGAGCAGTTCCCGCCCTACGCCCAGGCCAAGGCCAAGCTCGACGACGCCCAGCGCAATCTCGACCACACCGTGCTGCGCGCGCCGATGGATGGCGTCGCGACCCAGGTCGACCAGATCCAGCTCGGCCGCTTCGTCGCCGCCGGCTCGCCGGTGTTCTCGATCATCGATGTCGACCATCCCTGGGTCGACGCCAATCCGAAGGAAAGCGACTTCACCTATGTCGCGGTCGGCCAGCCGGTTGAGCTCGACGTCGACGCGTTCCCGAACCATCGGTTCAAGGGCAAGGTCGGCTCGCTGTCGCCCGGCACCGGCGCGCAGTTCGCGATCCTGCCGCCGCAGAACGCGACCGGCAATTTCGTCAAGGTGGTGCAGCGCGTGCCGGTGCGGATCTATTTCGACGAGAACGATCCGTTCGTGAAGAAGCTGAAAGCTGGCATGAGCGTCTACGCGACGATCGACACCAACCACCGCCGTACGCTGGCCGGCCTGCTCGGGCTGGCGCCGGCCTCGGCGCACCCGGACCACCAAGAGTAATGGATGAATGAGAAGTGATCGAACCCACGTGCTCGCTCACCTCTCCCCTTGTGGGAGAGGTCGGATTGCATCGCAAGATGCAATCCGGGTGAGGGGTTCATCTCTCTCATGGGACCAGATCCCCCTCACCCGCGCCTTCAGCGCGACCTCTCCCCATCGGGGAGAGGTGGTCTACGCCGCTTGCGAACAGGACCGACCTGAATGAATGCACCGTCACCATCCGCCGTGCCCGGCATGCGCCGGAACATGGTGACGATCTGCGCGATGACCGCGACGATCATGCAGGCGCTCGACACCACGATCGCCAACGTCGCGCTGCCCTATATGCAGGGCTCGCTGTCGGCCTCGCAGGACCAGATCAACTGGGTGCTGACCTCCTACATCGTCGCGGCCGCGATCATGACCGCGCCGGTGGGCTGGATCGCCAACCGCTATGGCCGCAAGCGCATCTTCATCATCTGCTCGGCCGGCTTCACCGTCGCCTCGGTGTTCTGCGGCCTGGCGCAGGACATCAACCAGATGGTGCTGTTCCGCCTGCTGCAGGGCGTGTTCGGCGCGGCGCTGGTGCCGCTGTCGCAGGCCGTGATGCTCGACTCTTACGCGCTGCATGAGCGCGCGAAAGCGATGTCGATCTGGGGCATGGGCGTGATGATGGGCCCGATCATGGGGCCCTCCCTCGGCGCCTGGCTGACCGAGACCTATTCCTGGCACTGGGTGTTCTTCGTCAACCTGCCGTTCGGCGCCATCACCGTGCTCGGCCTTGCCGTCTTCATGGACGAGACCAAGCAGGACCTCAATCTGCGCTTCGACTGGTTCGGGTTCGGCGCGCTCGCGGTCGCGATCGGTTCGCTGCAGCTCGCGCTCGACCGCGGCGAGCAGCTCGGCTGGCTGGAATCCAACGAAATCATGATCGAATTCATCGTCTCCGCGGTCGGCTTCTACTATTTCTTCGCCCATTCGCTGACGACCAGCCGGCCCTTCATTCAGTTCGCACTGTTCAAGGACAAGAACTTCCTCGGCGGCTGCGTGTTTATGACTGTCATGGGCCTCGTGCTGTATTCGACCATGGCTCTGTCCTCGCCCTATCTGCAGAACGTGGTCGGCTACCCGATCATCACCGCGGGCCTGTTGTTGGCGACCCGCGGCGCCGGCACCTTCGTCGCGATGATGCTGGTCGGCCGCATGATGCGCTATATCGAGGCGCGCACGCTGATCATCTCCGGCCTGGCGCTGACCGCGGCCTCGCTGTTCCAGATGACCGGCTGGACCGACATGACGCAGGCCAACGAGATCATCGTCGTCAGCGTGGTCCAGGGCTTTGGCTTCGGCCTCGTGTTCGTGCCGCTGTCGACGGTGGCGTTCATGTCGCTGCCCAACCATCTGCGCACCGACGGCACCTCGATGCTGACGCTGCTGCGCAACGTCGCAAGCTCGGTCGGCATCTCGATCGTGATCGCGCAGCTGACGGAAGGCGGACGGCGGATCTACGCAAAGCTGTCGGAGCAGATCAATCCGTTCAACCACGCGCTGCAGATGCCCGACGTATCGGGCATGATCAACCTCAACACCGATGCCGGCCGCGCGATGGCCGACAAGATGGTGGCGGCGCAGTCGCAGATCATCGCGTTCTCGCACGACTACCAGCTGGTGATGCTGTTCATCCTGGTCTCGATCCCGCTCACGCTGATGATCGGCTCGACCAAGGCCACGCTGCGCGCGCAGTCCGCGTCGTCTGATCATGCCGCGGTGATGGAGTAGATTCTCCTCCGTCATTCCAGCGCTCGTACCGGACTTTTCGACCCGTCATCCCCGCGCAAAGGCTTCGCCTCTGTCGCTGGAGGTGCGAGCCTTGCGGCGCCATTGCGCCGCTGGGCGAGCCTCGAAGGATGCACGGCCCCAGTTGGGCCGTCGCCCTTCGAGACGGCCGCTTAGCGGCCTCCTCAGGGTGACGGTGATAGAGATGACACTCCCTCCTAAAGCGCAAGACGCCGCAGCCGCAAGCCGCGTTGACTTTCCGACCTCGCCTCCCAATACTCCGCGAAAACAAGCAGACCCGTCATACAACTGACGGTTTCAGGGGAGGACGCGATGCCGACTTCACGCAGGACGCTGCTGAAGACTTCAGCGGCTGCCGCAGCTGCTTTCAGCTTGGATTGGACACGGGCGCAGGCGCAGGCCGAAACGGTCCGGATCGGCGTGATCTACGACCTGACCGGCCCGTTCGCCGCCGGCGGCTCGGTGGCCTCCTCGATCGGCACCCAGATCGCGATCGACCTCGTCAACGAGAAGGGCGGCATCGGTGGCAAGTACAAGATCGCGCCGGTCAACGTCGATTCCCAGAGCAAGCCTGATGTCGCGATCAACGAGGCCAATCGCCTGATCGACCAGGAGAAGGTCGACATCCTCAACGGCGTGTTCGCGAGCTCGCACGCAGTGCCGCTCGCCGCCAAGGTCGAGCAGCAGAAGCGGATCCTGTGGATCACCACCGCGGTCTCGACCGCCGTGTTCAAGGACAAGAACCTGCAATACGTGTTCCGCGCGCAGATCCATTCCGACCAGTACGGCCAGGCGTTCGCGAGCTTCATCAACGAGCACGCCAAGGCCAAGCTCGGCATGGAGCCGAAGGACGTCAAGGTGGCGCTGATCCATGAAGACGGGCCCTATGGCGTCGGCGTCGCCGCCGCCGACGAAGCCTTCGCCAAGGAGGTCGGGCTGCAGGTCGCGCTCAAGGAAGGCTATTCCGCCTCCGCGCCCGATCTCTCGGTGCTGGTCACCAAGCTGAAGCGCGCCAAGGCCGACGTGATCTCGCATGCCGGCTACAATCCCGACATCACGCTGTTCCTGCGCCAGGCACGCGAGAGCGGGCTGAAGTTCAAGATGCTGTTCGGCGCCGGCGCCGGCTACAGCCAGCTCGACAAGCTGCGCGCGACCTTCGGCGCCGACATCGACAATTTCTGCAACATCGATCCGGTGCCGGCGCAGCTGCTCGATCCCGCCAAGCTCGCGCCGGGAATCGGCGATCTCACCAAGACCATGGTCGCGCGCTACCGCGAGAAGACCAATGCGACCGAAGTGCCGCCGCACTGCTCGATGGGCTTCAACCAGACCTGGATCCTGCTCAACAATGTGCTGCCGGTCGCCAAGGAGAAATATGGCGGCTTCGATCCCGAGGCGATCCGCAAGGCGGCGCTCGACGTCGACATCCCCGCAGGCGGCACCATCCAGGGCTATGGCGTGAAGTTCTATCCGCCGGGCACGCCGCTGTCCGGCCAGAACGAGCGCTCGACGCCGGTCGTGATGCAGAACGCCGGCGAGCGTATCACCGTGGTGTGGCCGACCAATATCCGGACGCAGGATCCGGTGTTCCCGCTGCCGAAGGGATCGGTGTACGCGGCGTAGGGACGATCGTTTGCTGTGCGGCTCGCCGGAGAATTATCCCCGTCATCCCCGCGCAAAGGCTTCGCCTTTGTCGCTGGAGGAGCCCGCACTTGCGTGCGTCTCGAAGGATCGACGGCCACCGGCCGGGCCGTGCATCCTTCGAGACGCGCTACGCGCTCCTCAGGATGACGGGTCTGGCGTGAGTATACGCGCGTAATCTCGTCGTTCCCGCCACCCTACAGCACCACCCGCCTGCCCTCATCCGCCGCCCAGTAGCCGGCGTAATTCACCCTGGTCGTCTCATACGCCAGCGCGAGGTCCGCGAGGGGCTGCCGGCCAGTCGCAATGCACTCCATGAAATCCTGGATCTCCTGCAGGTAGCCGCGGGTCCATTCTTCCTCGAGACAGACATATTGCCAGCCGGTTTTGCGATCGACCTTTTCGGTGATGTAGACCGAGGCGAGCTTCTCCTCGCTCGTCTGGTAGCTGGTCAGATGCGTGTTCGGGGTGATGTTGGCAAACAGTGAGCCGCCGCTCGTATAGGTCTCGATCAGGTTGCGTACGCCGCCCATGATCATGTCGCCCGAAAACACCGTCGCCTTGGTTCCGTCGGAGAAGGTTGCGGTTAGCGTGCCCCAATCCTCGACGTCGACCGGATTGGCCTTGATGTAGGCGCGCTCCTCGGATTTAAGGCCGGCAGTGACATTGCCGACGTCGCAGGTGACGCTGGCGACCGTGATGGCCTCGCCGCGGGCTTTGGCCTCGACCTGCTTGAGATAGAGCACCGCCGACAGGGGATGACAGCCCATCCGGATCAGCGAGCCGCCGCCGGTCATCGCCCACTCGGCGGCATGCGCCGCATGCGAGCCGGAATGGCTCTCCTCGCCCTTCATGAACAGGATTTTGTCGCCTGTCGCGCGGATGATCTCCGCGGTCTTGGTCACCGCCGGCGCGTAGATCCAGTCCTCGGCATACATGAAGAGTTTTCCGCTTCGCTCGATCGCGGCGCGGGTCACCTCCATCTCCTCCATCACCCGCTGGTACATCAGCGCTTTCGGCACGTGCCTGCCGATCGGCGCCTTGTCACCGTCGCGGCCGAAATAACCGCTGAACGGCTTCTCGCAGATCACGTGCTTGCCCGCCTGCATCGCCTCGACGATCATCGCGGCGTGAAGGTTCGGCGGGGTGCAGATGTCGATAACGTCAAGCTCGCGGTCGGCGATCAGCTCGGCGAAGCTGCGATAGGCGTTCGGGATTGCGTGCTTGCGCGCGAACGCATTGACATGATCGCCGCGCGCCGCGACTGCCCTCACCTCGACGTCGACGCCATAGACGCGCCGATAGGCAACCATATGCAGCTCCGACACGAAGCCGCAGCCGGCCAGCCCGATCCTGATTTTTGTCATTTTGTGTCTCCGCCCTTCAGGCGGGCGCAGCGTAGCGTGCGGCCATCACCGCGTCGAACGCATTTGCCATGACATCAGTCGAAGGCATCATCGTCGTGAACAATTCGAACGCGTCCGCTGCTGCGTGGATCGCAAGATCGCGCCCGGTCAGGACTTTGGCGCCCTTGGCCTTGGCCGCCAACAGCAACGGCGTCCAGAGCGGCGTGTAGACCGCGTCGGCGACCCACATCGACGGATGCAACAAGCCGTCCGGCACGGGACTGTCGCGGCTCGGCAGCATGCCGACCGGCGTTGCGTTGACGACGCCGGTCGCGCCATCGACCGCGGCCTCGATGCTGGCGACACCACGAACCGCATGACGGCCGGCCAACTGACCGGCCAGCCGCGCGACCTTCGCGGCATCGGAGTCGAAGATGCGCAGCTCACCGACGCCGAGGATGGCGAGCGCGTAGGCGATCGCCTTGCCGACGCCGCCGGCACCGATCAGCGCGATCGGTCCGCGCGGCGCTGATGCAAGCAGCGGCGTGATCGCACGCACAAAACCTGACGCGTCGGTGTTGTGCCCGACCAGCCGCGTGCGATCGGCGATGATGGTGTTCACCGCGCCGATCGCGCGCGCATCGGGTGCGAGGTCATCGATCAGATCGACGACCGCCTCCTTGTAGGGAAAGGTGACGTTGACGCCGGCAAAGCCGAGCCGCCGGATGCCCTCGAGCATCGCGCGCAGATCGTCGCGTCCGGCGCCTTTGACCTCGATGAGCTGGTAGTGACAGCGGACGCCGAGCGCAGCTGCGGCCGCTTCGTGCATCGCAGGCGCCGCCGAATGCGCGATCGGATAGCCAATTAGCCCCGTCAGGAAACGGTCGCGCATTGTCCCTCACGTCAGTCGCGTTCAGCTCATGCGGTCGAGCCGAGCATAGCTGTCTTCCATGCCGTGCTCCATGCCGGTCGCGAGCATCGCTGCGCGCGTTTCGGCATCCGGCAAGGTCATCCTCATCGTCATCAAGGTGCCGTCGCCGTCGGGCGCAAAGCGCGTCTCGACCTGATTGTCCGGCGTCGGATCCGGCAGATGCATGCGCTCGACATGCACGATGCGGCTGAACGGTTCGAGCGCGAGATATTCGCCGGTCAGATGAAAGCCGCCGCCCTTGCCGTCGGTCCATTCGTAGCGGATCCGGCCGCCGGGCTTCGCCTCGCTGATGCAGACCGGCATGGTCCAGCCGTCGGGACCGAGCAGCCATTTCTGCAACAGCTCCGGCTCGGTATGCGCGCGATACACCGCCTCCGGCGGCGCGACGAAGCGCCTAGTCACGACGACATGGCGGTCGCCTTCGGTCTTCAGCGTCAACTTGCTCATGGGGATACCCTTCACTGCTCAGGCTTCATTGCGGCCAGCACACCGTCCAGCCGGTCGTAGTTGGTTTCCAACGCGCGGCGCAGCATGCCGAGCCATTGATCGATCTCGGCAACCGCTGACGGCGCCAGCCGGCACGGCCGCTTGGTGCCGTCGATGCGCCGCACGATCAGGCCGGCGCCCTCGAGCACCTTGAGATGGCGGGAGATCGCGGGCTGGGTCATGTCGAACGGCTCGACCAGCTCCATGACAGTCGCCTCGCCCAGCGCGAGGCGCGCCAGGATCGCCCGGCGGGTCGGGTCGGCGAGCGCGGAAAAGGCGGCGTCGAGGTTGGCCATGCTTTATCTCGTATCGGTTATATAATAATCTTGTTATATAACCGATACGGCATGGTCAAGCCAAATCCACTGCGGCGAACGCGCGCAGCGGATTTTTCGGCCGTCCCCCAATGTTGGATTGGCGCGCCGCTCGCGGTGCGCAGCTAGACGTCGAAGAACACCGTCTCGTTGTCGCCCTGCAGATGGACGTCGAAGGTGTAGACGTTGCCCGCGCCGGCGTTGCGCCTGGCGATCAGCGTCGCGCGGCGCTCCGCCGGCACCAGCGCCAACGTGGAGTCGCCGGCGTTGCCGGCCTCGTCGTCGAAATAGATCCGGGTGTAGAGGTGCAGCAGCATGCCGCGCGCGAACACCGCGAGCAGGATGTGCGGCGCCTGCGGCTTGCCGTCGGCATCCGGCACCACGCCCGGCTTGATGGTGTCGAAGGCGTAGCCGCCGTTCTTGTCGGTGCCGCAGCGGCCAAAGCCCTTGAAGCTCGAATTGGGCAGCGCGCGCGCATCCTGCGGATCGGAGAAGCGCCCTTGTGCGTCGGCCTGCCAGATCTCCAGCATGCAATCCGGGATCACGGCGCCGTCGCCGTCATAGACCTTGCCCTCGACGCGGATGCGCTCGCCGGACACATCGGGCGTCAGCAGATTGCTGGTGAAGGCGTCGTTCCATTCGTATTCGCCATTCGGCGTCAGGCCGTACTTGAAATAGGGGCCGACGGTCTGCGAAGGCGTGATTCCATCAGGACGCGGGTTCGACACTTACCTGGTCTCCATCGGCGTGGCACTCTGCCCGCGCAGCACGATATCGAAGCGGTAGCACAGCGCCCATTCCGGCTTGGTGTTGTCGAGATCGAACGACGAGATCATCCGCGCCCGCGCCTTCTCGTCGGTCACCGAGTTGAAGATCGGATCGAACGGAAACAGCGGATCGCCGGGGAAATACATCTGGGTCACAAGCCGCGAGACGAAGGAGTGGCCGAACACCGAGAAGTGGATATGCGCGGGCCGCCAGGCATTGTGGTGATTGCCCCACGGATAGGCGCCGGGCTTGATGGTGATGAACTTGTAATAGCCCTTGGCATCGGACTGCGTGCGGCCGGCGCCGGTGAAGTTGGGATCGAGCGGCGCCGGGTGCTGGTCGACGACATGGATGTAGCGGCCGCAGGCATTGGCCTGCCACAGCTCGACCAGCGTGTTGGGCACGCCACGGCCGTCCTCGTCGAGCACATAGCCGTGCACGATGATGCGCTCGCCGAGCGGCTCGCCCTTGGCCTGGATGGTGAGGTCGTTGTCGTGCGCGCGCACGGTCTCATGACCATAGACCGGCCCGGTCAGTTCCGAGAGCGTATGCCGCATCGGGATCAGCGGCTTCTGCGGCGAACGCTTCACGGTGGAGCGATAGTCCGGCGACAGCCGCGCCGGATGGGCCGCAAGCGATTGCAGCGGGTACAACAAGGTCATGGCGAATTCCTCCGCGGCCCACGCGCCCGGTGAGCTCACGTCAGATCATTATAATGCATAACCAAATTGGGGAAGGGCTGTTTTCAGCCCCTCCAAGTCATTGGCTTAATTCAGCTTTTCAATCGCGACCGCGACGCCCTGGCCGACCCCGACGCACATAGTTGCCAAGGCAAGCTTCCCGCCCCGCTTCTCCATGCCGTGCACGGCGGTCAAGACCAGCCGCGCGCCGCTCATGCCGAGCGGGTGGCCGAGCGCGATCGCGCCGCCATGCGGATTGACGAAATCGGCGTCTTCCTTGACGCCGAGCTGGCGCAGGCAGGCGATGCCCTGCGAGGCGAAGGCCTCGTTGAGCTCGATCAGGTCGAAGTCCGACACCTTGATGCCGAGACGCTCGACCAACTTCTTCGTTGCCGGCACCGGACCGATGCCCATGATGCGCGGCGGCACCGCGGCCGAGGCAAGGCCGAGGATTTTTGCGCGCGGCGTCAGGCCGTGCTTCTTCACCGCGGCTTCGGAAGCGAGGATCATCGCGGCGGCGCCGTCATTGACGCCGGACGCGTTGCCCGCGGTCACCGTGCCCGGATTGCGCACGATCGGCTTCAGCTTGGCGAGACCTTCGAGCGTGGTCTCCGGACGCGGATGCTCGTCCTTGTCGACGGTGATCGGGCCGGCCTTGCCGCCGGGCACCTGGATCGGAACGATCTCCTCGGCGAAATAGCCCGACGCAATCGCCGCGCCCGCACGCTGCTGCGAGCGGATCGCCATCGCATCCTGATCGGCGCGCGACACCTGGAATTCCTCAGCGACGTTCTCGCCGGTCTCCGGCATCGCATCGACGCCGTACTGCGCCTTCATCAGCGGATTGATGAAGCGCCAGCCGATCGTGGTGTCGTAGATCTCGGACGAACGCGAGAAGGCTTCCGCGGCCTTGCCCATCACGAACGGCGCGCGCGTCATCGATTCGACGCCGCCCGCGATCGCGAAATCGATCTCGCCGGCGCGGATGGCGCGGCCCGCAGCGCCGACTGCATCGAGGCCGGACGCGCAGAGCCGGTTCAGGGTCTGGCCGGGAACCGACTCCGGCATGCCTGCGAGCAGCAGCGCCATGCGCGCAACGTTGCGGTTGTCTTCGCCGGCCTGGTTGGCGCAGCCGAAATAGACCTCGTCGACCTCGTTCCAATTGAGCGTCGGGTGCTTGGCCATCAGCGCCTTGATCGGGGCCGCCGCGAGATCGTCGGCGCGCACCTTGGCGAGCGAGCCGCTGAAACGGCCGATTGGGGTCCGGACGGCATCGCAAATGAACACATCACGCATTGAATCTCTCCCTGAATGCCGCGACTTAGGCGCTGGATCGGCTGGAACTTGAGGTCGGTTTTAGGAGCGTGCCCGCGGCAGGTCAATTGATGCCATCGCGCGCCCTCCGCGCATTACCGTGAGGGCTGACAAACCGACACCGTGGACAGGGTGGAAAACTCGGCCTTCGCGGATAGGACCGCGTGGCGAAATTCTGTAGTTTCCGCCGTCTGGAGCCTGACGGTTCTGATGAGATCAGAACCGGCCTCCAGATTCTTCATTGGACGCGTTTTCTTCACGCGAACCGGTACCCACTTCTCTCGAAAACGCTCTCATGACCATCCAGCAGCCCATCCCCGTTCCGCTCGAAGCCACTGCCGCCGAGGCGCCGTCGCGCGTCACGCCGATGATGGAACAATATCTGGAGATCAAGGCCGCCCATCCCGGCCTGCTGCTGTTCTACCGGATGGGCGATTTCTACGAGCTGTTCTTCGAGGATGCCGAGATCGCCTCCAGGACGCTCGGCATCGTGCTGACCAAGCGCAGCAAGCATCAGGGCATGGACATCCCGATGTGCGGCGTTCCGGTCGAACGCTCCGAGGATTACCTGCATCGCCTGATCGGCGCCGGCCACCGCGTCGCGGTGTGCGAGCAGACGGAAAATCCCGCGGAGGCCAAAGCCCGAGGCAACAAGAGCGTGGTCCGCCGCGGCGTGGTGCGGCTGGTGACGCCGGGCACGCTGACCGAAGACACGCTGCTCGACGCCCGCACCAACAATTACCTGATCGCGATCGCGCGCGCCCGCGGCTCGGCCGGCGCCGATCGTCTTGGCCTTGCCTGGATCGACATCTCGACCTCCGAATTCATGGTGACGGAGTGTTCGACCGCGGAGCTCGCGGCAACGCTGGCGCGCATCAATCCGAACGAGGCCATTGTCACCGATGCGCTCTACAGCGACAGCGAGCTGGCCTCGACCCTGCGCGAACTGCCGTCGGTGACGCCGCTGACCCGCGACGTGTTCGACAGCGCCACCGCCGAGCGGCGGCTGTGCGACTATTTCGCGGTCGCGACCATGGACGGCCTGTCGGCGATGTCGCGGCTGGAGGCGACCGCCGCGGCCGCGGCCGTCACCTATATCGACCGCACGCAGGTCGGCAAGCGCCCGCCGCTGTCGCCGCCGGCGCGCGAGGCCGCCGGCACCACGATGGCGATCGACCCGGCGACCCGCGCCAACCTCGAACTGACGCGCACGCTGGCCGGCGAACGCCGCGGCTCGCTGCTCGATGCGATCGACTGCACCGTCACCGCGGCCGGCTCGCGCCTTCTGGCGCAGCGTCTTGCCGCGCCGCTCACCGATGTCGCCGTGATCGCGCGGCGGCTCGATGCCGTCTCGGCCTTCGTCGCGGATTCCGCGGCGCGCGAGGACGTCAGGACCGTGCTGCGCGCGGCGCCTGACATGTCGCGCGCGCTGGCGCGGCTCTCGGTCGGCCGCGGCGGCCCGCGCGATCTCGCGAGCCTGCGCGACGGCATCCTCGCCGCCGACCAGGCGCTGGAGCTGCTGGCGCAGCTTTCCAATCCGCCGGCCGAGGTTTCGACCGTGATGGCGGCGCTACAGCGTCCCTCGCGCGATCTGGCGCAGGAATTCTCCCGCGCACTCTCCGAGCAGCTTCCGCTGATCAAGCGCGATGGCGGTTTCGTCCGCGAGGGTTATGAGGCCGCGCTCGACGAAAGCCGCAATTTGCGCGACGCCTCGCGCCTCGTCGTCGCCGCGATGCAGGCGCGTTATGCCGAGGATACCGGCATCAAGACGCTGAAGATCCGGCACAACAACGTGCTCGGCTATTTCGTCGAGGTCACCGCGCAGCACGGCGACAAGCTGTTCGCGCCGCCACTGAATGCAACCTTCATCCATCGCCAGACGCTGGCGGGGCAGGTCCGCTTCACCACCGCAGAGCTCGGCGAGACCGAGGCCAAGATCGCCAATGCCGGCGAGCGCGCGCTCAATCTCGAGCTCGAGATCTTTGAACGCCTGAGCGCGATGGCGCTCGCGGCGAGCGATGATCTGCGCAATGCCGCGCATGCCTTTGCGATGCTCGACGTCGCGACGTCATTGGCCAAGCTTGCGATCGACGACAATTACGTGCGGCCTGATGTCGACGGCTCACTCGGTTTTGCGATCGAGGGCGGCCGGCATCCGGTGGTCGAGCAGGCGCTGAAACGCGATGGCCAGCCGTTCATCGCCAATGCCTGCGACCTGTCGCCGGCGCCGGGCCAGAAATCCGGCCAGCTCTGGCTGATCACCGGTCCGAACATGGCCGGTAAGTCGACCTTCCTGCGCCAGAACGCGCTGATCGCGCTCTTGGCACAGATCGGCTCTTACGTGCCGGCGTCGCGAGCGCGGCTCGGCATCGTTGACCGGCTGTTCTCGCGCGTCGGCGCCGCCGACGACCTGGCGCGCGGACGCTCGACCTTCATGGTCGAGATGGTCGAGACCGCGGTGATCCTGAACCAGGCGAGCGAGCGGTCGCTGGTGATCCTCGACGAGATCGGCCGCGGCACGGCGACGTTCGACGGGTTGTCGATCGCCTGGGCCGCGATCGAGCATCTGCATGAGAGCAACCGCTGCCGCACGCTGTTCGCGACGCATTACCACGAACTGACCGCCCTCTCGGCGAAACTGCCGCGGATGTTCAACGCCACGGTGCGGGTCAAGGAGTGGCAGGGCGACGTCGTGTTCCTGCACGAGGTGCTACCCGGCTCCGCCGACCGCTCCTACGGCATCCAGGTCGCAAAACTCGCCGGCCTGCCGCCGGCCGTGATCACGCGCGCCAAATCGGTGCTGGCAAAACTCGAAGCCCAGGACCGCGGCCAGACCGCGCGTGCTTTGGTCGACGACCTGCCGCTGTTCGCCGTCCCCTCCCGCGCCGCCAGTGAGGACAAACCGCCGAGCGAGGCGGATTTGCTGGTCGAGGCGGTGAAGGCGCTGCACCCCGACGAGATGTCGCCGCGCGAGGCGCTGGATGCGCTGTATGCGCTAAGGGCGAAGCTGCCGAAGGGGTAGCTCCTGTCGTCATTCCGGGATGGTCCGAAGGACCAGACCCGGAATCTCGAGATTCCGGGTTCGATGCTTCGCATCGCCCCGGAATGACGGCGTCAACGTTTTACTTTCCTCCGCCCGAGCTGCCACAGCACCAGATTCCAGACGATGCAGGTAGCGAGCGCGCAGCAGAGGCCGATCGGCGAGCCGAATTGCAGCACCGCGACGTGCAGCACCGCAACCCCGAGGCCAAAGCCCATCAGGCCCCAGGCGCTGTTGGCGAGCACGGCGGCGGTGGCGGGGCCGCCGATGCGCGGATGCAGGATCAGCATCATCGAGGAGAACACGATCGGAAACAGCGCCATGACGCCGGTGACGCGCGGGCCGACCCAGCTTGACGCTGTAACCACGGTGCCAACCAGGCTTGCGACCAGCGCGGCGCGCAGCGGAATGTCGTACCAGCGCCGCGCGATCAGCGGCATTTTCGCGACATGCCGATAGGGCCTCAGCAGCGGGATGCAGATCGCAAAGGTGATGGCGTTGACGATCAGCCCGGCGGCGAGCGACCACTCGAACTGGCGGATGATGGTGGCGAGCACCAGCCACACCGCGATCGCGCTGCCCGCGCTGATCCACATGCTGAAGCGCTGCGCCAGCACGGCGTAGGTCAGGCCCATATAGATCGTGGCGGCGTTGACCGGCAGGCTCGCCAGCGCGCCCTCGGCGATGAAGGCGGCGTCATGGTCGAGCGCGAGGAAGGTGTAGGACGGCCCGGCCGAGATCGGCAGGGTTGCGATCAGCGCGCCGATCACCGGTCCCGAACGCTCCGTGATGATGGACGCGCTGACCACGAATGCGGCCGCAACCGCCATGCGCAGCACGAGGATCAGGACGAAGTGGAGTTCGGGGGACATTTGTTCCGTCGTCCCGGCGAAGGCCGGGATCCATAACCACGACTGTTCGTGGGGAGCGAAAGCCGTCGGGCAGCGGGGCTTGAATCGAGAAGACACGGCGTCTGGGCCCCGGCTCCCGTGCGCAATTGCGCACTAGGCCGGGGCGACGCGCTAAACCCGCTGCATCGTCACCGACACCTTCGGGCCGTTCTTGATGGTCTGATAGACCACGCAATAGCGCTCGGTGAGTTTCAGCAAGAGATCGAGCTTGTCCTGCGGCGCGTCGGTGCCGATCTCGAAGCGGAGGCGGATCTCGCGGAAGCCGACCGGGGTCTCCTTGTCGACGCCGAGCGTGCCACGGAAATCGAGATCGCCCTCGGCGAAGACATTGCCGGGCTTCAGCGGCACGTCGATCGCGGTGGCGACCGATTTCAGCGTGACGCCGGCACAGGCGACCAGCGCTTCCAGCAGCATGTCGCCGGAGCAAAGCTCGAGCCCGGAGCCGCCGGTAGCGGGGTGGAGGCCGGCGATCGCGAGCGCACGGCCGGTCTCGACCTTGCAGGCGATGCTCTCATTGTCGATCGAGCCCTTGGCCTTCAGCGTGATCACGGCGGTCTGGGGATCGGTCTTGTAGCGCTCCTTGATCGGAGCCTGCATTGCGCGGAGTTCGGCGGAGTCCATGGGTCTGCTCCCGGCTATTCTTCTTAAAGCGCGATGAGACTCAGGCTGAAATCGTCATCGCGCTTTAGATTCTTGTTTTAGCATGATCTCTTCGGAAAACCGCTTCACACTTTTCCGGATCATGCTCTAGCCGATGTAAGGCCTTAACGAGCGGATGTCACCACCACATCGCCTCGCCGGCGCTCGATTTGTCCGTGACGTCCCGCACCGAACGGTCGAGCGAGCGGTCGAGCGCGGTCAGCACGCGGCGCTTGAAAGTGTCGAACAGCTCCGATTTGCGGTCGCGCGGCCGCGCCAGGTTGATGGTAATCTCCTCGAACAGCCGGCCCGGCCGCGGCCGCATCACCAGCACGCGGTCGGCGAGCACCACGGCCTCGTCCACGTCGTGGGTGACCAGGATCAGGGTCGGCCGCGTGTCGGCCCACAGATCGAGCAGATGATCCTGCAGATCGCGCCGCGTGAAGGCATCGAGCGCCGAGAACGGCTCGTCGAGCAGCAGCACTTCGGGCTGCGGCACCAAGGCGCGGGCGATCGCGACCCGCTGCGCCTGGCCGCCGGACAATTCGCGCGGCCAGGCCGCGGCCTTGTCGGCAAGGCCGACGCGGGCGAGCGCCGCCACGACGCGCGCGCGCCTCGCCTCGGCCGGAAGGTCGGCGAGGCCGAAGCCGATATTGTCGGCGACGCTGAGCCAGGGCAGCAGCCGCGGCTCCTGGAAGATGATCCCGATCTTGGCGTGCGGCGATGATATCACCGCATTGTCGAGCGTCACGCTGCCTGTGCTGGCGCGGTCGAGGCCGGCGATGGCGCGCAGCAGCGTCGACTTGCCGCAACCGGAGCCGCCGATGATCGCGATGATCTCGCCGGGTGCAATCTCGGCCGAGAACCGCTCCAGCGCGTGGACGCCGTTCGGATAGGTCTTGCCGACTGCTTTGAGCGCGAGCATTACTGCCCTCCCCGCGCGCCGAACGCATCCTGCCAGCGCAGCAGCGGCGCGGCCGCGACCTCGATCAGCCAGTCGGTCAGCTTGCCGAGGATCGCGAAGATCACGATCGCGGCGAGGATCTGCGCCGGCTTGCCGAGTTGCTGGCCGTCGAGCAGAAGGTAGCCGAGGCCTTCGGAGGCGCCGATCAATTCGGCCGCGACCACGAACATCCACCCCAAACCGAGCCCGACCCGCAGCGCCACCACATAGGCCGGCAGCACGGCGGGCAACAGGATGCGACGGATCATGGCGGGTCCGGACAGGCGGAATACGCGCCCGACCTCGACGACCTTGCGATCGACCGACAGAATTGCGCCCATCACGCCGAGATAGATCGGAAAGAACACGCCGACCGCGATCAGCGCGACCTTCGAGGTCTCGAAGATGCCGAGCCAGAGCACGAACAGCGGCACCCAGGCGAGCGAGGGGATCGCGCGCAACGCCTGAACCGTCGGATCAAGCAGCCGCTTGGCGAAATCCCAGTAGCCGGAGATCGCGCCCATGATGGTCCCGGCGACGACGCCAAGCGCAAAGCCTGCGCCGACCCGCCACAGCGTCGCGAGGATATGGCGCGACAGCTCGCCGCTCTTGGCAAGCTCAATGATGGTCTCGAACACCTTTGACGGCGGCGGCACCAGGCGGCCGTTGGAATAGCCGAGAGAGACGACGAGTTCCCAGCCCAGCGCCAGCGCAACCGGCAGCACGAGCCCGAGCACCGGACGCGCATAACGCGACCGTCGCGCAGGTGCACCGGGCGGGGCCGTCTGTTCCAGCGCAGGCAGGTCAACGGTCATGGCCATAGCAAGAACTATTCTTCCGGCGGGATTGCAAGGTGGGGCCAGTCCAACTCCACCCACGTCGTCCCGGCGAAGGCCGGGACCCATAACCACAGAGCGTGGTAATCAAGCGAGCTGGGGCCACAGCCTTGTTCAACAATAAAGCCCTGTGGTGATGGGTCCCGGGTCGCGCTTCGCTTGCCCGGGACAACGAAGGTTAGGTTAACGACGAAGGTTAGTTGGTGGGCAGCGGGACCTGATCGTCGACCAAGGAATCCAGCGCGGCCTTGACGTCGGTCTTGGCGTCGATCACGCCCGCCTGCTGCAAGGCGAGGCCGGCGGCGAGGATCGATTCGCGCTGGGCACTGCCGATCCGGCTGTGGGTCAGCTCGGTGCGCTCCTTGAGCTGCTTGTCGACCACGGCGTCCGGCAGCTTGGTGACGGCGATGAAGGTCTTCTTCAGCTCGTCATAGTTGGCCAGCGAATATTTCCGCGCTTCCTCATACGTCGCGAGCACGCGGCGGACGATATCCGGATGCGCCTTCAGGAACTCCTCGCGCACATTGAGGATGCCCCAAGTGTTGGCTTCCGCCTTGCGGTAGAACAGCTTTGCGCCGTCCTCGACCTCCGCCTGCGCCATCATCGGATCGAGACCGGCCCAGGCGTCGACATCGCCGCGGATCAGCGCGGTCTTGCCGTCGGCGTGCTGCAACAGCACCGGCGTGATGTCCTTTTCGGTGAGGCCGGCGCCGAGCAGCGCACGTACCAGGAAGATGTGCGGATCGGTGCCACGCGTCACCGCGACGCGCTTGCCCTTGAGGTCGGCGACGGACGCGATCCTGGAGTCCTTGGTCGTGACCAGGGCCGTCCATTCGGGACGCGAATAGACATAGATCGACTTGATCGGGTTGCCGTTGATCTTCGCAACCAGCGCGGCTGAACCCGCCGTCGAGCCGAGATCGATCGAACCGGCGTTGAGGAATTCGAGCGCCTTGTTGGAGCCGGCCGACTGCACCCAGACTATGTTGATGCCGTCCTTGGCGAACTCCTTCTCCAGCAGGCCCTTCTGCTTCAGGACCATCGACACCGGATTGTAGGTCGCCCAGTCGATCCGGATCTCCTTCAGCGCGTCGGCGGCGCGCGCCGCGCCGGGCAGCAAGGTCGAGACCGCGAGCAGCGCAGCGAACGTGCGCCGGGAAAATTTTTGCATTCGTCGACCCCCTCGATCAGCTTTAAGAAACAATCTTTTATTTCAATGAGTTAGCCTTGCGGTCAACGAGAAAATCTCTACCCTTTACGGGATGGCGCGAGAACGATCTTGCTCGAAGCGCCGCCATGAAAGCATGGAGCTGCTGTCGTTATACTTTGGTCAGTGACAGCAACGGCTCCGTCCGATATCGGATGAACCTATGGACAGCGTCGTAGCCGAGGCCCGCCCTGAAGCGGATGATCGTTTCGAGACCGAGCGGATCACCGCGGCGGTGAATGCGCTTGCCGAACGGCATGCCGGCCGCGAGGACCAGTTCCGTGCCGCGATGGCGCAGCTGCTCAAGGCCGAGCTGATCGCGGCGCGCGCCACGGCGCAGGCGCTGCTGCTTAAGGACCGTCACGGCCGGCGCTGCGCCGAACGGCTCTGCTTCGTGCAGGACGAGATCATCCGCATCCTCTATGCGGCGGCGACCCGCCACCTCTATCACTCGCCGATCCCCTCGGGCGCCGAGCGCATGGCCGTGGTGGCGACCGGCGGCTATGGCCGCGGGCTGATGGCGCCGGAGTCCGACATCGATCTGTTGTTCATCCTGCCCTACAAGCAGACCGCCTGGGGCGAACAGGTCGCCGAAGCCATTCTCTATTGCCTCTGGGACATGGGGCTGAAGGTCGGCCACGCCACCCGCTCGGTCGATGAATCGATCCGTCAGGCGCGCGGCGACATGACGATCCGCACCGCGATCCTGGAGACCAGATTCCTGACCGGCGACCAACCGCTTTATGACGAGCTGGTCGAGCGCTTCGACAAGGAGGTGGTGCAGGGCACCGCGTCGGAATTCGTCACCGCCAAGCTTGCCGAGCGCGAGGAGCGGCATCGCCGCGCCGGCCAGTCGCGCTATCTGGTCGAGCCCAACGTCAAGGACGGCAAGGGCGGGCTGCGCGACCTGCACACGCTGTTCTGGATCGCCAAATACGTCTACCGCGTGCGCGAGACCGACGAGCTGCTGGAACGCGGCGTGTTCGACGCGCAGGAATACCGCACCTTCCGCCGCTGCGCCGACTTCCTGTGGTCGGTGCGCTGCAATCTGCACTTCTTCGCCGGACGCGCCGAGGAGCGGCTGTCGTTCGACATGCAGCGCGAGATCGCGGTCCGCCTCGGCTACACCTCGCATCCCGGCATGCAGGACGTCGAGCGCTTCATGAAGCACTACTTCCTGATCGCGAAAGACGTCGGCGACCTCACCGCGATCCTGTGCGCCAAGCTCGAGGAAGAGCACAACAAGCCGGCGCCGGTGCTGAGCCGGATGGTGGCGCGGCTGCGACCCGGCACCAAGCGGCGGCGGGTTAACGGCAGCGACGACTTCATCGTCGACAACAACCGCATCAACCTCGCCGCGCCCGACGTCTTCAAGCACGATCCGGTCAATCTGATCCGGATCTTCCGCCTCGCGCAGCAGAACAACCTTGCCTTCCATCCCGATGCGATGCGCACGGTGACGCGCTCGCTCAAGCTGATCAACACCCAGCTGCGCGAGAACGACGAAGCCAACCGCTTGTTCATGGAGATCCTGACCTCCGACAATGCGGAGATCGTGCTGCGGCGGATGAACGAGACCGGCGTGCTCGGCCACTTCATCCGCGCCTTCGGCAAGATCGTGTCGATGATGCAGTTCAACATGTACCACCACTACACGGTGGACGAGCATCTGCTCCGCTGCATCGGCTTCCTGCAGGACATCGAGCGCGGCGGCAACGAGGAGTTCACGGTCGCCAGCGACCTGTTTCGCAAGATCCGCCCCGAGCACCGCCCGGTGATCTATATCGCGACGCTGCTGCACGACATCGCCAAGGGCCGACCTGAGGATCATTCGATCGCCGGCGCCAAGGTGGCGCGGCGGCTGTGCCCGCGGCTCGGCTTCTCGGCGGCCGACACCGAGCTGGTGGCGTGGCTGATCGAGGAGCATTTGACGATGTCGACGGTGGCGCAATCGCGCGACCTGTCGGACCGCAAGACCATCGAGA
This sequence comes from Bradyrhizobium australafricanum, assembly GCF_020329495.1. Taxonomy (NCBI): domain Bacteria; kingdom Pseudomonadati; phylum Pseudomonadota; class Alphaproteobacteria; order Hyphomicrobiales; family Nitrobacteraceae; genus Bradyrhizobium; species Bradyrhizobium australafricanum. The sequence goes on along the minus strand of NZ_JAGKJL010000036.1, from coordinate 1,299 downwards.
ATTTCGCCGCCGTGGTGCAGTCGGTCGAGCAGATGAAGCTGCTCACGATCCTGACCACGGCCGACATCCGCGGCGTCGGCCCGGGCGTGTGGAACGGCTGGAAGGCACAGCTGTTGCGCACGCTGTATTACGAGACCGAACCGGTGCTGACCGGCGGCTTCTCCGAGGTCAACCGCGCCCAGCGCATCGCGGTGGCGCAAGCCGAATTCCGCCGCGCCTTCACCGAATGGCCGGAGGCGGAGCTCAACGCCTATATCGGCCGGCACTATCCGGCCTACTGGCTCAAGGTCGAGCTGGCGCGCAAGATCCGCCAGGCCCGCTTCATCCGCGCCAGCGAGCAGGCCGGCCACAAGCTTGCGATCAATGTCGGCTTCGACGAGGTCCGCGCCGTCACCGAGCTGACGATCCTGGCGACCGACCATCCGTGGCTGCTGTCGATCATCGCGGGTGCCTGCGCGTCGGCCGGCGCCAACATCGTCGACGCCCAGATCTACACCACGACCGACGGCCGCGCGCTCGACACCATCTCGATCTCGCGCGAATACGACCGCGACGAGGACGAGGGCCGCCGCGCCACCAGAATTGGCGAGATGATCGAGCACGTGCTGGAAGGCAAGCTGCGGCTGCCCGAGGCGGTCGCCAAGCGCACCGTCCGCAGCAAGGCGCGGCCGTTCATCGTCGAACCCGAGGTGACCATCAACAACCAGTGGTCCGACCGCTACACCGTGATCGAGGTCTCCGGGCTCGACCGGCCCGGCCTGCTCTACCAGCTCACCACCGCGATCTCAAAGCTCAACCTCAACATCGCATCGGCCCATGTCGCGACCTTCGGCGAACGTGCCCGCGACGTGTTCTATGTCACCGACCTGCTCGGCGCCCAGATCACGGCACCGACCCGGCAGGCCGCGATCAAGAGCGCGCTGCTGCATCTGCTGGCGAGCGAGGACCAGGCGGCGAAGCCGGCGGCGTAGATCGAATCGTAAGAAGCGTACACGCCTGTCCCGTCATCCTGAGAGTCTGACTCATAAATCACCCAACCTTAGCTGCAGCCGCGAGTCTGCGGGTCAGGAGCCTGATGTGTGCAATCAGCAGCCAGGCAGCTTCGGTTGCCACCGTCGCCTCGAAGTCCTTGGCGAGGCGGCGGCATCTGCCGAACCAAGCGAATGTGCGTTCAACCACCCACCGCCTCGGCAGAAGCTGGAAGCCTTTGACGCCTTGAGGCCGCTCGACGATCTCGACAGTCCATGGACCGCAGTCTGAGAGCGCGTCGAGGAGTTGATTTCCGCGGTAGATCCGGTC
>NZ_JAGKJL010000035.1:0-100761 GCF_020329495.1 Bradyrhizobium australafricanum | reverse complement strand
TGCTCGAGCGGCATGACCACGCACGTCAACAAGGTTCATCACGTCACCATCATAACCCAGGTTGCAAAGGACCTCGGTGAAGACGAAGATTGGCTGCGCGACATTGCCATCGAAATGGAAATCGAGGACGGCCTGATCTGGGTCTATGGCGTCGGCGAAGATGGTGTTCAGGCGTTCACCGACTTTGGCATCGAAAACCTGATCGAGCTCGTCAGGTTCTACAAGGAAAACCCCAAGCTGCTCACGCGCTGGCAACGGGAATGATCCAACCAGCCTGCGGCCTACGCCGGATGCGTACTATCTTCCTGAATTGCGAAGCTTAGCAGCGTCGATGGCCGGCTCGGCGATCATGGTGGTCGCTTATGAGGTAGCGTGGGGTCACGTCTTGCCGCCCCCAGGAAGCTGGCCTTCAACTCACGGCGGTTTGCCGGATAGCGTCCGAAAAGCTTCGCGCGAACGCACGGACATTGTCGTCCTGATGCGGGACAATGTTTCGTACCGTCGGAGGGCTATTCATCTCCGAAATCTGCATCAGATGATCCGCCAGCGAGACCGGGTCATCGACGCCGAAATAGCGGGCGGCACCTGAGGTCTGCTCGCGGTGCACGTCGATATCCGACAGGATCACTGGAACGCCAAACGACTTCGCCTCCTCGACGGTCGTGCTCCAGCCCTCGAAGCGCGATGGGTTGATCAGGGCTGTTGAAGCGCGCAGCAGCGCGTAGACATGCGGCAGCGGGATAACGCCAAGGTGGCGAAACTGCGCTTCAAGGCCGCGCTTTTGGATCTCGGAGTTTACCAGATCATAGTAGCCCGGCTCGCGCCGGTCTTCCTTGCTGCCGGATGCACAGATCACCACGTCGATCGCCCGCCCCTTCAGGATCGTCAAGGCGTCGACGACGAGCTGGTGGTTCTTGTGGCGATAGAACTGATTGGGCAGGTAGAAATAGTTCGCCGGCAGATTATATTCCGCGATTACGTCCGACGGGTCGGTGTTCAGGAACGCGGCCGGTGGCTGGGTCGCGAAGCGAACGACGCAGACCTTGTTTCTTGCGCCTGGATAGTAGGCCTTGAAATCACGCAGCGCGCTCTCGCTGCTCAGCATGATGGTTCGGCCCGAGGCGATTTGCATGCGAAAGCCAAGCTCGCGGCGCCAGCGTGCCGTCGTTGGAAACAGTTGCGGCAGCGAGCGGTGCTGCAGATCCGGAATCCACGCCACTGCCGGATGCGCGAGCCGCCAACCAAAGAAACGTGCCGATTCGACGACGACATCAATCCCGGCGCCTCGAAACGCCGCCGCGGCTCCCCGATCCAGACCGATCCCGAGTGCCGCGGCCAACCCTGGCTGTCCATCGAATGCTTCCGATCGAACGACCTCGACACCCGGTATTGCGGCAAGCTCCGCGAGCTCATTCTCCTCGGCCCTGTTCCCGGCAAAGACGATCGGAACAAATTCGCCGGGCAGAAACCTGGCAAGCGCCGCAAACAGATTGCGCTGATAATTGTAGCCGCCGGCCCATAGCCGTCGCGAAATGTGACTGAACGCGAACCGCAACGGGCGGGGCGTCACGAAGCCTGCCCCTTGAACCAGGCCACGTAATCGGCAAGGCCCTGATCGAGCGGAATGCACCAATCGAACCCGATCTGGCGCAGCATTGCATCGTCGGCCAGCAGGCTGACGGGATCACCGGGCCGGCTTACGCCGGAGTGTCGCACGACGGCGCTGCTGCCCCACTGGCGGACGAGGCCGGCTGCGATGTCGGCAACGCTTGTCCCGCGGCCCGAACCGCCATTGATGACCCGGAAGGTCTCCTGCGGCGGCGGTTCCGCCACACCGACAAGCAACCTCGCGACATCGCGAACGTCGGTCCAATCACGAATCTCGTTGCCGGTCCCGCCAAGCGTGAGCGTCTGCTCCTTGGCCTGCAGCCGCGAGCAGATGTCCCAGAGCAGCTGTTTACGCAAATTGGGTCCATAGACAGAGAACAGCCGCACGATCGTGCAGCGGATACCGAATGACTGCGCGTAGCTCCGGCACAATTGCTCCATCATGAACTTGTGCTGCCCATAGGGCGACACCGGAGTTGCGGTGGCGCTTTCAGCGATCGGGCCGAAATGATCGGCCCCGTAGACGGCCGCACTCGACGCCGCGATCACGGCGCAGTCCCGCGCGGATCCGCGCAGCCATTCCAGCAGCCGCGCGGTGCTCGCGACGGTGCGCGAGAAATCCTCGAACGGCCGCTCGATCGAGATGCCTACCGACGATCCGCCGGCGAGATGAACGAGATGCGTCGGCAGCCCGTGCGCCGCCGCCAGCGCATCGAGATTGGCCGCATCGATTTCACCGTTGATCCAGCTTCGCAAACCGAGCCGCCGGGCTTCCGTTGCGTCAAGCGCTCCGTGTCCGATGCCATGCACCGCATGGCCCGCCCCCGCCAACTCGTGCACGAGATGGCGGCCGATGAACCCGTTTGCGCCTGTAATCCAGACGATCATGCGTTTGACCCAGCCAAACTAAGTTTCAAGGACTGATCTTACAACACGCGCCGGGTTGCCGGCGACGACCTTGTCCTCGGCAACGTCTGCGGTGACGACCGAACCGGCCGCCACAATCGCGCGGGCACCGATCCGAACACCCCGCATCAGGAATACGCCTGCCCCGATCCAGGCATCGTCGTCGATCACGACAGGGCGCTCATCGAGATCCAGTTGACGCGGATGGCCCCTAGTAAACATCTCCTGAATCTGCCGGTGCCGCGCCACATGGTCCACGGGATGGGTCAGATTGTCGAAGACGTTGACGTCGTGCGCGATCAGAACCCGGTCTCCAATACGGATCGATCCAGCGGACCATATCCGCGAATTCTCCCCGACATAGCACCATGATCCGATTTCAATCAGCCCGCCATGGGCGAACGTCAAGAGCTCGCCCCGGATAATGCTGTTCGAACCGATGACGATGCAGTCGCTGTCACCGCGAATATTGCGGATGCGTGCAGTCGGCATCAGCCTGGCATGCGACCCAAGGCGACAGGTCGCGCGCCCCAGTATCCGCTGCAGCCAGTAATCGAGATTCATCTGATCAACTCGATGCAGGCAATAGCACGCGCACAGCCCGCCCTGTCGTCGAGCCGACCGCGTCCGCTATGCGGGTCAAATGCAGTCGCATTCGCAACATCGGCCTCCGTTGCCCGACGCCAGCCCCTCTTGTCATAGCCGAAGAATTCGAGCTCGTGGGACGAAGGCGCAAAGGCGTCGATCAAGGCCTGGATCATCGCCCGGTCGAAGACCTGAAACCACTTGAAATTCTCATATCGCCCGTATGGCACCGTGATCAGGCAGCGTCCGCCGGGAGCCATGATCCGTCGAAACTCACGCATCGCATCGGCAAAGCCATGCTTGTTGGTTTCGGATTTGGCCGGATCATCAGTGTAGAGCATGGTGTTGTCCAGCCCGACATGCTCCAGCGTGGATATGCTGATAATGGTGTCGAAGGCACTATCCTCGAACCTCGTCTTGCGAAAATCTCCGAAGACGTAGGAGTAGCCCTGATACCAGTAGCACCGCTTCTCCGGTGCCAGCGTCATGATCGTGAGATCCGCCTTGCGCAACGGATCGCGGCCGAGAATGTATTCGTGATTCAGCGTCGATCCCGCATCAAGCATTCGTCCCAGTGGGACACCATCGCGGCGCAACCGGTCGAACAGCCATGGATATTCGACGACTCGTTCATCGATGCCGATGCCAAATGTCTCGGGCAGCGGGCGACCCGATCGGACGGCGGCCGTGTCGATTGCAGTCTGAATGGCGTTCTTCTTGCGCGTAAAATAGCCGACCGACCAGGGCCGACCGCCTCTCGCAAAGTAGACAGGCAATGCAAGCGCGTCAGCCATCTCCTTGATTTTGAAAACGAGACCGTCAACGTGCATGCCTGCTCCTAGATGCGCTCCAAGAGGTTTTCAAATAGAACCCACTGGCGCTCTTTGCTATACAAATCTCCCACCGCTCGCCGCCCCCGCTCGGCTTTGGCCTTCATGTCATCCCAGTTCCGCAGGCTATTCTCGATCTGGGCGAGGCAGTCATTGCCCGCCTCGTAGGTCACAATCGTCTGCCCTGGATCCATTCCCTCCGGATAGTTGCCCGCATCCGACACGAGCAGCGCCCCGCACCCCATCGCCTCGAAGCAGCGCATATTGCCGCGATCCTTGCCGGCCATGTCGATTGCGCCGTTGAGCACGATCTTCGCTGATCCGAACAGCTCGTAGAGGTCCCGGCCGAACAGCGGCAGCCTTGCGATGCGCGCGATGGCGTCGGGCCGCCGGTGCTTGTGCAACGGCAGCAAGCGGCCGACCGCGCTTTCGGCAAGCCGCGTCAGCCGCGACGCATCGAGGCAGAACACGACGTTGCGGTCACCAGCGAGGGCCGCAACCTGTTCGAGGGTTCTGCCCCGCGCGCTATGATGCCGCGAATATCCACCGACAAACGCCACGTCGATCGGCCGTTCGCCGTGGCCGTACTGCTCCATGACGGGGTCGATCGCGGGAAAGAAGAGCTCCGCCCGGCACCCCTTGCTGCGCCACGCCTCGAGGATCGAGGGGAAGTTTCCAAGCACCGCGCCATAGGCGGTGAGATCAGCATTTCCGGAAGGCGCGGCGCGCCAGCACAGCGTCTTCTTCACGCAGCCGGGAAGCTTGGCGACAAACGCACTCGGATGGCGCACCGGATCGAGATTGTAGAACACCTCGGTTCTATGATGCTCGATCTGCGCGAGCAGAATGGCCTCGAGCGTCGGCGATTCCTTCATGCCCTGCTCACGCGCCCACTGGCGCTGCAGCACTTCATCGTCGCCATTCGTGAAGAAGGCTTCAGCTGCGCCGTCGAGCACGGGCTTGAGAAAATGCGCGGCGCCAAACCGATCGTGCAGAAACACGTCGCGGCGCGCGTCGAAACTTGACGCCTTTGCCGCGAGCTGGTTCAGCCTCGGCAAATAGGACGGATAGAGACCGCTATTCTGGAACAGACGCATTGGTTACGCGGACCTTGCCAACATCCATTTCATGTTCAGATAAGGCCAGATCCGGCCGACACTCTTCCAATCCCAGCTCTGCGACGCCGTCAAGCGGCCGACCGCCTTTCGAAGGGGCGTTTCGTCGACGAACTCGGCAAATGCCGGAACATTCCGCTCGAGCAGCTCTGCTGTCCAGCCCGCCAATGGCCCGTTCAGCCATTCCGGCATCGGCGAGTTGAAGCCTACCTTGCGGCGCGCGGTGCGGATGCTTTCGGGCATCAGGTTCGCCATCGCCTGCCGCGCCACCACCTTGGTCAGGCCGTCTGCCGACTTGCTCGTTTCCGGCAGCGCCATCGTGTAGGTGACCAGCCGCCAGTCCATGAACGGCATGCGGACCTCGATCCCGTGCGCCATCGAGAGCCGGTCGAAATTGCGCAGGATGGTGGGCAGCGTGGTCGAATGGAACATGCGGTACAGGCGCCGGTTCAACGCACCCCATGTATCAGGCAATTCGTCATCCTCGGCGACCAGCGGCAGCGGCGCGGGCGCGGCCGTAGCGCCTCCGCGCAGGAAGTAGTGCCCCTCGCGCCTGATCATCTGCGCGCGCAGGAAGTCGATGCCGCGTTGCGCCAGCTGCGATCGTGAGGTGAGCGCGGCTGCTGCGTTCCGGATCCGGAATGCGGCCGACTGTCCCTCCTGCAGGTAGGCGCCCATCAATTCGTCCGCGCCGTGGCCGTCGAGTGACACGGTGACGTTCTGGCGCCGGAGTTCGCGATAGATCAACCACGGCGCGCTCGGCAGTCCGATATAGACGTCGTCATTGTCGTCGAGGATGCGGTCAAGGTCGGTGAGCGCGTCGGAGCGCCCGATCTCGAGGAAGCTCGGTGCCACCTCGGCCCACGCGGCCGCTTCCTCCGCCATCGGCCGCTCGTCATTGCTGGCGCCGGGAAAGGTCGCGACAAAGGCGTGCCGCCAGGCGGTCGAGTCACGCGGCCCCATGCCGGCTTTCTCATGGGTCGCCATGGCGCAGATCACCGCGGACGAATCGAAGCCGCCGGACAGGCAGGTCCCGATCGGAACGTCGCTGCGCATCCGCAGCGCGACGGAATCCTGAAACAGGTCGCGAAAGCGTCCGACCCGTTCGGCCTCGGTATCCGGAATCGCCGGCAGATGGTCCACGGTCCGCCACCAGCGGCGCACCTGCACACGCCCCTGGCGCAACCACATGCAGTGGCCGCCCTGCAGGCGGCGCAGTTGCGCGAACAGCGTCCGCTCGCTGCCTTCGATCCCGAACGGATCAAGCAACAGCCGCCGCGCCACGTCAATATCGAGCGACCTCTCAACCAGCCCGCTCCGCGCCAGCGCCCGCTGCTCGGACGCGAACACGAACCGCTCGGATGACAGCGCATACAGCATCGGCTTGATGCCGAAGCGATCGCGCGCCAGGAACAGATCATCCGTGGCCGTGTCGTAGATCGCCAGCGCCCACATGCCGTTGAAGCGCAGCAGCATGTCCTCGCCCCAAGCCTGCCAGGCGGCAAGGATCACTTCGGTATCGGACTGGCTGCGAAAGGCTGCGCCCTTCGCCTCGAGTTCGCGGCGCAATTCGAGGAAGTTGTAGATCTCGCCATTGTAGACGATCACATGGCGGCCGTCGCCTGATGCCATCGGCTGATAGCCACCCTCGCCTGGATCGATGATGGCGAGCCGGCGATGGCCGAAGGCGACGTTTCGCTTGGCATTGAACCAGGTGCCCTCGCCGAACGGACCGCGATGCGCGATCAAATTGGTGAGCCGCGAGATGTCAGCCGGCTCCACGGGAGCGCCGCGCAGATTGACGATGCCTGCGATACCGCACATGTCTAGACGGCCTTGAAGGGCAAGAAGCGAGTGATGATGACGTGGAGATCGCGCCAGCAGACGGCGCGGTAGGGACCCAGTTGCGACACGGCAACGGCGGCAACAAAGATCGCCGCCGCCGACATACCGTACAGCGACACCACATACCACCATGACGGCGCCTGGTCGAATGACACATGGCCGAGCTGCGAGCGCAGCGCCAGCGCAACGGCGATCCCCGTCCCGAGCGGGATCAGGACGAAATGCAGCATCCGTGACCACATCCCCGAAAGCCTGAAGGTACGCCGCAACAGCAGCACCGTGATCACCATCTGCGCAACCATCCCGACACAGGAACTCCAGCCGGCCGCCTGCCAGCCGAAATACGGCAGCGCAATGGCGCTGGTCGCCAGCGTGAAGATGCCCGTGACGAGCGAGATCAGCGCGTTGGAACTGGAGCGCCCCTGCGACAGCAGATAGAACGCAAACACATTGGCGCTGGACCCCAATATTCCGCTGATCGCAAGCACCACCAGCACCAGCTGGGCCTCGGCGGCGACCTCGGCGCCGGTCCATCGATGCAGCAATGCGCCTGCGACCGGGATCAGGCCACCCAGCGCGCTCGCGGCAAGCACATTGAGAATCCAGGACGAGCGAAGCAGGAGGTCGACCTTGCGATCGTCATCCTCTCTCTGCAGGGTGCTGAAGAACGGGAACAAGATCTCGCCGATCTTCAGCACACCGATATAGACAGCCTCCTCCAGCCGCTGCGCGACGCTGTAGAAGCCGACGAATTGCGGTTGCAGCAGCGCGCCGAGCAGATAACGGTCCGCCTGGCCTGCGAACAGCGCGCCGCTTTGCGCCGCGACCTGCCAGCCGCCAAGCTTCACCAGTGCACGCAACGCGCCGCGATCGAGCGCCGGCCGTGCCAGCCAGTCACTGATTGCGCGTCGCGACCAGGCGACGACCATCAGGAGATTGGTTGCGAAGCCCAAGGCCTGACAGCCGATGAAGGTCGAGGCGCGCGGTGCGTGCGGGATCAGCAGCAGCATCGACATCGTCGTCACCACCGTGCCCGTGATGCTGATCGACGCGATCCGCCGATAGTCCTGACGCGCCGTGAACAGCGAGAGGAAGACGGCGAACAGGCACTGGAACAGCCAACCGGCGCCCGCCAATGCGAAGGCGAGCCCGAGGTCGTCGGCGGCCGGGCCGCCGAGGTGGAATCCCAGCCGTGCGAGCGGCGCGCCGGCAAAGGCAAGCAACGCCGCGATCAGGCCGCCAAGGACGATGGCAAGCGCGAGAGCGGTCGCGAAAAATCGCCGCGCCTGGTCGTGGTCGGACGGTTCCAGCCTTTGCGCGAGCTCCCGCGCCGTCGAAAGGCCGAGCGCATTGCTGAACATCAGCGCCGGCGCGACACAGGCCGTCACCAGACCCGCAACGCCGAACGCGGCGAGACCGAGCCGGAAAATCACGAACGGCAGGATCGCGAGGTTCAGCAGCACCGCAACCGCGAAGGCGGTCGCGTTCCATGCCGAGTTACCGAGCAGATGGGATGGACCCTTTTTCACCGCCATGCCCGCTTTCGGTCCATCGCTCCGATACGCCTCAAGTGCCTCTTCCGTAAGGGCAAAACCCATTCGGCATGACGACGGGCTAGCAGCCGGCGCGGTGATTGTCGAGGGTTGGCAGACGGCGGGGAGCCGTGGGACCAGGCCAGGGCCGCAGCAAAGGCACGAGCCGATCTCCACGGAACCATGCTGGTTGCTTGCGGCCTGGCTTGTCGTTCAAGCAACAATTGGAAAGGCCTGTCAAAATTCTAAAGCAGATAAGCACAGACCCAAAGCCGCCCGTTCAAACAAGAGGTATCTAAATGCCCTTTCCGCCACATCCCGAGCCCTGTCGGGCTTCGGCATGCTCGATCTGACCCAGGCACGTTCCGGGCTCACTGCGTGCGCCAGCTCGAGCACCGTCATCACACGGCGGGCCTGCGCGCGTGGCGAAGGTCTCTCGGCCGCCGCGCAAGGACCGCCGTGAGGCCGTAGAGGCTGCCGGATGATGCAGAGATAGAACGAGAAGTGACCGGGTTCGAGCCCGGTCGCATCCCAGGACGCGCCTGTACGCCAATTGTCGTAGCCGCGCGCTGACGCGAGCGCGCGCAGCAGAACGGCCATCGGTCTAACGGCAGGTCAAGCTGGCGAAGCGCCTCAAGCCCAACCATCGGCGCAAAAGGCACACAAGCCATCGCGCCCCCTCATGGGCAATCAAACATCCGTTCAACAAGCCTCTCCATGCCGAGCGTCACGTGATCGAACGCTGCTTCTCAAAACTGCAGCGGTTCAGGCGCGTCGCAACGCGCTACGAAAAACCGCCCGAAATTACTTCGCCATCTTAACGATCGCTACCGCTCCGCTCTGGCTAAGGCAACTGTCCACACGGCCTAATGGACAATGAAGTAGCCCGTGTTCAGGTCGGCCATACGTACGTTGGTTGTATCCCGCCCCATGACGGCATCATGAAAATCGCTCCCTAACTCGGACATGGCGTGGGATTGATCGCTCGGCGTTTCATGCAAGAGCTCCATCAGCTGTTTACAGGTAGTGACCAAAGAAAATCCATCAGGTGCGACAATTTCCGCGCTTCCGGCATTCACTACACCGCCCCCATCGATGTCCCGGTGAAATACGAAACTATCATTGCTAGCTGCGATCCAGGCCCCTTGCGATGCAGGACATGGAGTCACCGATGTCTGGCCGGTTACAGCAATCATAAGCGTGGAAATGCCAATCACTCCGTTGCCATCCAAGTGCTGTTGGACATTTGGCTCCAAGTGTTCCAGCGCGGCGCTACTTCCGGACACCACACCAATAGTATCCGAGATGGCGTTGCCGCTGCTGTCCGTGTTCCAAACGGTATGCCGATCGGCGCCCGAAACTTTCCAAGCAATTTCATATCCGTTTGCCGTCTGCTCCGCCCCGGTCGGCGTCCAGGCTCCGACCTGAGTGGATGCAGCAAAAGGCGTCCCGGCATGTTTGACTGATGGGCCCGTACCGCCGCTGACCGCATCGAGAGAATAGTAGCTGCCGATCTGGTCCAGTTTGGTCGAGCCGGCGGCTTCGACCACGGTTACGCTCGCCGCAGGTATGCCGCTCACGCCGTCGGCGTTGAGGTCCTGATGGAAGCTGCTCTCAAATGCTTCAAGGATTGTACTGCTTCCTGAGACAACCGCGGTCGCAGAGGAGACATAGTTGCCGTTGCTGTCGGCGTTCCAGACCAAGTACTGATCCGAACCGATCACCTTCCACGCAATCTGATATCCGTTTGCCGTCTGCTCCGCCCCGGTCGGCGTCCAGGCTCCGACCTGAGTGGATGCATCAAAAGGCGTCCCGGCATATTTGACTGATGGGCCCGTACCGCCGCTGACCGCATCGAGAAAATAGTAGCTGCCGATCTGGTCCAGTTTGGTCGAGCCGGCGGCTTCGACCACGGTTACGCTCGCCGCAGGTATGCCGCTCACGCCGTCGGCGTTGAGGTCCTGATGGAAGCTGCTCTCAAATGCTTCAAGGATTGTACTGCTTCCTGAGACAACCGCGGTCGCAGAGGAGACATAGTTGCCGTTGCTGTCGGCGTTCCAGACCAAGTACTGATCCGAGCCGATCACCTTCCACGCAATCTGATATCCGTTTGCCGTCTGCTCCGCCCCGATCGGCGTCCAGGCTCCGACCTGAGTGGATGCATCAAAAGGCGTCCCGACATATTTGACTGATGGGCCCGTACCGCCGCTGACCGCATCGAGAAAATAGTAGCTGCCGATCTGGTCCAGTTTGGTCGAGCCGGCGGCTTCGACCACGGTTACGCTCGCCGCAGGTATGCCGCTCACGCCGTCGGCGTTGAGGTCCTGATGGAAGCTGCTCTCAAATGCTTCAAGGATTGTACTGCTTCCTGAGACAACCGCGGTCGCAGAGGAGACATAGTTGCCGTTGCTGTCGGCGTTCCAGACCAAGTACTGATCCGAACCGATCACCTTCCACGCAATCTGATATCCGTTTGCCGTCTGCTCCGCCCCGATCGGCGTCCAGGCTCCGACCTGAGTGGATGCATCAAAAGGCGTCCCGGCATATTTGACTGATGGGCCCGTACCGCCGCTGACCGGATCGAGAAAATAGTTGCTGCCGATCTGGTCCAGTTTGGTCGAGCCGGCGGCTTCGATGACGATCGGCGGGATCACCGAGGAGCCCGCGATCGTGCGATCGGCAAACTGGAAATACTCAACGCCAGTGACGTTATCAATGCCCTCCGGTGAACCGGCGCGCTGGTCGCTTATCGTGAAGGTCTGCGAACTTGCGTTGTAGCTAACTGTGTAGTTCGCCCTGTTGCCCAAATACACAGCGGTGTCGGTGCCGGAGCCGCCGAAGATGGTGTCGTTGCCGCCGCCGCCGGTGATCGTATCGTTGCCCGAGCCGCCGTTCAGGACGTTGCCAATTGCGTTGCCCAAGATCGTGTCGTTGCCGGACCCGCCGTTGGCATTGTCGATGTAGGAACGCGCGTCGCCGTTATAGAGATAGGCGTTGTAGACGTTGCCCGATGCGTAATGGCCATCGCCGAGATAGGCTAGTTGAACGGAGGAGAATACCGACGACGCACCGGGGTTGAGGTTGATGCTCAGGTTCGTCGTGTAGTTCGACAGATCGTAGGTGTCGACGCCGCCGCCGTCCCACACAGTCTCGTAGATCCGGTTGGCCGAGCCGCCGACGCCCCCGCCGGGCGCGAGCTGCCCGACACCGTTGATGAACTCCTGCCCCGTGGTCGGATTCCAGGTGTAGACAGTGTTGCTGCTCTGGGTCGTGAAGTTCGCGCCGTACATCGTCTGGAGCGCGAGGATATCGTTGGCCATAAAGGTCTGCGGATATCCATAGGCCTCATTGGTGTAGCCGCTCGTCGCGGACGCCCCGACATAGCTGCGATAGCTCATGACGGTGTATTCGCTGTCGTCATGTGCGCTCGGCACGGCCACGTTGGCAACTCCGCCGGTCTCCTGGCTGTGCTTGAGACCAACGGCGTGGCCGAGTTCGTGGAGCGCGGTCGTGAAATAGTAGTTGCCAAGCTTGGCGAGCGAGTAATTGTATTGGGTCCCGAACCAGATGTCGCCGCCGGACGCATAATTGCCGGGGTAGTAGGCGTAGGAAGTCGGGTTAGCCGACGGCGATTGCGCGATCATGATGTCGGCGCCGTTCGTGCCCGCGTATTGGATGTTGGCGTTGGCGTAGCCGTTGATCAATCCAATGGCGTAGTTGATCGCAGCCTGCATTTGGGTCGGCGCCGAGGCAAAGCCCGACGTGGTCGGCTCGCTGCTGCCGCCAGCGTACGGATTGGCGTAGTCGCTGGGCGAATCCGGGAAACTATAGGTTATCGGGCCCGACCATTTGTAGCCCGACAGCAGGCCGTCTATGTCGGCGTCGTTGGTCTTGGTGACCGTGACAGCGGTAGCCAAAGGGAAACTCCGAAGCAGCAAGCCCATCCGATGCGAGGCGTTAACAGATGATTCTAGCTAGAGAGTTGAACGTTTGGTTTAAATGCGGCGAGAGCGCCCGGACCTCTGCCATAATGCGCGGTTAGCTATCAAACCCCGTACTCATACGAGGCGCAAGCAAGAACCTCGGTTCCCGCGGCGCCGGTAATTTGCAGGGTTTCATGAAACGATCTTCACTCGCGGCCGGCCTGTTTGGCGCCCTTGCGGCGCTCGCCGGATACAATCACACGCCCTTCGGAGGACTGCCCGTCATGGTGGAGAAGGCCAATGCGGATGACAGCGGCAAGGCGGGACGCTCGCCCACCATGCCAATGGCCCGCGATCCTGCTGCCGCGGTGGCCGAGGAATACGAAGCCGCCCGCCGGAAAGGAACGCGGGAGGCCTTTGAGCTTTTCATTGCGCGCTACGGCGATGACCCGCTGGCCGAGAAGGCGCGCTCGGAACTGAAGCGCCTGTCGCGCTGATCCCTTCACGCAGCGCAGCAAACCGCGCCAGCCATTGCATTTCGACAGGCGGCATCCGCGCTGGCCCAGGCTTGCCGCAGGGTCTTTCGGCGCTATGGTAGGCCCGCAATCTGTCCCGGAGCCCTTTCACAATGCCCTTTCCGCATGCCTCGGAAGCCCTGTCGCGTTTAACCGTGCTCGATCTGACCCGGGTCCGCTCCGGGCCGACCTGCGTGCGGCAGCTCGCGGATTGGGGCGCCAATGTCATCAAGATCGACGCGCTGACCGAGGATGCCGGTGGCGAGCAGCCGGGCGGCCCCCGGCGGGGTTCCGACTTTCAGAATCTGCACCGCAACAAGCGGGCCATGACGCTGAACCTGAAAGACGGTCGCGGGCTCGCCGTTTTCAAGCGCCTCGCCGCCAAGGCCGACGTCGTGGTCGAGAATTTCCGCCCCGACGTGAAGAGGAAGCTCGGCATCGACTATGAGAGCCTCGCCGCGATCAACCCGCGCATCGTCTATGGCAGCATCTCCGGCTTCGGCCAGGACGGCCCCTATCACAAGCGGCCGGGCTTCGATCAGATCGCGCAGGGCATGGGCGGGCTGATGTCGATCACCGGCGCGCCGGGCGGAGGGCCGATGCGGGTCGGCATTCCCGTCGCCGACCTCACGGCGGGCCTGTTCTGCGCCATGGGCATTCTCACCGCGCTCCTCGAGCGCGAGGTCTCCGGCAAGGGCCAGTGGGTGCAGACCTCGCTGCTCCAGGCACAGATCTTCATGCTCGACTTCCAGGCTGCGCGCTGGCTGATGGAGAGAGAGGTGGCCAAGCAGGCCGGCAACAACCACCCGACCAGCATCCCGACCGGCGTGTTCAAGACCTCGGACGGCTACATCAACATCGCCACCACGGGTGGGCGGATCTGGGAGCGTTGCGCGCAGGCGATCGGTGCGCCGGAGCTCTTTGGCCATCCCGACTACGCGACGGCCTCTGCCCGCTCAAAAAACCGCGACGCGCTCAACGCCGAGATCGAGAGGTGCACCGTGACGAAGTCGACCGAGACCTGGGTCCGCGAGCTCAACGAGGCCGGCGTGCCCTGCGGGCCGATCTATGCCATCGACCAGATGTTCGAGGACGCGCAGGTTAAGCATCTCGGCATCGCGCAAGACGTGCCGAACGATGAAGACCGCCACATCCGCCTGGTCGGCCAGCCCGTGACGCTGTCGCGCACGCCGAGCAAGATGGTGGTGCGGCCGCCGGAATTCGGCGAACAGACCGACGAGGTGCTGAAAGAGTTCGGCTTCGGCTCCGACGAGATTGCCAAGCTCAGGGACGCCAAGGTGGTGTGAGCCAGGTCAGAAACAACAATGCCCGGTAGATTGTCGGGCATCGAAGGGAGTTCGCGCTGCGCAGCTCAGTATTTGCAACGACCGGTGTTGGAGTGAACGCATAGTTGAAGCCGACACGCAGAATATGATTGTGGAAAGCTGACGTCCGCCTGGTTAGCGGTTCCGACGAAGTAAGTCTTACTTCCGAAATGCGTATTCGAGCTTCGCCGACCAATTCCGGGTGAACTTACGCTCGACGCCCGATCGAACCGACTCGGGTATCGGTGCTACTCACCGCCGCACCGATTGAAAAGCTGAACGCGCCGAACGGAGTCGTGCCGCCGAGATCCGCCCCGAAGACTTGGATCCCAAGGTTGACCGCGGACGAATACTTGAGCTCCCCAACAGCGAGACCACCGGTCGCATACCAGAGGGTCTGCGGACTAGATAGAAATCACCATTTGAAAAAGATAAGAAGTCCCACAAGAATCCAGAGGGGAGAGAAACTGAACAACAACGATGCCCAATAATAAAACTCTTTTCGAGTAGTCGCACGCCCACTCATACGCTTACTCCCGCTCACTGATTCACCGTAAAAATACGGTAGTGACCGCCTCCGCCAAGGGATAGGAGTCCTTATATTAAAAAAACTCTTTCACCGCTATTATGTTCGAGCTGCCGTCGACGTTGGTCGACGCCTTACCATTGGCTGGCCTGCATGATGACTTGGCTCATTCTCGCGGCAATTTCGATTTTGATCCTCGCACTGTGCGTCCGGGCGACATATCGATTTGCCTTTCGCGAGGGCCGCGAGCAGGGTTTGTCGGAGTCGTTTCAACTCTACGGAGGTACCCGGCGGTCACTCGATAAGGCTCCCCCACGGCGAGATCCTGATTGAGGTGTCGTTCTCTAAAATTACACGGTATGTCATACAGCGCTGGTGTCGACCGGCTCACACCGTTCGCTGTGGTCTATCTGATCGGCTTGCTGCCTTCGATTGCCGTCATTGCGCATCTTCTGCCTCGGGCAAGGAAACTGTTCATGACAATTTCTACGCGAGCTATCGTTACTGCTGCCGTCGTTATTAATATCATCTCGATTGGCTTGTCTGAGGTGCAGCGAAGGCAATTGGGCTCGACAGCGATAGATGCCACACTCGAGCTGCGTCGAATTGAGCAACAGCGGCTAGCCCAGCAGAGCATTGAGTTGGACCGAACCTACAAATTGATTGCAGAGGTCAACAATCGCATTAGCATGATCCAAGCTCAATTGCTCGGCCTTCAAGCGAGGGCGCAAGCCGTAAATGATGCCAAATAGCTATCAAGTGAGTGCCCTGCTTTTTGATTGGGAGAAGATGGTTCCGGCTCTCATGATCGCCGCGGGCCTCGCGCTGGTGCTGATAGGGTCTATTGCCGCGGCCCAGCACAAGCGATCGGAGAAGACTTGGGAAGACGGGGAAGCTGCAGCGCCGCGCCCCCGGATGGCGCCACTGCCGCGCCTGCTATCCACTCAACGGGACCGGGGCGAGTAAATTGCCATTTTTTCCGTTCTCGTCACGGAGATGCTTCTCTAAGTTGCATCGTGCTACGAGCAATCCGGGCCGGATACGGGACCACCGGCGCAGGTGTTGGTAGACCAAAGTTATTGTTGTTCAAGGGGTGGAAAACAATGCCTTCATTCAAGCTGCTCGCGCCATTTTCCCTTATCTACGCGCTGGGCATACTGGCCACGGCGGGGCACTTCTACCGCAAGCACGAAGGACGCTTAGGTGCACGCCAGACCTTGTGCGTACTCTTTTGGCCGGCTTGGTGGTTCCTGGAGCATAGTGTCCGAGAGACTATTGACGTCATTTCAGACGCGACCATAGGAACGGACGAGCGAGCGACACTTTCCTTCGGAGTTGGATTATTTGCGGCAGGACAATTTTTATTTTCTAACTGGGAAATGTGCAGTGGGGTCACATGCGCCGGCGTTGTATTGAAAAGCTCTGCCATGCTCTTCCCGCCGGTCGGCGCAACGTACCTGACTTGGCTTATCGCGCAGCTTGCATAGCACTCAGATGACGACACGGATCATGAACACGCCTGAAGAACTTCGGGGCAGACCATTTTGGGCACTTGATCCGACGATTCAAAGCCTTTCGTCTACGGACCACTCTGGAAATCCTGTGGACCCTCCTCTTCAGGACGTGACGACGCGGATACTGAAAATCAACAAATGGCACGCGCTCGCCGCGGTGCTGGTCATATACATCCCGATCGGGCTCTATCTGGACACTCTACCGCCCACCGATCCAACAATCATGTACGGGCCGTTCGAGTACTATGGCGGCTACGCTTGGCGCTACCAGCCATCCGTTTCGCGAGCAATAGCCGATACAGCTGAAGCACCCCATCAATCGCGACTTGAACTGACCGAGGATGGCCGTCCCCTCGGGCCGGCCCACTGCGCGGACATCGAAATTGGAGACATAGGGCACGGTCGGTTTTCCTATCGGAAGGATGATTGGGTTTTTCTCTATTTCTCGACAAGCGACAACAGTAATCCAAACACAAACGGCCGCATATATCGCGCCGTAGAACCGGCAGCTGTTGACCCGTTCCAGTCGATTAGAATACCTCCGCGTAAGCCCTGGATCTTCTGGCTGCTAGAAAAGATCCATTTTCATTCTTGAAGATCAATATCGAACCGAAGCACTAACGGCACCGCTAGAAGCGCGGTATTATGGCGCAAACGCCACAAGCCAAAAGAAGCGTGTCACCCCGGCGGGAGCACTTGGCCTAGTTCAAATTTGAAGTCGGCTTGTTTTGAGAAGAGCGATTTGACCGGATCAACAACACTATTGGCAGAGCAACCATCAGAGCCAGTACCGGCAGACCAATCGTCAGCACGGCGAAAACCGCCGGGTTGACAGTACCGAACAGCCACATAGCGCCTATTACAAACTCAACCGCGGCTAAGCCGATCAAACGGCCCTTGATTGCTGTGCTCATTTTGTTCCCCAAGGGCGCCCACTGAGGCACTGAGGCGGGCAATGGCAAATAACAACAACAAGCCGACAATCTCGCCGATGGCGGCATATAATCCCTCGGCCAAAACCGCGACGAGAAAGATCAATACCCCGACAATGGCGATAGAGACGTATCCAAGAGACGTATCCAGCGATTTCCATCCAGCGCGGGTACATGTCCGCAACTCTAGGACCGCGCCTAGATTTCTTCCAGCGCCACCTGTTCAAGTTCTAGCGCTGCAACGCAGGCAAGGAAGAAGATCGCCGTAAACGATCCACGTTTCACCTTCATCGTGATCCCGGCTTCGGTCTCATCCTTGAGGCCGTGCTTCTTCAGCCGCTTGACCAAATCGGCGTAGGTCACGTCGGCTTTCTTCATCTCGGCTTTCAGGAAGGCGCTCGCGCGCTCCCGGTAAAGTTCCGGGTCAGCTTGGCTTTGGCCCAGCGAGCCTCATTCGCCACCTTCAAGCTGCGAGGTCGGTCATTGATACACCTTTCAAAGAAAAAGCCGCCCGAAAGACGGCTTGGTGTGTCTTAGTGGTCACGGTCAGCGCTTGCTCGGGCGGGTTGTGCCGAGTAAGTTGCCGCACCCAGTTAAGAACGGGCGGGCACTAATCTTGAAATACCGCGCTGACATCGATGGCTTGCGGGCCATCGCCGTACTGTCTGTGTTGGCCTTCCATTACAATGCAGCTCTGCCGGGCGGCTTTACCGGCGTCGATGTTTTCTTCGTAATCAGCGGGTTCCTGATAACGCAGCAACTCGCTGGCGAGATCGCAAGCGGCACCTTCTCTATCCTCAACTTCTACGACCGTCGCATTCGACGTATTGTGCCCGCGTTGGCTGTAGTTTTGTTGACCGTCTTATTGCTCGGCAAGTTCCTCTTGCTGCCCGGCGATTACAAGGCGATGGCCGCCAGCGCCGCCTACGCGGCATTCGGCGCTTCGAACTTCTTCTTCCTGTCGAACACCGGCTATTTCGACCAAAGTTCCGATTTAATGCCACTCCTTCACACTTGGTCGCTTGGTGTCGAGGAGCAATTCTATCTGGCGTGGCCGCTGCTCTTGGCCCTCGTCGCTACCGGTCGAAAGCGGATCGACCTCGCCGCCATCATCGGCACCGCAGTTGTGATCGGTTTCGGCGCGAGCCTGCTCTGGCTCGACGCGGATCCCAAGGGCGCATTCTATCTGGTGCTGCCGCGCGCGTGGGAGCTCGCACTCGGCGCGTTGCTCGTGTTCCTGCCCCCTCTTCCGCAACGCCTCGGCGCCGTGGCAATCGCGACCGGCCTCGCGTTGATTGGCGCCGGCTTCATCTTTGTCAGCGCCACTGCTTTCCCAGGCGCGGCCGCGGTCTACCCATGCGTCGGCGCTGCGCTCGTAATCTGGCCGCGCCGGGACGAACCAAGGTTCAGCCATTGGCTCGGCAAGTTGCGTCCGATCGGGCTGATTTCCTACAGCCTGTATCTCTGGCATTGGCCCGTGTGGGTGCTGTTCCGCCATTACATCAATAACGCCGAGCCAAGCCGCCTAGAGGCAGTCGTGCTCGCAGCCGTCTCGATCGGCTTAGCAGTGGTGTCGTTTCGCTTCGTCGAGAAACCTTTCCGGCAACGCCGCTGGTTGCCGACGCGGACAGTACAGACAGGACTCGCGACGGGAATGGCCGTCTTTTGCCTCGGGATGTATGTAAACAGCGCCGACGGACTTCCGGAGCGCATCGCACCTGCCGTCTATTCGATGCGCAGCCTTGATGCGATGTGGGAATGGCCATGCAAGTACGAACCAGAGAAGACCTTAGGCGCTTCGTTCTGCACCTTCGGCCAGTCATGGAAGAAGGCTGGCTCGAAAGCATTCTTGTGGGGCGATAGCCACGCTGGGCACTTCGCCCCGATCATGGAAGCCGCGCAGCCAGATATGGGGTGGCTCCTTTACGAGACATGCCCGGCGTTCTTCAACGAGCATATTTACCGAACGTATACCGGTATTCCGAACTACCGGACGCAGTGCGCTGAACAACGCCGCAAAGCGATTGAGCTCATCAACAGCGATCCTTCAATTGACCTCATAGTTCTCGCTTCTGCGTGGGCTTACTATCCAGCGATTGCGCTCCAAGACGGGACGCTTGGAGAATTGAGCGGATCTGGCCTGATAGAGGCCGGAATAGAGGACCTCATGGCGAAGACGGCGAGACCCGGCCGTCGATTCGTCTTGGTAGGAACGGTTCCGCAACACATAGTTGATCCTATCCCGTGCGCGATGGCGCACCTTAACGGCTTGTGGCGCCGCGAGTGCACGCCCGATCCAAAAGAAATCCAGCAAATGAAGACCTATACAGTGACTTCGGACACGCTGCTCAAGCAGATCGCCGCGTCTCGATCTGACGTGGCCGCTGTCATACCGCGCGACGCGCTTTGCGATAAGGCCGGCTGTAAGGGCTATCTGAATGGCGAATTTCTGTACCGCGATGGTGGCCACATTCGCCGAAACCTATCGATGGAGACGAGACACCAGTTTGCAGACCTGATCGGCCTGACGAACGCACTGATGGAGAAGCCTGCTCGCGCGGAAGCTTCGGCCGCTCCTTCAAGTAACTAAATGTAGCCCGTTGCGGACCAGGCAACGACGACCGTCGTTCCCGGGTTATTGATCGAGAAGCCTGAAGTGGCAGCGGAAACTGCGTTCACGGGACTCGTTGTCCCGCCAGCGGTGCTGCAGCATACGATAGTCGTAATAGTCGTAACTGCCGTGAAGACGGCCGGAAAGATTACCGCTGTATTGGTGGCGCCCGTGGCCGTGGTTAGTCCCCAAATATGCAAACCGCCGTTGGGTAAGCGCCGATAGGCGGCGTAGCCTGACGCGCCTGGCGTTCCGACTTCATTGAATGATTTGATCGAGCCTAGCGTCACGTTGTCGGACACGTCGAGCAACTTCTGTGGAAGCGTACCGAGCCCCGGGGGACCTTCCGCGTACACATTTTCGAATTTGAAATTGCGGTTAATACAGGCGCTGTTGACGTTAAACGGAGCTGTCCGAGATTTTCATCGCGTTCGGTCCGGCTTTGCAGTGACGTTCGCCGCGCTGGTTTCGGTTTACGGCGTGATTGAGTTCGTCGTTTGGCTCGTGATGCGCCGACGCTCTCGTATCCGCACACATGGGGTAACGCACGCCAGCTTGTCCAATAATTCATACAGGAGATGAACTATGTTTCGTATGGGGCAGAAGGTGGTTCGGTTTAGTGGTGGCCCAGGCTGCGTCATCACCAACCATCTGAGCAGGAAGGACTACACGCATCCAGAGCTTGTCTGGCCGGCATCGCGCAGCGGCAACATTTGGAACCAAGACGACGCGCCTGGATAAGACCATCGCGACATAAGAGAACTGGGACACTGATCTAATTCAGTTCTCATGGTGTCTCCGTTTTGCTCCGCTGCCTCCAACTGACGCGGCCGACCAAACCATCGATCAAGGGCCAAAAAAGCAGCACGATTGCCAACGTCGTGATCGAGCCGACCAGTCCGTTCGACCAGAACACCTTCATGTCGCCGCCGGAGCCGATCATCGAGAGGCGGAACGCATCCTCGGCGCGGTTGCCGAGCACCAATGCGAGGGTGAAAGGCGCGAGCGGGATCCCGATCTTCTTGAAGACATAGCCGACGACGCCGAAGCCCAGCATCAGCCAGATATCGAACATCGCGTTCTGGATCGCATAGGCGCCGATCGCGCAGGACACCACGATCATCGGGGCTACGGCCGCGAACGGCACGCGCAGGATCGAGGCGAAGATCGGCACCGTGGTCAGCACTAGCACCAGGCCGACGACATTGCCGAGATACATCGAGGCGATCAGGCCCCAGACGAAATCCTTGTGCTCGACGAACAGCAGCGGCCCCGGGTTGAGGCCCCACACCATCAAGCCGCCGAGCAGGATCGCAGCGGTCCCCGAGCCGGGAATGCCGAGCGCCAGCATCGGCAACAGCGCCGAGGTGCCCGAGGCATGAGCGGCGGTCTCGGGCGCGAACACGCCCTCGATACGGCCCTTGCCAAAGCTCTCCTGATCCTTGGCGAAGCGCTTGGCGAGGTTATAGCCCATGAAGGAGGCCGCGATCGCGCCGCCCGGCGTGATGCCGAGCCAGCAGCCGATCACCGACGAGCGCAGCAGCGTCACCCAGTATTTCGGCAGGTCCTTCCACACCGAGAGCACAACGCGCGGGCTGATGCCGGCGGCGTGTCCGCGCAGCGCGAGGCGTTCCTCCATTGTGAGCAGGATCTCGCTGATGCCGAACAGGCCGATGACCGCGACAAGGAAGTTGATGCCGCGCAAGAGTTCCGCGGAGCCAAACGTCATGCGCAGCTGCCCGGACACCGTATCCATGCCGACGCCGGCGAGCAGCAGCCCGAGCGACATCGAAATGACAGTCTTGTGCTTGGCCTCGCGGCCGAGGCCGACGAAGGAACAGAAGGTCAGGAGATAGACGGCGAAGAATTCCGGTGGGCCGAACCTCAGCGCAAACGACGAGATCATCGGCGCCAGGAAGGTGATCAGCAGCACCGCGACCAGCGAACCGACGAAGGAGGAGGTGAACGCCGCGGTGAGCGCTTCGGCCGCCCTGCCCTGCTGCGCCATCGGATAGCCGTCAAAGGTGGTCGCGACCGACCAGGCTTCGCCCGGAATATTGAACAGGATCGAGGTGATGGCGCCGCCGAACAACGCGCCCCAGTAGATGCACGACAGCATTACGATGGCGGAGGTCGGATCCATCGTGAAGGTCAGCGGCAGCAGGATCGCGACCCCGTTGGGGCCGCCAAGCCCGGGCAGCACGCCGACAAAGATGCCGAGCACCAGCCCGACCATCATCAAGAGCAGCGTCTTCCACGTTAGAAGGACGGCAAAGCCGTGCAGCAGGAGACCGAAAGCTTCCATGTTTCGAAATCCTGTCGGTTCGCTAGCGGCCGAGAGCCGCTTCGAGCGGTCCCTTCGGCATGATGACGTCGAAGACGATGTCGAAGGTCACGAACATCACGGCGGTGAAGACGAAGGCGGTGAGCAGCGACTTCCACAGCGCGATCTTGCCGACGAGGCGCATGAAGCCTGCGATCAGGAGAAAGCTCGCGACATAGAGGCCGAGATATTGGGTGGCGAGGCAGAACAGCAATGTCGGCACGAACACCGCCATCACCCGGCGAAGCTGGGACCGGGTGACAAAGGTCTCGGCGGCTTCCCGGCGCGAGAGGAAGGCCGCGCCGAGACCATAGAGGCTGGCACCGCCGAGGATGACCGAGAGGTAGAACGGAAAATAGCCCGGCTGCGGCCCGGTCGAGTCCCACGACGCACCGGTGCGCCAATTGTCCCAGCCGAGCACCACGGCGAGCGCAAGCAGAAGCAGCGACACGACGACGTCGACGACGCCGGTGCTGACGACCGCCGGCGAGTTATCTTCAGGTGCGGTCGGATCGTCGACGACGATCTCAAGTTCGGTATTGGACATGGATGAGACGGTCTGGGTTGCGAGGGCAACGATTGGGATAGCGTGCAGATGCAACCACCGTCAATGCAGCCTTCAGCTAAACGGTGGAACGTTCGGGAAAGGCGCTCGCAAGTGCAGCACGCTCCGGCTTGAGAACGCCGCGCTCGGTGATCAATCCGGTCACAAGCCGCGCCGGCGTGACGTCGAAGCCGAAATTGGCGACCGACGAGCCGTCCGGAACCACGCGCACGGTCTCGATCCGGCCATCCGCCGTGCGTCCCGTGAGGTGCGTCACCTCGTCGGCCGCGCGCTGCTCGATCGGAATCTGCCTGACACCGTCATCGATACTAAAGTCGATGGTCGGTGACGGCAGCGCAACATAGAACGGCACGCTGTTGTCGCGGGCCGCGAGCGCTTTCAGATAGGTGCCGATCTTGTTGCAGACGTCGCCATTGGCAGCGACGCGATCGGTCCCGACGATCGCGAGATCGACCATGCGCTGCTGCATCAGATGGCCGCCGGTATTGTCGGGGATCACGGTGTGCGGCACGCCGTGGTGCCCGAGTTCCCAGGCGGTGAGCGAAGCGCCCTGATTGCGCGGACGCGTCTCGTCGACCCAGACATGGACCGGAATGCCGCGATCGTGCGCTTGGTAGATCGGCGATGTCGCCGTTCCCCAATCCACGGTTGCAAGCCAGCCGGCGTTGCAATGCGTCAGGACGTTCACCACCTCGCCCGGCTTCTTGGTCGCGGCGATCATCTCGATCAGGCCGAGCCCGTGACGGCCGATCTCGCGGTTGATCTCGACATCCTCGTCGGCGATCTCGCGCGCGCGGGCATAGGCCGCCTCGGCGCGGACCGAAGCCGCGAGCGGCGCCAGCGCGCGTTGCATCTCGTCGATAGCCCATTTCAGATTGATCGCGGTCGGCCGGGTCGCAAGCAGCATCTTGCCGGCGCGCTCGAGCGCCGCATCGGAGGCATCGGCGCGCATCGCGAGCGCCATGCCATAGGCTGCGGTGGCGCCGATCAGCGGCGCGCCGCGAACCAGCATCGAGCGGATCGCCTCGCCGGCCTCGTCCGCAGTGGCGAGTTTGGCGACGATGAATTCATGCGGCAACCGGCGCTGATCGATCGCGCCGACCGACCAGCCGTCGGGCTCGAGCCAGATGCTGCGAAAATGTCGTCCATCGACTTTCATGTCCTACGTCCTTCGCGTCGCGCGTTCGCTAGAGGACTTCCTCACGACCGCAGCACCCGTCCGGCGACAGCATCGAGCTTGGCCAGCAGTTGCGGATCGCGGGCCGCGGGTGCCGTGATCAGAGCGGTATCCAGCGCCCGATCCGAACCGACCGGGCAGGGCTCGTGCTCGCGCGGGAAATCCCGCGCCAGCCGCGCGACCAGCGCCTTTGCCTTCTCGGCGTTCGAATTCAGCACACGGATGATATCCTGCACCGTCACGGCATCATGCGCCGGATGCCAGCAATCGAAATCGGTGACCATCGCCACGCTGGCGTAGCAGATCTCGGCCTCGCGGGCGAGCTTGGCTTCCGGCATGTTGGTCATGCCGATCACCGAATAGCCCTGCGCCTTGTAGGTCAGGCTTTCGGCGAGCGAGGAGAACTGCGGCCCCTCCATGCAGAGGTAGGTGCCGCCGCTGGCGAACGTGATGTCTTCGGCCTCGGCAGCGGCGGCGAGATGCCTCGCCAGCAACGGCGACACCGGATGCGCCATCGAGACATGCACGACGCAGCCCTTGCCGAAGAACGAGCTCTCGCGCTTGTGGGTGCGATCGACGAACTGGTCGACCAATACAAACGTGCCCGGCGGCAGCTCTTCCTTGAACGAGCCGCATGCGGACAGCGCCACCAGGTCGGTGACCCCCGCCCGCTTTAGCACGTCGATATTGGCGCGATAGTTGATGTCGGACGGCGACAGCGCGTGTCCACGGCCGTGGCGCGGCAGGAACACGATCGGGAGTCCCGCCATCTCGCCGCGGCGGAGCGGCGCGGACGGCTCGCCCCAAGGGCTTGTGATCGCCTCCTCGCGGACATGTTCCAGGCCCGGCAGATCGTAGATGCCGGATCCACCGATGATCCCTAACATGGCTTTGGTCATGATCGCTCCTCACGGTCCCGCAACGGCGCCGGAGGGGTGACCCAAGCCCGATCGGGCTCGCCGGACGTTCGGCCATATTGCGGCGCAGTAATCACTGCGCCGCAGCCGCTTGCAAGGCAATTCCGGACCGGACCGCTATTTTGCGACGAACCCTGCCGTGTTCATCAGCGAGGCATTCTGCTTGTCGTCATCCTCGAGGAACTCGACCATGTCCTTGCCGGTGAGGAAGATCGGCTTCAGTGCCTGCTTCTCCATGTAGTCCTTGTATTCAGCCGTCTGCGTCACCTTCTGAAACAGGTCGACATAGAACGCCTGCTGCTCCTGCGTGACCTTGCCCGGCAGGAACATCGCGCGCAGCATCAGATACTGCACGTCGAGCCCCTCCTCCTTGCAGGTCGGGATGTCGTTCCAGGATTGCGTGTCGGTGACCTTGGTCTTGTAGGAGATGCGCTCCTTGTCGAACACGCAGAGCGCGCGAACCTGTCCGGCACGCCAGACTTCGAGGTTCTCGCTCGGATTGTTGACGTTGGACTCGGTATGGCCGCCGACCAGCTGGGTCGCGGCCTCGCCGCCGGACTTGTACGGCAGGTAGGAGAATTTTGCGCCGGTCTTCTGCTCCATGAACACGGTCAGCACGTGATCCTCACGCTTGGAGCCGGTGCCGCCCATCTTGAACGGCGCACTGGCCGCCTTCGCGGCAGCGATGAACTCCTTCACGGTCTTCGGACCGGAGGCGTTGTCCCACAGCACGAACTGGTCGAGTGCGATCACCGACACCGGGGTGAGGTCGCGCCAGTTGAACGGAATCTTAGCCGACAGCGGCAGCATGTAGATCAGCGAATAGGCGATCAGCACCTTGTTGGGATCACCCTCGCTGGACTTCATGTACATCAGCGCTTCCGCACCCGACGCGCCGCCCTTCAGCGATACCACCATCGGCTGCTTCATCAGATTGTTCTTCTGGATCGCCGCCTGCATCATGCGCGCCATCTGGTCTGAGGCGCCGCCGGCACCGGCCGCGACTACGATTTCGACCGGCTTGCTCGGCTCCCAGCCGGCAAAGGCCGGCGTGCTCAGCAAGAGGGCCGCGATTGCAGCCGTGGTTTTTACAATCTGTCCCACGTGTTTCTTCCCTATCTATTTGTTCGGCTTGGCAAAACCTGCGAGGTGGCGGGCTCGCGTCATTGTGCCGAGAATGAAGGTGAGTTCAAGCCGCGAACTGCCGCATGGCCTATGACTTTGGAATGAGGTGGGGACGCTCAGGACCAACAATCAAAACAGCGCGGAGTCTGTCTCGGGCCCATGCTTTCTGACAACGGGGATCAATGCGAAAAGCGCGCTTTCCGCCAGGAATCCAGGACGACCGTTACTTGCCTTTGAAGTTGGGCGCGCGCTTGTTGAGGAAGGCGTCCATGCCCTCGCGGAAATCCTCGCTCATATAGGCGCGCAGGATCAGGTCCTCGCCCTCCTCGCGCGACAGCGTGCGGCGGATGCGGCGCACCGC
The DNA here is from genome assembly GCF_020329495.1 of Bradyrhizobium australafricanum. NCBI lineage: Bacteria > Pseudomonadati > Pseudomonadota > Alphaproteobacteria > Hyphomicrobiales > Nitrobacteraceae > Bradyrhizobium > Bradyrhizobium australafricanum. Next base: position 74,526 of record NZ_JAGKJL010000035.1, on the reverse strand, counting down.
TTCCTTGGTCACTTCGAGCGTGATCGGCGCGTGGCCCGCGACGAGCTTCGCCGTCTCGGTGGCGCGGCGCTGCAACGTCTCCACATCGGGGACGACTTCATTCAACAGCCCGAGCGCCAGCGCTTCCGGCGCCTCGACGAGGCGCGCCTTGAAGATCAGATCCTTGGTCCGCGCCGGACCGATCAGCGACACCAGCCGCGAGATGTTGGACATCGAGAGGCAGTTGCCGAGCGTGCGCGCGATCGGGAAGCCGATCCGCGTCGCCTCAGTGCCGATCCGGATATCGCAGCAGGCGGCGATGCCGGCGCCACCGCCGGTGCAGGCGCCGGCGATCGCCGCGATCACAGGCACACGGCACTGCTCGAGCGTTCCCAGCACGCGATCGATCCGCGCCTCATAGTCGAGCGCATCCTGCGCCGTCTTGAACGCGCGGAACTGCGAGATGTCGGTGCCCGAGGCGAACGCCTTGTCGCCCGTGCCGGTCATGATCAGCGCCTTGATGGAGTGATCCTGATTGATGTTCTCACAGATCGCGGCCATCTGCTCGTACATCGCAAAGGTCAGCGCATTGCGCGCCTGCGGCCGGTTGAACGTGATGCGCGCGATCCCGTCCTCGACGGAGTAGATCAGGTCTTCGGTCGAAGTGACGGGCGCGTTCATGTCTCGCTCTTTCTGTTGTTTGCGATTCGGTTTCAGGCGACAGCCTTTTTAAGCGACAGCCTTCGACTGCGCGGCGTCGTGGCCCTTCAGGACCTCCATCGCCGCCAGCACGCCGCCGCCGCGATGCGGCACCTTGGCCAGATCAAGCCCCATCTCGACGCCGGACAGCGTGCCCATCAGCATCAAATCGTTGAAGTGGCCGATATGGCCGATCCGGAACACCTTGCCCTTGACCTTGTTGAGGCCGGTGCCGAGCGACATGTCGAAATTCTCCAGCACGACCTTGCGGAAGTGGTCGGCGTCGTGGCCGTCAGGCACCCGCACCGCGGTCAGCGCCGGCGAGTGTGCGCCCTGCTCCTGGCACTGTGTCTCGAGGCCCCAGACCTTGATCGCCGCGCGCGTCGCCTCGCTGTGGCGCTTGTGGCGGGCGAAGACGTTCTCGAGGCCCTCTTCCTCCAGCATATTCACGGCCTCGCGCAGGCCGAACAGGAGGTTGGTGGCGGGCGTATAGGGCCAGGTGCCGGCCTTGTTGATGTTGATGACTTCCTGCCAATCCCAATAGGAGCGCATGCCCGGATTGGCCTTGGCCACGGCGAGCGCCTTCTCCGACACGGCGTTGAAGCCGAGGCCGGGCGGCAGCATCAGGCCCTTCTGGGAGCCGGCGATGGAGACATCGATGCCCCAGGCATCATGCTCATATTCCAGCGAGCCGAGGCCGGAGATGGTGTCGACCATCAAGAGTGCCGGATGCTTCAGCGTGTCGAGGATCTTGCGGACGTCGCGCGGATAGGTGACGCAGGCGGTCGAGGTCTCGTTATGGACCACGCAGACCGCCTTGATCTTGTGCGCCTTGTCGGCGGACAGCCTGGCCTCGATCTGCTCGAGGTCGGCGCCGTGGCGCCAGTCGCCCGAGATGAAATCGACGTCGAGCTTGAACTTGTCGGCAATGCCATGCCACAGCACCGCGAACTGGCCGGTCTCGCACATCAGGACCTTGTCGCCGGGCTGCAGCGTGTTGACGATCGCAGCCTCCCAGGCGCCGGTCCCCGACGACGGGTAGATAATCACGGGCTGCTTGGTGCGGAACACACGCTGCATCGCAGAAAGCACGGCGAAACCGATCTCGGCAAACTCGGGACCGCGATGGTCCATGGTCGGCATATCCATGGCCCGCAGCACCCGGTCCGGCACGTTGGTCGGTCCCGGAATCTGCAGAAAATGCCTTCCAGTATGCACGGTCATGAGCGTCTTTCCCGGTCTCGTCTTGGTCGTGGTGAGCCGCTCGCATATCACTATTCGCCGGGTTTGTCCTAGGCCCGGCGGGGGTCCGTCATGCATATCTGACGGCGCTCCGCCGGGCCGGCAGCGCCTCATTCGGCGGCTACCAGCTTGCCCGGCACCACCGATTCGTTCGTCTCCTCGAACGGCCTTTCGGGATGCATCAGAAACGCCGAGAAGCCGCCGACCAGCAGCAGTCCCATCGACATCAGGAACGGCAGGTACCAGTTTCCGGTGGCGTCGATGACGAAGCCGGCGACCAGCGGCGAGACGATGGCCGCGAAAGCCGAGCCGGTGTTCATGATCCCGGCGGCGGTGCCGGAATATTTCGCCGCGATGTCCATCGGGATCGACCACATCGGCCCGATCGCGAGTTCGGCGCAGAAGAAGCCGGCCGACAGGCAGAGCGCCACCACCGTGATGTCGTGGACGAACAGGATCGGCATCAGCGACAGCAGCGCGCCGGCGAAGCCCACGACCGTCACGCTGAGTCGTGCCAGCCGTACATTGCCGGTGCGCTCGAGAATGCGATCGGAGATGACGCCGCCGATGCTGTCCCCGACGACGCCGGCAAAGAACACGCCGGACGCGAACAGCGCCGAGTTCTTCAGATCGAGGCTGTAGTTGTTCTTGAAGAACAGCGGCAGCCAGTTGAGATAGAGCCACAGGCACCAGCCGTAGCAGAAATAGGTCAGCGTCACCGGCCACATCCGCTGCAGCAGCGGTCCCCACGGCACCTTCGGCCGCTCGCCTTTCGGCCGCGGCGGCAAGGTCGCAAGCTCGGCCGCGGTGATCGAGCCATGGTCCCGCGGCTCGTTGCGGAAGTACCAGACCCACGCAACGCCCCAGATCAGACTGACAAAGCCAAGCACGACGAACGCGCCGCGCCAGGTCAGCCAGAGGATCAGCAGCGCGACCACCGGCGGAGTGATGGCATTGCCGAGCCGCGCGAATGAATGCGTCAGGCCTTGCGCGAAACCGCGGCGGTTCGCCGGCGTCCAGTACTGCATCGCGCGCGTCGCGGTCGGAAACGTCGCGCCTTCGCCGAACCCCAGCGCGAAACGCGCGACGAACAGCGCGGCAAGGCCATGGACAAAGCCGGTCATAATGGTCGCCGCGGCCCAGATCATGCCGCACCAGAACAAGGTCTGGCGCGGCCCGAAGCGATCGCCGACCCAGCCGCCGATCACCTGGAACAGCAGGTATGGATAGGCAAAGGCCGAGAACACCAGGCCGAGTTCGGTGTTGGACAGGCCGAGCTCCTTCTGGATCTCGCCGGCCGCGGTGCCGATGTTCACCCGGTCCACATAGGTGATGAAATACATCACGCAGAGCATGGCCAACACGACATGGGTGGCCTTGAACCGAAGCCTCATATCCCCTCCCCCGCGATTTTTTTGAGTTTGTTGAGGCGCTGGCTGCTAGGTGCCGACGACTTTCAGATGCGGCGGTGTATTGCGCTGGTCGCGCTGTTCGAGAAGCTTCATCGCCGCCTCGACGCCGCCCGAGCGGTGCGGGACGCCGGCGACCGACAGCCCCATCTCGACGCCCGTCAGCGCGCCAAGCAGCGTCAGCTCGTTGCACTCGCCGAGATGACCGATACGGAACACCTTGCCCGCGACCTTCGACAGGCCGGCACCCAGCGACATGTTGAAATTGTCGAGCACGACCTTGCGGAACTGATCGGCATCATGTCCGGGCGGCATCATCACCGCGGTCAGCACCGGCGAGAATTCCGAGGGCTCCTGGCACAGCACCTCGAGCCCCCACTGATTGACGGCGGCGCGCGTGGCGGCGGCCAGCCGCAGATGGCGGGCGAACACGTTGTCGAGCCCCTCCTCCAGCAACATCGCGATCGCCTCGCGCAGCCCGTAGAGCAGATTCGTCGCCGGCGTATAGGGGAAGAAGCCCTTGGCGTTCGGCTTCAGCATTTCCTCCCAGTCGAAATAAGAGCGCGGCATCTTATTGGTGCGCGACGCGGCGCGCGCCTTCTCCGAGATGGCGTTGAAGCCAAGGCCGGGCGGCAGCATGAAGCCCTTCTGCGAGCAGCTGACGCTGACGTCGACCTTCCACTCGTCGTGCCGGTAATCGACCGAGCCGAGTGAGGAAATGGTGTCGACCATCAGGAGCGCCGGATGCGCGGTGCGGTCGATGGCAGTACGGATGTCCGCGATCCGGCTGGTCGCACCGGTCGAGGTCTCGTTGTGGACGACCATCACCGCCTTGATGCTGTGCGCGGTGTCGGCGGCAAGCCTTGCTTCGATCTGGGCGGGGTCCGCGCCACGCCGCCAGTCGCCGGGTATGAAATCCACCTCGATGCCGAAGCGGCCGGCCATCTGCCGCCACAGTGTGGCGAAGTGGCCGGTCTCGACCATCAGGACCGTGTCGCCCGGCGACAGGGTGTTGACGATCGCGGCCTCCCAGGCGCCGGTCCCGGACGACGGGAAGATCACCACCGGCCCTTTGGTCTGAAACACCTTCTGGCTGCCCTCGAGCACGGCACGGCCGAGCGCGGCGAATTCGGCGCTGCGGTGGTCGATGACCGGCATATCCATCGCCCGAAGGATGCGATCTGGGACCGGGCTTGGCCCTGGAATCTGCAGAAAATGGCGCCCTTGATGCATGAGAACCTCCCAATCGCCGGATTTCGGCTCCTCAGCGAGCTATTTTGCATTCATTTTTTGTCTTTTCAATCCAATTTTGGTATTCGATTGAGAGCATCGACGCGACCGCGCCCGCAAATTATTGTTCAGAATATGAAATCCGCGATTCCCGAAGCCGGGGTTCCAATCAGTCCGCCAGCCGCCGGCAATGGCAGCGACCGCCAGGAGGCCTCGCTTCACGGCGAAATCCTGCTGCGGCTCCGCGACTATGTGGTGGAAGGCAACATTCCCGAGGGCGCCCGCGTTCCAGAGCGGCAGCTCTGCGAGATGCTGGGGATCTCAAGGACGCCGCTGCGCGAAGCACTCAAGGTGCTGGCTGCCGAGGGCCTGATCGAGCTCTTGCCCAACCGCGGCGCGCGGGTGCGCCGGCTCAGCCCGCGCGACCTCGAGGAATTGTTCGACGTCATGGCCGGGCTCGAGAGCCTCGCCGGACGACTGGCATGCGAGATCATCACCGACGAAGAAATCGTCGCGATCGAGCGGCTGCATTACGAGATGTACGGCCATTATCTGCACCGCGACATGCACGGCTATTTCCAGACCAACCAGCAAATCCACGAGAGCATCGTTGCGGCCGCACGCAACGAGACGCTGAAGGCGACCTACGCCAACTTCGCCGGCCGGATCCGCCGCGTCCGCTATTCCGCCAATTTCGCCCGCAAGCGGCAGCGCTGGGCCGAGGCGATGCGCGAGCACGAGGCGATCCTCGATGCGCTGCGCCGGCGCGCGGCAAGCGAACTCAGCGACATCCTGTTCCAGCACCTGCGCAACAAGCGGGCCGCCGCCATCGATCACCTCGCGGAGGGGACGGACAGCGGCCTGGAGACGACGCCCCAGAACGACTAAAGGGGCCAACACAAGGATGGCTGGAGGGCAGCTATCCTTGCCCATTATGAATTCATAATGTAATTCTCACGTCGAGAGAATGCATAATCCATGAGCAATCAACGTGGCGTCATGGATCACATCGGATCTGGGATGAAGAACGCCTCCTCGCTCGAACAGCGCCTGCGGTCCGAACTGGCCGGCGACGTCTTTTTCGACGCCTTCAACCGCGGCCGCTACGCGACCGACGCCTCGTTCTACCAGATCATGCCGGCCGGCGTGGTGGTGCCGCGAACCGTCGACGAGGCATTGCGAGCGCTTGCGATCGTCCGCGACGCCGGGCGGATCGTCACCCCGCGCGGCGGCGGCACCTCGCAATGCGGCCAGACCGTCAATGACGGCATCGTGGTCGACCTGTCCAAGCACCTGAATCGGGTCCTCTCGCTCGACGTCGAGCATCGGACCTGCGTGGTCGAGCCCGGCATCGTGCTCGACGATCTCAACCGCCAGCTCAGGAAGCACGGGCTGTGGTTTCCGGTCGACGTCTCGACCGCATCGCGCGCCACGATCGGCGGCATGGCCGGCAACAATTCCTGCGGCGGCCGCTCGCTGCGCTACGGCACGATGCGCGACAACACGCTGTCGATGGATGCTGCGCTCGCCGACGGCACGCTGCTGCATTTCGGCGAGGTGCCGCGCGACCTGACGCGGGTCAATTCGTCCGACAGCGGACTGAAGCTGTTTCGCGACATGCTCGATCTCGGCGAGCGCGAGGCGCTCGAGATCGCGGACAAATTCCCCAAGGTGCAGCGCCGCGTCGGCGGCTATAATCTCGACGCGCTGGTGCCGCGCAATGCGCCGAACAACCTGGCGCATCTTCTGGTCGGCTCGGAAGGCACCCTCGCCTTCACGACGCAGGTCGAACTCAAGCTGTGGCCTGTGATCCGCAACAAGGCGCTCGGCGTCTGCCATTTCGGCAGCTTCTACGAGGCGATGGACGCGGCCCAGCATCTGGTCAAGCTGCGGCCCATTGCCGTGGAGCTGGTCGACCGCACCATGATCGCGCTCGGCCGCGAGATCGCGATGTTCCAGCCGATCATCTCGGCTGCGGTGCGCGGCGATCCGGACGCCATCCTGGTGGTCGAGTTCGCCGAAGAGGACGAGGCCGACAACCTTGCCCGTCTCAGGCAGCTCGGCGAGCTGATGGCCGACCTCGGCTTCGGGTGGGACAAGCCGCAGCGCAAATGGGGCGGCGTGGTCGAGATCATCGAGCCCGCGCTGCAGATCGGCATCGCCGATTTCCGCGCCGCCGGCCTCAACGTCATGATGTCGATGAAGCAGGAGGGCAAGCCGGTCTCGTTCGTCGAGGATTGCGCGGTGCCGCTGCCGCATCTAGCCGATTACACCGAGCGGCTCAATGCCGTGTTCGCCAGGCACGGCACCCGCGGCACGATGTATGCGCATGCCTCCGAAGGCTGCCTGCATGTGCGCCCGGTGCTCAATCTCAAGCTCGAGAAGGACGTCAAGGCGATGCGCGCCATTGCCGAGGAAGCCTTCGCGATGGTGCGCGAATACAAGGGCTCGCATTCCGGCGAGCACGGCGACGGACTGGTGCGCTCGGAATTCCACGAGGCGATGTTCGGGCAGCGCATCGTGGCCGATTTCCGCGAGGTCAAGCAGCGCTTCGATCCGACCAACACGCTCAACCCGGGCAAGATCGTCGATCCGCCCAGGATGGACGACCGTTCGCTATTCCGCTTCGCGCCGGATTATCGCGTCGGCGAATTGAAGACGGCGCTGGACTGGTCGGCCTATCCCGGCGCCGGCCGCGGTTTCCAGGGCGCCGTCGAGATGTGCAACAACAACGGCGCCTGCCGGAAGCTCGAAGGCGGCGTGATGTGCCCGTCTTATCGCGCCACGCGCAACGAGAAGGACGTCACCCGCGGCCGCGCCAATACGCTGCGGCTCGCGATCTCGGGCCAGCTGGGGGCAGACGCGCTCGCCTCCGACGAGATGATGGAGACGCTAAAACTCTGCGTCTCCTGCAAGGCGTGCCGCCATGAATGCCCGACCGGCGTCGACATGGCCAAGATGAAGATCGAGGTGCTCGCCGCGCGTGCCGCGACGCACGGCCTGTCGCTGCGCGACCGGCTGGTCGGCTATCTGCCGCGCTATGTCGATCTCGCCTCGCGCTTCGCGACGATCGCCAACTGGCGTAACCACAGCCCGCTGCTGCGCGCGCTGTTCGAGAAACTCGCCGGGATCAGCGCCAGGCGCGCGCTGCCGGAATTTCGCCACGACACGTTCCGGCCCGACGCCACGGTGCTGGGTCCGGTGGATGGCCGCGAAGTGGTGCTGTTCGCCGATACGTTCAGCCGCGGCTATGAGCGGGAAAATCTCGACGCCGCGATCGAAGTCCTGGTCGCCGGCGGCTATCGCGTGCATCTGCCGAGGCCATCGGACGGTGGGCGGCCGCCGTGCTGCGGGCGGACGTTCCTGTCGGCCGGACTGGTGGAGCAGGCCCGTGCCGAGCTTGACCGGCTGGTTGCGACCTACGTCCCGTTCGCGGCCCGCGGCGTGCCGATCATTGGTCTCGAGCCAAGCTGCCTGCTGACCTTGCGCGACGAGCTGCTGTCGCTGCGTTCGGATGAGGCCGCCAAGACCGTCAGCGCGCACGCGCTGCTGTTCGAGGAATTTCTGGTGCGCGAGGCCGAGGCCGGGCGGCTCGCTTTGCCGCTCGGCGCCGTCACCGGCAAGGCAGTGGTGCACGGCCATTGCCATCAAAAGTCCTTCGGCGCGTTCGAGCCGGTGGAGAAGGTGCTGCGCCTGGTACCGGGCCTCGACGTCAAGACCATCGAGTCGAGCTGCTGCGGCATGGCGGGTGCGTTCGGCTATGGTGCCGACACCTATCAGGCTTCGATCGAGATGGCCGAGCTGTCGCTGCTCCCTGCGGTCCGCGACGCGGATCAGGACACCCTGATCGTGGCCGACGGGACCTCATGCCGGCACCAGATCAAGGACGGCAGCGGTCGCACGCCGCTGCATGTCGCCAGCGTATTGGCGATGAGCCTGAAACGTGCGAAATCGAATTCCGACAGATTGTTACCGACAAAGGAAGAGGCCCATGGCTGAGCTCACTCTCGAAACTGCCCGCAAGATTCTGGATGCCGCGCTGGCCAAGGGGGTCGAGAAGAAGTTCAAGCCGCTGGTCGTCACCATCCTCGACGCGCGCGGCGCGGTGAAGGTGACGGCGGCAGAGGACGGCACCAGCCTGATGCGGGCCGAGATCGCCCATGGCAAGGCCTATGGCGCGCTGGCGCTCGGGATGGGATCGCGGGCGCTGTTTCAGCGCGCCCAGGAGCAGGCCTATTTCATCGATTCCGTGAACACGTTGGCGCAGGGCCGGCTGGTGCCGGTCCCCGGCGGCGTGCTGATCATGGACGGTTCTTCCCTGCTCGGCGCCGTCGGCGTCAGCGGCGACACCTCGGACAATGACGAGATCTGCGCCGTAGCTGGCATCGAAGCTGCCGGCCTGAAGGCCAACATCGGATGACAACAACTGTTTGGTCTTCGCCGCTCTCGCCGCTTGGTTCAAACAAGTACAGCTTCAATTACAGGACGATGACCGACCGGATCGTCAATCCGGTTCCACGGGAGAAGTCCTCCTGGTGCCGGGAACTCTCCGCGCACCGATGACCTATCCACAGGGGCTGCGATGCCGGGCTCGATCCGATCGGATAGACTTGCGAGCTATCAAACAAGCTCAATCTTCTCACACGGCCCAATATGACCGTTCAACCGACTCTTGCCGAGATCGCCGGCATGCTGGAGCAGTCACCCGATTACCGGGTGCTGCGGCGGCTGGTTCCCCGCTCCGAATTTGCTCCAAGCGACGGGCAATCGACCAAGATCGCAATCCTGCTCGATGTCGAAACCACCGGACTAGATACGGCCAAAGACGAGATCATCGAGCTCGGGATGGTCAAGTTCACCTATCTTTCCGACGGAAGGATCGGCCGGGTCATCGATACTTTCAGTTGCTTCAATCAGCCGTCGATCGCAATTCCCATCGAGATCACGGCGCTGACCGGTATCACCGACGAGATGGTCAAGGACCACGGCCTCGATGAGGAGCGCATCAACGCCTTCGTCTCCGATGCGGTCGTGGTCATCGCCCACAATGCCGGCTTCGATCGCAAGTTCATGGAGCGCTATGCACCCCTATTGACGCACAAGGCCTGGGCCTGCTCGGTGAGCGAGGTCGAATGGCGCGGCCTTGGCTTCGAGGGATCGCGCCTGTCCTATCTCCTGATGAAAGCCGGGCTGTTTCACGAGGCGCACCGGGCGGTCGACGATTGCCTGGCGCTGCTCGAAATCCTCGCCATGACCCTGCCCCAGCTCGATCGCACCGTGCTCTCCGTGCTGCTCGAGCGAGCCCGCCGCAAGACGATCCGGGTCTGGGCTGAGCAGTCGCCGTTCGAGCTCAAGGACGAGCTCAAGCGCCGCGGCTATCGCTGGAGCGACGGCGCCGATGGCCGGCCGCGGTCCTGGTACATTGACGTCGATGAGCCCAATCAGACAGCCGAGATCGAATATCTGCAGAGCACGATCTATCAGAGGGAAGTTGAGGTGCGGATCCAGACACTCACCGCATTCGACCGCTTTTCAGCAAGGGCATAGGGCGCTTTCGAGCGCAGAAAAACGCTCCAGCGCGAACGTTGACCATGTGGGAGTTATCAGGCGAAGCGTTATCGGATGCCCTTCCAGGGGCCGCCGTCGCCTTGGGTGGCAGCAACGGCTTCGGTCGATGTCCGGCGCGCAAAGCGCTTCGCTGCTGGAGGGCGTCCCGGGGTGGCAGGAGCCACCGACTGCGAAAGATCCGTCAGTGCCAACATTAGGCCCCGCAAGCTCGCCATAATCGTGATGGGCTTGCCAACTCGCTCGAACACGATCGTGGCGCGGTCCTCACGCCCCAGCAACGAGATCAAAGCAGCGTCCGCAGGAAACGTTGCGGCACATAGCGCCTGGTCGCAGATCAGCGGCTTGACGACGCGCGTGAAGCCGCCAAAGGAGACCGTGACACCGACCTCCACGCTGCTGTCGCGTGGCAGCATGATCAGCGCCATTGATCGTCCATCCTTGGTGAGCGCGATACGCCAGTTCAATCGCGCGGCATCACCGTGCGAGATCGTTTCCAGATAGCAGATGCGCCGGGCGTTGCGGATCTCATCGCAAACCTGGGTCCAATCGAAGAAAGGCCTGATCGTGCGGGTGTAGTCGCCCGCCGCGGCCGGTTTTCCTGGCGCGAAGACGCTCGCCCACTCGAATCCAAGCGAAGTTGCCTTTGTCGGCTCGGATACAATGCTGGCAGGGGCCGCTCCAGTCTGGCTCGAAGGCCGGGGTGCAGGGTCGGACGCGATCGCCGCCGACAAGCCGGCCAAGGCCAATGGCAAGAGCCAAGCAGCAACACGAGGTAAGCGTGATCTGGGCATGGCTTGTTTCCGGATTGATGGCGGCGGATTCGAGCGACAATGGTGCTGCGCCGAGGAGGTCAGAATCTGACGCCGATTGAGCCGGAAGCTCCAACGTCGCCCGTGTCCGGCGTGTAGGACACACTTGCCTTGAGGCGCACCGCATCACTCGCGCGGTAGGCAAGACCTCCCGCCAATGAGACTGAGTCCCGGAAAGCGCCGACCGCGATTGCTACGGAGCGGTCGCCTTTGGCCTCATCCGAGAACGCAAGTCCCGCCGCTGCCATCGCTGCCGAACCAGCCGCTCGCGCGCGCCGGTCCACCGCGGCCACCTTTCGATCTGTATACATCCGGTCTTCAGTGCCCAGCGCGGCGAGACCATCATTCAGTTGCTTCAGGTTGGTCGCATCGTTCGCCGCGGTACCCGCGGCCACATTGTGCAGTGCTACAGCGCCGGGAGAGCCGCCTTGCAAAGTTACCGAATTCAGGCGATGACCGTCTGCTGCGACGTCATATCGGATGCTGTTCACAGACGCAGCATTCAAGGCAGAGGCGACGTCATGATAGGTGCTCCCGAGGATCGTATACGAGGGCTGCGACACGGTTCCGTCGGAATTGACGTGCGAGCCCCCGCCAAGCCAGGTCGCGACCGAATCGGCTGACCGGTACAGCTGCTGCCCCGTGAGCGCATCAGACGATTGCGCTGAGACAATGCCATTTGTGATGCCCGTCAAGGTCCGACGGCCGTCGCTGCCGGTCAGATCGACGAGCTTGCCACCCGTCTTGGCAGCTATGGTCACGGCCGCTGTTGGGTCCCTCTGCCGGACCAGCCCGACCGCGCCGCTTCCGATGTCGTTGATCATGGAGGAGCTCATCGTGGCAATCTGCTGCTCGATCGCTTCGAGCGCGCCGCCGACATTGGTGGAGGGCATTCCGTTCACGAGTGTCGAAAAGTGAGTAACCTGTCCGGTCGTGGGGTCAAAGATGGCCCCTCCTCCGAAGGTCGAAGCTGTCGATCTGCCGAGATTATCATTATTGGACGTGACAATGTCCTTCGGACTTGGAGGTTGGATCACCGGCTGCGGCGTCGACACCGGCTGCGGGGCCGGGATCGATTGTGCAGTCGCGGGTGGGGCCGGCACCGGCACCGGCTTCTGTTCGGCGCAGTCCAGTTCGCCGCCCATCGCCTTCCACTGCTGCCTGAGCTGGTCTGTGCAGCCGCCGGGCGGCCGAAATTTCTGCACTGCCGGTGTTACCACGCCGTGTTGGACCTGCGCCATTGCCGGTGCAGAAAGCCAAATGGCCACCCCCGACAGGAACAGGGCGGATCCCAATACCGGTCTCAACATGTCACGATCTCCTTTCGCGTGAAGAATTACAAATGCGGCTGAGTTCGGCGCACATGGCCGCGAAGTCACGTCGCCGAGCGCTCGCGCTCTACAGCGCGGCGCGGCCTTGACCGCTCATGTGATGGGCAGTTCGCCAAGCAGCTCGTGCGCCATAAGCAACTACGAAACGTTTGGGGTTATCCGTCGAACCGCAGCGCACTTGATCGATCCGGCGATCGACCATTCAGTTTGAGCGTCGCCTCGACGATTGACGCGTGCGCGATTGAGAGAAATCGCAGGATTGAGCGCGGGACACATCTTCCGCGCGCCGCGCGAGATCGCTTCCAAGCTAAGTGAATAGAACTCATCGCCATCCTCACTGAAAAGGGCAAGGAATGCCCTTCGATGGGGATGATTAGAGAGAGCAGAATTTTACTGATTGCAACGAGACGCCGATGTCGGTCGTAGATTGGCGTAGAAAGAGAAGCGATTGGCAGGCCGGTCGATTCAATATCGGCAATACCGCTTTTAGGCCGAGCATTGGCCGTCCGAACTCAAGAGCAAACGTAAGCACCCCTCGAGGACCTCGTATCAGTCATCGTTGGACGCCGCATGCCGTAGGTTTGCTCAAGCTGATAGCGATAGCTCAGCACCAATCTCCTCGGCGCGAGCGAGCGGGTCGACGACGACTTCATGCACGGTCCCGATTTCGTGGGCACGCGGTCCCGTCACGGTCAACCTCAGAAGAATCATCTCGACCGCCTCGGCCTCACCAATGATCCCGGGCAAGCGTTTCGTGCGGCTCGCCGCAATGGCTTTGCATCCGGTACGATACGCGGATCGGCCGAGCAAATGCTCGTCGACCACTTTGATGATTTCGCAGCGCTCGGCTTTCAGTGCCGCCGCCATCGCAACGGCCGCGGTGTCGCTGCCGCCCCGACCGAGCGTCGTGATTCCCTGATCGCCGGGTTAACACTCAGCGCGCTCTTTGCGTCATCCCGCAATCTTAGGGAATGTCGCTGCTTGTATGCTCGTGGCCGCATTCTGACCGGCGCGGTAGATGCAGCCCTGTCTGTTGGCCAGCATCTCCGCAAACGTCCGCCCACTGAGGTTTGCCTCACCCATGATTTCTCTTCGGGATCCGCCCCTTCCGCTAACCACCTTTCGGGCATTAACGCCCACGGCTAGCAAGATGATAGGCTGAACGCCCGCATGTGCAGCCACACTGATTTCGGCACCGGTTCCTTCGACGGAATACCGTTCCAGCCGAATTAGCTCAGTGGCAGAAATTCGCGGAGCGGCTGCGGGTCACCGCGCGCCCCCCAACCAATCCGGCTCTACCAGAACCGGCCCCTCGACACCAGCGCTCCGACGCATCGCGGCCAGCGCCTCGTCGCAAGCATGCAAGAAGCCTGCAAGCGCCATGGTGTTCCCCAGCGGATGCGGAGCCGCGATGCGCTCAAGGGGCCATCCGGCACGCCGCAAGATACGCTCCAGCCTGGTGTCCGTGACGGTTACAATAGCCTCCGCATTCGCGATTTGCAGGTACTCGATCATCGCGGCGAACAGCATGAGGGTCGCACGATTGAGACCGTTCCGCGCGAGCTCGCCCTGATTGGCGTCAATGCAATACCGAGAACTCTCGAGCACCTTCTCGTTGCGCGGCGCCGGCCGACCACCGAGCAGATCAGGAAACGTGTCGGCGAGCATTGTCGGGCCCGTGGTCGGAAGCAGACGAACACTTCCCACGACGTTGCGCTCTTCCGATATGCACAGCAGATAGACGGGCTTGAGCACATCGAAAATATCGAGCTCAAACTCGCCTGACACGGAGACATTCCAGTCAAGGCGATCCTTGAACACACGCCGACGCAGCCGGAACATCGCCTTCAGAAGATCGAGATGCTGGCCAAAGCGGCCACAACTTAGCGCAATAACATACATGGGTGACCTCCACGGAAGCGGTCACCAGATCAAAACTTCGCAGCGACTTCGCCTGTAGAATTTTGCGGGTCGGGGCCACGGAAATCACGTCAAAGCGCAGCGAACGGAAGCAGGGTGCAATGGCCAACCAATATGGATCCTGGCCACGAACAGGCACACATCAATCACCTCAGTCACCACCGAGCGGGGTAGTAGCCGGCGAGTTCGATCAGGGCAACAGGCCCCGGCGCAGCGCTTCCGCCACGCATTGCGCGATCGATGCTGCGTCAAGCTTGCGGCGCGCGTTTTCGAGGTGGAAGACCACAGTACGCGGCGCCGTCCCGACCAGCAGCGCAATGTCGGCGACGGTCTTTCCCCGCGAAGCCCATGCGAGGCACTGCCGCTCGCGCAGCGTCAAAACCGTCTTGATGAGCGGTGCCTCGGCGCCAACAGTGAGCTTCGCCGCTACGTGGGTATCGAAATAGAGTCCAATGAGCTGAATGATGTCCCTGACTTCCGCAATCAATTGCTCGCTTTGGGCAGCCGATTCACCGGTTGCGAGCGTAAATGCGGCTATTCGTCCGAAGCCACCTCTGATCGGCACAGTGACGCCGGAGTTGATGCCAAACGTCATGGCTTCATCGAAGAAGCGGCGCTGCTCGCGCGTACCCGCTGCCTGCGGGCTCCCGCCTCCCCAGCTAAAGAGGTCATGCTCGCGGCGCGCCCGCCGCACCACTGGGTCCAGATCCTGATAGCCGAGATCGAAGTACCGCTCAGTCCAGGATTTCGGATAAGAGGAGATCAGCGTCGGTACATTATCGGTCAAGCGCAGATAGGCGAACCACTTGAAGCCCAGCCGCTCCGTGATCCGTCTCGCGATACGCTCGAAGTCGGCGGCCCCATTGGCCATCTGGATGGCGTCGACGAACTCTTGAAACGAATGCTCTATCCGCCTCATGGTTTTCGGCCCGTATGTGGCGCAGAGTTGAACTCGCAGTGTGGACCCGTACCGACAAGGGCCGCGCGGCCAAGCGCTCCTGCAGGATTGCGTGGATACCGCCTGCAAGCTGCAACGGCGCCGCCTGCGCCTGCTTCGCGGGGCTCGATATGCGTCCAAAGCCACGGGCCCAAGCGGGGAATACCGCAACCGGCAGAGTTGGACGCCCGCTTTCAGCGCAGCTGCATCATGCCCAGTAAAGACAGCAAACGCTTGCTTCATCCGTCAATCATGGGAGCTTCATAGAAATTGACCGACGGGCAGATCGAGGTCGATGGTCGCATTCGTGAAAATCGACGCTTGAGCACGGGCCTTCGTCGAAAGAAGCCGCATGAGGACAATTTTTTTCAAGGTCGCGCTGGAGAGCGCTTCCTCATCCCGGCTGCCAATCAACACGACATCCGATACGACGGGCCAGGCGCCTGCCCGTTCGTAGAACTGCGCCAACGGCGGATCGCATGTGAAGATGCCGATATCTGCACTGCTTCGCTCAATGCATCGGGTTGCTGCCGCAACGGTGCGCGAGCCCAGATGGCGCCCCTGATAGTCGGGATCTGTCATTACGTGGCTCAAGCCGGTGATGCTGAATGTGTGCGCACCATGCCGGATTATCTTGCTGACCACAGCCGCATAGCTGATGACCCTGCCGTCGTCCGCGCAGATGTAGAACGAGAGTGCATCGAGCGCCGGATCGTGAAGAGGCGCTGGATTTTCGTCCTGCTCCGGTTCCGCGTAGACGCGACACTGCAGCAAGTCAAATTCCTTCCGCAGCGCGCGAGAGGCTCGATTGTAAGCGATCACCTCGACAGCCATCGTCGGATTTGGGGCGAACGTCGCTTGCCCGGCTCCAGCGCTTGAGCCGGTTCGACGATCGCCTTTGGTCACAGACGCTTGTGGCGCCGGTTCGGACGGCTTGTGTGACACGGTCTTCCTCCTTCCATCTCTCGAGCACGGTGACGTTCCAGGCCTCAGGACGCGCACGTCTCCGGACTTCGACAACACGACAGCGAGCGCCGGGTTGAGCGACCAACTCTTTTATGCGAACACCCGGTTCGCCACGGCGTTCTTCCTGATGAAATCCCAGTCGTAGGATACGCCGAGGCCCGGTCCGGTCGGTACCGGCACGCATCCGTCCTGGCCCACGCAATCGAGCTGATCGCTATAGCCGCAGGTAAAGACCGGAGCGATCACGTTGGGGCATTCCGGTCCGACGAGGGCGAGCTCATAATAGTTGCTGTTGCGCATCGCCGACATCAGGTGGCGGTGTGCTGGGCCACATGCATGTATTTCGACATCGAGGCCAAACGCTTCGCCCAGACGGGCTACGCGCAGCGCCCCCGTGATCCCGTGATCGTACTCCGGATCGACACGCAGAAAGTCCGTACCTCCCGCAACGATGAAGTCTGCCTTGGGTTCGATACCTCTCACATATTCCGTGAGGAGTAGCGGCGTTGTCAGCATCTCGCGCAATTTCCTATGAACGAAGGCGGATTTCCCGTTGTCCCGGAACGGATCTTCGTACCAGAAGTAACTGGCTTCATCGCAGGCCCTGCCGACATAGAGCGCGTCAGAGAATGTACGCAACTGGTTGGCCGGATCGAGCATCAGGACCATGTGGTCACCGACCACCTTCGCTACGTGTAGGACGTTCTCAGCCTCCCGGCGTGCATCGCCATCATTCCAGCCGTGGATCTTGTAGGCGCGAAAGCCGAGCGCATAGCACTGTTCGGCGAATGCCGCGTAGGCCTCCTTGCAATCAAGGCCACCTTCCGCGTCACCCAGATAGGTCGAGGCATATACCGGAAGGCGGTGACGATAGCCGCCGATGAGTTCGGAGACCGATACACCGTATTTCTTGCCAGCGAGATCCCACAGGCAGATGTCGAGCGGTCCATGTCCCATGCCCGACCATTGCCGTATCTCTCGTTTGAGATCGTCGAACAGCGCTTCCCGTTGCAGCGCGTCGCGGCCGAGCAGAAATGGAGAGAGCATCTCCATCTCGCCCCGCGTGGCAGGACTGGCACACCAGTTGGTAACATACTCGCCGCGCAGCCCATCCTTCGTCTCGATGGCAATGGCGTTCTTCACGACCTGTAACGTCGCGCCGCGTTTGAAGCCAACGTGCAGACCGAAACCGGTGCGCTGCAGATTGCGGACGTCAAACACGAAGTCGATGATCTCAACCTTGCATATCTTGCTCATACGCCATGATCCTCCTACGGAAATAACGGAAACCGCGCGAATACATCGTCGGCCTCAGATCGGGACTTTCAGTCGGTCAATGGTCAACAGGAGCGCGAAACCTTCCAGCCCCGGAGGTGCGATCAAGAATGTCCGTCCTCTCCGCATGCTACTGCCCTGCTGACACGAGTCAGGCGCTGCCGCGCTCATGGGACCGCGACCGAATGACGAGGATCGAAACGACGCTGATGGCACAAGCCGACATCAGATAGACGACCACCCATGTTGGCTTGCCACCGCCCGCATCCACCAGCGCCGAAGCGATGAATGGTGTCGGCCCTGCAATCAGCAGCGCGCTCATTTCGCGCGCCAATGCAATGCCAGAGAAGCGACATCGCGTCGGGAACAGATTTGCGAGAAATGCGCCTTGCGCGCTCGCAAGCCCGCCAAAGCCGATACCGAAAGCGATGCTCAGCGCCAGGGACGCAAGGACTAGGCTCTTCGAATCGAGCATCGCGAACATCGGAAAAGCAAACAGCAGGGTGAAGATCGCGCCAAAGAGATAGACGCGCGCGTGACCCACCCGGTCAGCCAGCGCGCCCATCGGCGGCGTCAGGACGATGCCCGTCGAAGTCGCAATGATGACGGCGGTCAATGCGTCAGTCCGAGCCATGCCGAGAGTATTCGTCATATAGCTCAGGCTGAATGTGTTCAGAATGTAGACGTTCGCATTGTGCCCCGTAAGCGTGAGGAAGCCGCATACGACTTCACGCGGACTGTTGCGAAAGAGCTCAAGAATTGGTGCTCGCGTCTCCTCTCGTTGAGCTACGGCCCGCTCCATTGCTTCGACATATTCCGACGTCTCATCAAGTCTTTTGCGAATATAGAGCGCTACGCCGAGCAGCAAAGCCGAGACGAGGAAGGGAATTCGCCACGCCCAGGCGAACAAGACGTCTTCCGGAAGATAGGCGACAAAGAGAAAGAGCAGCGTGGCGAGCATAATGCCAGCGACGGCCCCGGCCTGCAGGTAAGCCGTGAAATATGCCTTGCGAGAGGAAGGGACATATTCAGCCACAAGCGTGACGGCGCCCGCATATTCTGCGCCGGCACCGAACCCCTGGAGAAGGCGGCAGATGATGAGGAGAATGGGTGCGAGAATCCCGACCTCGGCATAGGTCGGCAGCAGGCCCATGGCGACTGTGGACACTCCCATCAGCGAGATCGTGAAAATGAGGGCAGGTTTGCGACCAAAGCGATCACCGAAATGCGAAATCAGAATTCCGCCGAGCGGCCGGCTGAAAAAGCCGACGGCAAATGTCGCAAACGCCGCCAGGATTCCTGCAGAGGTGGAAAACTGCGGAAAGAAAAGCCGGTTTATGACCAAACCCGACGCCGCGCCGTAGAGTGCATAGTCGAACCACTCAATGATCGTACCGATCGTCGCCGCAATGATCGCGCGCTGGATGTTGGCACGTTCGGCGGGTGCATGATCGGCTGCGAGAGAAAAGGTCACGAACGGCTCCTCCTCGTCTGTCCTGTCGTTATGGCCAGCCTGCGCCCCTGACAGGATGAGCGCCGTGGTTCTTTTGAGCAGAGTAGAGCTAGAACTTTCGTCATGGCGTCAGCCCGGCGGCTTTTCCTCCGACAGAACCGAGTCCTCGCGCACGCGCTCGGCGGCGCCGGCGTTAATTGCCTCGAGGATGGCGAACTGCTGCGCGTACAAACGTTGGCGTCCCGCTCGAGCCGTGACGTATGAAGATGGCCCCACATGCCTCGAAGGCCTTGCAAACCGGTTCATTTGCCGGTGCCTGCCATGCTGCACGTCGAAAAATGCGCTCCTTCAGGACTGTAGACCCGGTCGAAGAGAACAAGGCGCTCGACCTTTCGCCCGGAAGTCAGCAACATGACATCTCCCTCAATTTCGGGCATCGTGGATCGTGCACGAGTCAATTCCGCACACCCTGATCGCTACCTTTAAGACCTGACCGTCTGGTCCTTTTCTGCGCCCGACGTAAATGGCTGTGCACCGTGGGTCAGCCCCTCCCTGCTTTCCTTGCGCTCGAGCCGAAATCAGATCCGCCGGTCCGACCGAAAAGCAAGCAGGTCCATCAACGAGCGAACCTTCGCGACGGTTCGGACTGAACGCAGTTGATCGAACAAAGCCGGCAGTCGATTGCCCGGCAAGACGGGACGACAGCAGTCGGCTATCTTGTCTGCACGCTCCGCATCGGTGAATGGATCCTGGAGTAGTCCCCGCGCATAAGCACGCTCTGTCCGCAAGACCCGTCCATCCTTGAGGGTGAGCTTGACGAGATGTGGCAGACGGATGTCCGGATCCTTCGGTTCGTCATCAAAACGACGCGCCGATATGTGCGTCAGATCAAGCAGTGCGCGCACCTCCGGCCGCCGAACCGCCTCGTCCGTGAAATCCGATACGCTTACGCGGCCATACAACAGGATGAGCGCGACATTGTAGTGCATGGAGAAGCGCGCCTGGAAAGCGTCTTCCGGATTGTCGTATTGCAAGTTGCGGCGATTGCTTGCCCCGATCAAAACCTCAATGCTCCTGTCCTCATCTGCATTGAACGGATGCTGGGCTCGAAGATCGAGAATGCAATCCAACGTGTTGTGCGCCGATCCGCAACACGCATGCCGCTTCGGCGCGAGGCCGAACTCATCGATGGCCAGTGGATTGCCGAGAATCTTCAGGGGCGCCTCCCATCCCTGCGGATCGGGCCCGCCGTAAAGTGCAAGGAATCCCTGGGGGTGCTCCAGCACGGCCGGATTACCCTGCACCCCGGCGGCGCCGAGCCGGGCAGCCATCACGGCGTGTTGCGCTCCCAGCCCGCATTGAACCGACTTGGCCTGCGTCCCGAATTGCGCCTTGTTGCCGGCCGCCATGCTCGTCGCAAGACTCATCGCATGAAGCGTCGCCTCGCGCGACAGCCCCATAAGGCGCGCACAGGCCCCCGCGGTGCCAATACAACCGACCGTCGCTGTAGGATGCCAGCCGGCAAAATAATGGGACCGATTGACGCCCCGCCCCAGCGCGGCATGGAGCTCGAGACCGACAATATAAGCGTCAACGAGACTGGCTCCGCTCGCATCGATTTCCTCGGCGACCGCAAGCAGGGCCGGCACCAGGATCGCAGAGGCGTGGGTCAGGCCCGGATAGTAGTTGTCGTCGATTTCGAGCACGTGGGCGGCTGTGCCGTTGATCAGGGCGGCCCAGGGCGCGGCCGAACATCGCGATGTCCCGATCACCGTCGATGTGCCGGCGCCGTCCCATCCTAAAAGGCTCCCGGCTACGCGTTTGCTGACTGCATCCTGGCTACCTGCAACGATGCACGCGATGGTGTCGGAAATCGCGTGCTCCGCGCGCGAAAGTGCCGTCTCCGTCCAGACTGCATCGCGATCGTGGCACCAGTTCGCGAGTGTCTCCAGCACAGTCATTTGCCAACCTCCGTGATCCGCCGCTGCCAAAGTCTTCGATGGCGCGACCGCTTGCCTACCTGAGCTTGAGAGAGAACGTCACGGCCGCCAGCGCCGCTATGCTGATGGCGGACACGAACACGAGATAGAGGCCGGGCGCGGCGGACGATCCCGTCAAACCGATGAGAGCTGTCGAGATCAGTGGCGCAAAGCCACCAAAAGCCGTCACGCCGACATTGTAGCTGAGGTTGAGCCCGGTCCCACGCGTCGTCACCGGAAAGATGTCGGCCATGATCGAAGGCAGCGGCGCATAATAGACGACCTTGATGATGGCAATTGCGCCGACGATCACCAGCAGCACGGTCACGCTCGGTCGGGCGGCGAGCAGACAGAACAACGGGTAGCTGGCAATGAGATAGAAAGCCGCCGCAACCGTCATCAACCTGATGCGCCCAACGCGGTCTGCGAGATAGCCCGCGATCGGCGTGGCGAAGGTCAGGATGCAACCGGCAAGCAAAGTGGCAACAAAGCCGTCCGACTCCGCAAGCCCGAGCCTGCCGGCCGCATAGGACGGCATATACTTGATGATGAAGGTCGACGCAGTCGAAACGACGATACTGCCGACCGCAATCAACACGAGTGTCTTCTGTGTCCTGAGCAATTCAATGAACGGATTGACTTGCGGACCTTCACGACCTGCGCGGAATTGCTCGAACTCCGGTGTCTCATCCACGGCATGTCGGACGTAAAGCCCGGCCGGCACGATCAGAAGACCGAACAGGAAGGGGATCCGCCAGCCCCAGGCCTGCATCTCGCTGGCCGACAGCGAGACCGTCAGGTAGTAGCCGAACAGCGAGCCAAGGATTGTGCCGAGCCCCTGGCTGGCAAACTGCAGGCTGCCAAACAGCGCGCGCATCCTGCGCGGCGCGTGCTCTGTGAGAAAGGCCGTGGCGCTTCCAAACTCGCCACCAGCGGAGAAGCCCTGGATCAGCCGCGCTACGACGACCCCGACCGGCGCCAGAACGCCGACCGCAGCATATGACGGCATCCCCGCCATCATGAGTGTACCGATCGCCATCAAGCTCAGCGACAGCGTCATCGACTTCTTGCGCCCGGCCCGGTCGGCATAGGCTCCGAGGACGACTGCACCGACGGGCCGGATCAGGTAAGTCGCACCGAACGTGCCGAACGCCAGCATGAGCGAGACGTTCGGGTCGCTGGACGGAAAGAACACCCGTCCAATCGTGGCGGCGAACAGGGCATACACGCCGACGTCGAACCACTCGAGCGTGTTGCCGATGAGCGCGGCGACCGGTTCGCGCCATCGAGGCGCCTGCGTGTGGCGCCTGCTCGAGTCCGCAATCGAGGCGGGCCCTTCTGCTTGCGACTGCATGCTTTTCTCCCGACGCAGTGCTCTAGCTGGCACGCTGTCCATCGCCCAGGTCCCAGAAAATGCCAGCCATGACCTGAAGCCCCTCTGCCGCAACCGAGGCCAACAGATGTTCATCGCTCGCGTGCTGGCGACAGCCGGGATGGGAGTGCGGAATCCAGATCGTCGGCAACTCCAGCACATCGACGAAGATGTCATTGGGAAGGGTCCCGCCGAGATTCGGCATCACGGCGATATCCTTGCCGGTCGTGGCCCGCAGCGAAGCCTCGGCCCATTTCACCCAGGGCGCGCCTGGATCTCCGCGGGTCGCGGGCGTGCACCGGTGCAACGTGATTTCGACATCCTCGAAACCGTTCCTGTCGAAATGATTGCGCAGCGCTGCCGTTACCTCGCGCCACGGCGTACCCACGACAAAGCGCAGCTGGCATCGGGCGGTTGCGGATGGCGGGATGGCATTGACCGGTTTCTGTGGATCGCTGGCGCTCAACGTGAGCACTTCGAGCGCATTCCAGCCGAGGAGCCGCTCCGCCGCGCTCATTCCCTCTTCGCCCCACCTGGTATCGATAGGCTCGCCAAGGACATCTTCATCGATCCGCAAGCGAATGATCGCCTGACGGATCTGCTCCGGAATCCCCGACGGCTTCAAGCCGTCCAGCTGTATCCGGCCCCGCTGATCCACCATGGTCGCGAGAGCAGCGGCGAGGAGCGTCGCCGGATTCCGCTTCAGACCGCCCCAGTTTCCTGAGTGCAAGCCCGTCTCGCGCAGCGTCACGCTCAAGCTGAACGAGACGCTGCCTCGAGATCCAAGGAAGATCGTCGGTCGATCGTCCGTGAGACGGGGGCCATCGGACGCGATGAACACGTCAGCCGCAAGCGTCCCTTTTTCGGCCCGACAGAGCTCGCGCAATCCCGGAGACCCGATCTCTTCGCCGGTCTCAAAGACCCATTTCACATTGCATCCCAGCCGGCCCGCGCGGACATCGAGCACAGACTCCAGGGCCGCCAGATTGATCGAGTGCTGCCCCTTATTGTCCGCCGTCCCCCGCCCGTACCAACGATCACCATCAATCGTCAGACGCCATGGACTGAGACCCGTTCGCCATGCCTCCTCCTTGCCGTGAACCACATCGCCGTGGCCATAAAGCAGTACTGTCGGCAACAGATCATCCTCGTGTCGTTCTGCGATCAGAAAGGGGGCGCAGGCGTGGAGGGTGTTTTCAACAATTCGGCAGGTGAAGCCCAGCCGTTTCAATGTCGTGGACATTTCCCCGGTCAGATAATCCCGGAGTGCTTCCGCGCCATCGTCAGACTGGCTTTCAGTTCGCAGCCGAACACGACGGTCGATCGCGTCCTGAAGCGCGCCAGACCGAATGGAATCGACCGCCATATCGACGGCCAGCTTGCGCAACCCCGATGGTGGGAACATCCACCGTCCTCCCGTTATTTTCTGTTCTTCTTTTGCTGACCCGTCACTGACTTTTCCAAAACACTTCGCGCCCGGCCTCATCTTCATCGTCACAGAGTCACACGTCCGACCAAAACGACGGTGCAGGCCGTCTCCCCTGCGGGCACAAGCAAAACCTGAGGCCCATCGGTTGTCGCGATGACGGGGATTTGGCCAAGGTTCGCCTGAACCGTACTCTTGGGGTTAATCTCTCGCGCAAACGCACTGCAGCTGCTGGCAACCGGCGTCACGCGCACGAACTGCCCCTCGCAAGCGCCACCGACCGGCGCAGCAAAGATCACGCCGGCAACGTTCTGGTCCGACGATCGGATGCCGACGAGTGATTGCACGGAATGCGTGTCTGCATTCTCCTTGTTCCACTGAAACAGCGCCGCAAACTCGGACTGTGCAGGGATCACGCCCTGCCCAAGCCCCACATATCCCTTCGCGCAGGTCTTAATTCCGGACCGACTGATATTCTCGTCGAAGGCTGAAGGCTTTGGTGCGCCCTGTGGATCCGAACCCGCCGGCGCAGCCTGAGCAGCTCCCTGCAGGGCAGGCTGAGCCGGCTTTTGTGCAGCAAGCGGAGACTTCGCCAAGGCCGAGCGCGCCTTCGGTCTCTGCATCGCGAGCGGGGTGCTTCCTTGTGCAAGCACCATGGCCACACCACCGGCGAGACTGCAAACAACAACGCCCGCCAACACGGGATAGAAGAATTCGGACCTTGCCATGTCTATGAACGAGCTCCTACCGTGGGATGAGATTGTGTCGGATGGTGGCGTCCCTGAAGGGCGCCACCGTTGGCAGATCCGTCGGAGCATCTCGGACATCGTTAGTCATGATGCGATGTACAATTGAGCGGCCTCTCATGTCTGCGGTCCCGCATTCTGAGAACAGGTGACGCAGTATTGATGGCGTGCACGCCCCCTTCAGGACATTTGCAGCCATTTCGAACTCATGGATTGACCTCAGCGACCGCGGCCTTGGCCTTGGATTTTGGTGCGGTTCGCACCGGCCGTGACGGACGTGCCGCGTTTACGGAGGTCAGGTCGAGCGGACGCTGCGCCGCCGCCATTACCTGTTTGAATCCCTTCATGTCGGCGACAATCGCAATAGCGTTTCCGGCCAGAGTGAAAGCAAACCCCACGAGCTCGCTGTCGAGCACACCCTGTTGAATGAAGCCGTCAAAGGGAATGACCGCTCGACAGGTCGTAACGCAGCTTTCAAAAGGAATGGTGGTGACGAACTTGCCAACCCTGAATGTAAGGCCCGCCATCTGATCGACTGTCTTGGACACATCGATAGCAAGAGCCGGCTTGCCATCATTTGTCAGCCCAATGCGCCACCACAGAGAGACGTCCCCTTCTGCGAGGTTCTGCTCGATTGCACAGACCCGCCTGCGCGTCGAAAGGCGGTTGTCACAGACAAGTGTCCAGGCGCCGAAATAGGAAATTACCCGGACGAGGTCGCCCGCCGCGATGCTCTCGTTTGGCTCGGCGACTGTCGCTAGTCGAGTCGTCGCGGCGCCGGAGGTCACGCTTGTCTGGGCGATCGCCGACACGCTGACCCACATGGCAGCGACAAGCACGAAACCCAGCCTTGGCAACAGGTGGCAAGACTTCGCCAACAAGGGATCTCGCTTAATGTGCCAGCACATGAACAGGTTCATCACAGTTCACGGACTGCATCCACAGGCCTTCGGTGTGGCCCAGTCGCTCCGATGCGGGTCGACAGTTGCTCGGCCCGAAGCCTGAGGCGATCCATGTGCCCGATTGCCTCGATCACTTCGAACAGACCGTTCGTCCAGGGCGCAGCGCCGCTGCAAAGGCGCGCAATGGCCGCCTCGGCACGGCTAGCGCCGATCAAATGCGCAAGCAGGTTGTGTGGCGCCTCGGACGAACGGCCACGCTCGTCGCGCCGGTCGACGAGCCCCATCACATAGGCCGTCAACATGACGTCCGACTGCCAGTGTCCGACGTCGTCCAGCTGCGAGAACCGCCCATGAACCAGGCGCGTCAGTCGGCGCAGTCGAGGCGCAAACCGGGTTACCGCTTCCAGGAGCGCGGGCGAGGTCCGGTCATCGGGAACTGGATGCGCCTGCAGATCTATGGCCCGGGAAGATGCCCTGCACGTGCGCCGAGTGCAGCTGAACCGGAGCTCATACGCAACCGACCCGAGCACCGATAATGCGCATGCGGTCGCCGCGACCGCGGTCGGGGCATCAAACATCACCATCATGCTGCTGGAGAAGACGATCATCGTCCCTCCCAACAGCAACGGCAGGATCGGTCGCGTCTCCGCCAGATCGTGAGTCTTTGGAGCTGCGATACGTCCAAGGGTTCGGCGAAGGAGCTGCGCCTGGTCGTTGGCCAAATGCATTCCCCGGCAGAGTGCGCTGAGAGCCGAAGCCGGGGAGCGTGTCGATTCTCTCATGCGTCCCCCTCCCCCGCTAAGCGAACCAGCAGCCAACGCCGCCGGCCAGCAGCGTGTGCGGCAAATCAATAACCGGCTGCTTTAGACCACTGACGAGGTGCCCCGCGAGAAGTGCCAGCGCGGGGCCCGTAACGCTGGACCCCACTGTCCTGCCGCAGTTGCATCCGACCCCGATCGAACTTCCCGGCGCCGACGCACGCCGGTCCTCAATCCCGACCACCACGTCGTGATTTGTCGCCGCCGGCGCCGCGCAACCCTTGCCATCGTCGGGACAAGCCGATCGCGGCAGCTCGCGAGACCGCTCACCGAACAGATAGCCTTGGAGCCATGTGGCTCCGACCTCCTGAGCAAGATGCGCATCAGGCAACGTCTCCACCCCCTCGACAACGAGGATGCCGCCGAGACGCGACGCGAAGCGGACCAACTGCAACAGGCGCGATCGCCCGATCCGATCGTTGCGCGCGCGATGTAAGAAGGTGGCGTCAATCTTCACAAGATCCGGCCTCAACGAGGTCAGCGCCTTGCGGCAGCCGTTACCAGCACCGAAATCGTCGACGGCGATCCGGCATCCGACCGAACGCAGTGCGTCGACAAACTCGCGAACTATCATCCTGGGTGGCAACCGCGCCGTCTCGGTGACTTCCACGATCAGGCGCGATGCAACATCTGGAAGCTGCCGAAGCCTGGCGATCACAGACATCCAGCCATGGTCGAGAACAGCGCTTCGCGCGGAGATATTGCAACCTATACAGATCTTCGGCGTAGAGCGCAGCTCGCTGATGACGCGGTTGATGACCCAGTGATCCATTCGACGGATCAGACCTAGCCGTTCCATAGCCAGAATGGCTGCACTGGCCGACTGAGCGGGACCATCGTGGGTGCTGACCCGCAGCAGCCGCTCCCAGTAGAGGACACATTCCGGCTGGCTCGCGTGACAGACGGGCTGCCAGGCCGGCGACAAACATCCCTCACGAAGCGCATCGACAGTCGCAACCGCCGCCGCCATGTCGGTCCGATACTGCAGGCTCCAGGCGGCATCTTCTCGCACCGGTTCCACAATTCTACCGGAGGACGCAGCTTTCCCGAATACATCAGAGCGACCCAGATTGGGCGGTAGGACGCGGACTGAAACGGCGGCGAGCACGGCCGCCCCGGCGAAACGAATTGGTTCGCCACCAATCGCAGCGGTCGCGCCGTCTGCCAAGCTCGCGACGTTTGCAAAACGCGACGCCCACCTCATCACGATCACAAATCGGCCGGCTGCAAGGCGCACAATCCCGGCACTTTCGCCGCAGAAGGACAGAGCGCGCCTGTGCAAGACGTCGCTGACCACCGATGCCAGTGATTGATCATAGGCCGCGGCAAGCTTGTCAAAATTATTGATTACGACGAGGAGGAAGACAGTGTCCGCCGCGGGATCTTGCGGGTCGTCGCGATTGGCGGCGATCGAACACTCACGCATCCGCACCCTCCACTAGGGCTCGACGCGGAGCAGGCGCACCATCGGGAGATCTCGCGATGCAATGTCTCCGATCGCAGGCAACGAGCCGCCGTCCTCCTTGAGGACTTCGCAATGCGACTCCGCTCCGATTGTTCAGCCCCATCTCGCTTCCTGCCTCGCATCTTCAAAAGCAAACGTCGAAGTCAATTTTCGCTGCGCCGGCGGCCTGATGTGGCGCGAGCGTGCCCCTGCGTAGAACCAGCTGTAACAGCAATCGCGATTTGCACCGCTGATCATTTCCGGGCGCGAATTGATCATTTTCGGATGCATCAAACGTCAAACCGGCAGGCAGATGCGCTTCCAAATGGCAGCAATGAAGCTCACCGGTCTCCAGGAGGAACGCATCCTGCACCGCGCAGAGAAACCGCTCACGGGCAGCAGGAGCGATCGACGTGGACAGTGACACAGCAGAAAGAAAAAACCGCCTGACGGAGCGCGTCAGGCGGGGTGTGTGAGTTTTCGCCATGCTTTGGGGGATGAGGGAGCCCTGATTTCTTCCGATCTGAGCCAACCTCAAGAGGCCAGAATATCCGGATGTCGGCACGACGCATTGATCAAATTGGTGCTCTTTCCGATCAATTCAGGTGCTAATTGGCCGACCGGCCGAACCACTCCGCGCGATTCCTAGGGGATGCGTCGCCAACCAAGACGATCGGCCACGCCACGATGGTCATAGTTGTCCGGAACATTTCGTGACAAGTCTCTTTCATCGATGGCGTATGCGGGATTGATGATCATGCGTGGCGAGCGCCGGTCAGCGAGCACTTCGTGCGCGTAGTAGACGTTCCAATAGACTTGTTCATAAAAACATTGCGCGACTGTGAAACAGAATGCAGAGCCACCCTTGATGTATTCGAACGCTTCGTTGCCGCCATCAATACCTGTTGCGAAAATGCTGCTCCGACCAAGTGCCCGGATCGCAGCTGCAGCGCCGATCGCTCCGCCGTCCCACGCGCTCCAGATCGCATTGATGTCCGGGTGCTCCCTCAGCATTTTCTCGACCGCCTGTTGAGGCGTCGCTGAACCTGTCAGTGAATATGCTGTCTCCGCAATGATCCGAATCTCGGGATAACCGGAGAGCACGAACCTCATTCCATCTGACCGCGCGCTCCACGCTTCGTTGGAATAGAGGTGGATTGCAGCTATTTTTCCTTTCCCCTTGAGTCGCTTGCAGATGTAGTCCGCAGAGGCGGCACCCATGCCAAAATGGTTGTGCATGGAGGTGGAATGTACGGTCGTGCCTGGAGCGGAACTATCGCACATCAAGGTCGGAATACCTGCTGCCTTGGCTGCTTGAACCGCCTTCGAGATCGTCACCGGGTCGGTTGGCAGAACGAACAAGGCGTCCGGCCTCGATGCGACAAGCGATGCGATCTGGTCACACTGTCTACCAGGATCCCACTTCGCGTCGACGATCGTAAGCGTGCCGCCCATTTCCGACACCACATCCTTGTAGGCGGTGATGATCCGGCTAAAGGAATCCTGACCAGTAAAGGGAACGGAGAGACAGAAGGCGAGATCCTTCGTCCCTCTCATGAGCGTCCTTCCAGGCGCTTTCAGCAACTCTGGTATTTTCGGCATCGGGCTCGCTCGAGCCTGCTCTCCGCCGATGGCCGAGGGGGACCCGCCAGAATTGCCCGGAGAATCGCCGCGCCTCTCCGCATTCACGCGATTGACTGCAATCTGATAAAGGGAAAACTTTAGCGACAGGAACGTCTCAACGACATCAACCAGGGAAGGACAAATCTCAATGGAGCGTCCGCCCTCCGCCCGCAGCTCGAAATACCCCTCTCGCGCCGCACTCTCGATCAGGCGGCGCACGTGCGCTCTTGACACACCGAACAACTTCGCGACGGTCCCGTAAGGAAATGATATCTTTCGATCGGGCAATGACCGCGTCGCATCATACATCGACCAGAGCCGGAGCAGAATCTCGTACCCCGCTTCTCGCCCGCTGAAGATACGCATTTGCGGTACAGCATCGAGAAGCTGACAATCATCAAGGTACAACTCGATCGCGTTAGCGACGATCGCTTGCGGAAGACCTTTATCACGTTCGAATTGCGACTGAAGGCTGTCATCGCCATTCAGAATGTCCAATGCTTTCAGAAACGCGACAATAAACCTCCGCAATGCGTCGCTGGCGAGATCGGACGGCTCGAGCCTCATCACGCGTCTATCGCCATCGCTACGAACGGGTTGCAAATATCGCGTGTGTTTCAGAAGGCATACGAGCGCAGCAACGCGGTTCTTGCTGCAAAGATCATGCGCTCTGGCGAACTCCTGCAGTCGATGGAGGACAATTCCGCACTGGGGATCGTCCTTGTCCCGTCTATAATGAAGAGCAACCATGTGCCCGCACAGCAGATGGCGCGCTTCTCCGGTCGCGATCTTGTTGAGAAGACGATTGCCGCTGAACGTATCAACGTAGTGGCGCGCGAATACCCTGACAGCTTCCCTGAAGCGGGGGTTCCTGCTGGTCTCGGCGGCGGCTGATAACAACTCACCTGACAGTCGCGATAGATTGTAGGGGGCGTTGCGATCAGTCTGGTCTCCCATCAGCACGTTTGCGACCTTCCCTATGAAACGACACATCAAAGAACCTACGGACCCGCCGCCACGAAACCTTCGAGAGCGATACCTGCCAAACCGGGGTCCAAAATAAACTCGCTGTCTCGCGAGCACGGTGCTGGCGCGGGGGCCTCCGTTCCTCCGCATGTCAGTCCAGCAGTGAGCAACTTGCCTTTCGTTCTCTTGCCGCTGTCAGCTCGCCTCAACCAGGCATCTTATGCCTTGAGGGTTTACCTGCTCTCGTCGGGTGAATTGGGCAGGCGGGTAAAGCGCGTCAGCCCAGCAGCTCCCGCTCGGAGATCAGCAAATGCTTGCGCATTCGCTCGGCCGCTTCCGCAGCATTTCCAGCGCGAATCTCATCGAGAATGGCGAGATGCTGCGCGCGTATGGCCTCGGTGTCCTGCTCGTGGTGGATGTAGAGCCTTGACAGGTGAAGATGTACCCGCAGGTCCGCGAATATCTTGGACGCAGGCTCATTTCCGGACCCATCCATAATGGCCTGATGAAAGGCGCCGTCGGCCTGAGAGAAATCGCGATAGCGCCGATAGCGTCGCGACAGCGATGCTGCCCCCATCGCCGCCACGGCATCAGCGAGTTCTTGCAAATTCTCCAAGGGGCGGCGCCGCGCAGTCTCACCCGCGGCCCAGGGCTCAATGACGAGACGAAATGCGTACAATTGCTTGAAGTACTCGGGCGATGGTACGGGAGCGACCGCAAAGCCGACAAACGGCGTGGACGAAACGAGTCCTTCGGCGGTGAGACGAGCCAACGCCTCACGCAGCGGCGTTGAACTAACGTTGAGCTCTCGCTTCAGAGCATCAATGTTCAGCCGCGCGTCCGGCTCATAGGTACGGTCGAGAATCCGCTCCTTCAGAACCTCGTAGACTTGGTCCAGCAGCACGACCCGCTCAATCTTGCGCCCCAAAGCCGGCAACGCTCCTAATAATCGTGGATCGTGCATGATTTATCTTATCCTAGTGCGTTTGTCAATTTTACGTAAGCGACTGAAATAGCGTGTCTAATGACGGACAATATCGTGCATGATCCACGATCGGATAAATTCACCGACCTGAAACTTTTGCGCCAGGGTTCCAGCCTAGTGGTCAAGCTCTATCCCGTGACCCTGCCCTTCAACGTAACGGGCGCGCTGTCAACGCGTCCGGTTCCTGCGCTGACGAATCGAGCAAACGTCTGGCGTTCGTAGCGCTCTGAAGAGGTTTAGGGAGCCTGTTGAATCCTACAGGGTGTGCTCACAGTCGAGCCACCATACGCTTCGCGCATCGGCTTCATTGCCAGGGTCCCGGAAATGGATGCGCAGCTCTCAACCAAATCGAACCGCCCCTCCCCGGCGCGCACGATCGAGCTGAAGCAGCTCCGATGTGCAGTGCTTGCATGTTCCTCAGGCAGCCTGCGGAAGGCAGCGGATCTACTTTGTGTTCGGCATTCGGCATTGAGTAGATCCGTGGCCCAACTGGAGCACCTTGTCGGCACTCCTTTGTTCGAGCGATCACCGGCAGGAATTCGGCCTACTCGCGCGGGCCACAATTTCCTGCGTCGTGTTAACACGATCCTGGAGGAAATTGACGCCCTGGTCGAAGCAGCAGGCGATGTTGCGCGTGGCTGCTCCGGCGCCCTTTCCGTTGGCCTATGCACCTCAGTCTCAGGGGGCAATCTGCGTTCGATCTTGAGCGAGTTTGTGCACCGTTTCCAGCGCATCGAGGTGGCCGCAATTGAGCGGTCGCCGACAGAGTTGAACAAAGCACTCAGGAGTGGGGCTGCAGATATCATCATTCTGCCCGGAAGAGCCAGTTCGACGGACCTTGAAGCCCGGGCGCTCTGGCACGAGCGCATTTCAGTCTTGCTGCCGACCGATCATGTTCTGGCGGCGCGCCAAACGATCTGTTGGACCGATCTGCTCGACCAGAGCATTTTGCTTGCAGCGCCTGTGAAAGCAGGCGGTCTGGAGGACATGGTTGAAGCAAAGCTCCTGATGCAGGGGATCACCGAAAATATTCGGCGGCATCACGCAAGCCGACATCTGATTTATGGCCTCACAGGTATTGGACTAGGCATAAGCTTTGCGCTGGATTCTGATATTGGGGCTATTGGAAATGACGTCGTGAGCCGTGAGTTGCACGACGATCGGGGTCAGATGGAGGTCGGTTTCTGCGCTCATTGGCGTCCTGACAATGGAAATCCAGCTCTGAGACATTTCCTCAATCTCTTGAAGGAGCGCTATCCTTCAGTTCCGCCTCTCGGCGAATGAGCTGAACGCCGCAGCTTTGCGAATTCGCGATCAGTCGCCATAAACCGCGCCAGCATGGGAGCGATCAGTTTGACTGGATCAACCGGCTGCCCGGACTGACGCGCGAGTGCTTCGGCATACGCAGTGAGATTTCGATGCACGGACGCAGGAAGTTCGGTAATTAGCTTTACCGGCTTTTCATCGGGAAGCGCTGAAATCTTGAGCCTGGCCATTTGGCAATCACCTCCCGTAAGGCTCGAGAACAAGATCACGATTTACGATCACACGAACGGGAAAGCCTGGTCGGACGGTCAAAGTCGGCTGAATGTTCAGGCTACGCCGAACGACTTGCTGGCCAGCGTGGCTTAGCGAGTCCGCCGCGCCATGCCGCAATGCCTGGATGATCGCACTGTTACTGCCGTTTGTGTCGGAGCCGGCCCCCACCTCCGTGCCGACAGCCAGCAACGTCGAAAGTGCGGCGGCCTTGAACAGCGCGCCCCAATGATTGTCGACCTGATCTTCCAAGCCTGCATAGCCGGCGGTATCCGTACCGGGTTGCCGCTCAAGAACGATGGACCGACCAGTCGGCATGATGAGTCGTGTCCACACAAGCAGGACGCGCGACTGTCCGAAGGTAACCTGGCTATCATAGATCCCGACAAGCTTTGCTCCCTGGGGGATCAGCAGGAAGCGCCCGGTCGGCGTATCAAAGACATTTTCGGTTACCTGTGCCGTGATCTGGCCTGGCAGATCCGAGCGAATACCCGTGATGAGGGCGCCGGGAATGACTGTCCCGGCCTGGACCACGTAGGGTGACGCTGCCCTCGTGACCCGATCCGGGCTCGTGGTGCGGCGATCGACTGGAGCATTGACGAAGGTGAGCTTTCGCTCCTGCTCGTTCCGCGGGCCTGCCTCGTCATTGTTGAATGCTGTCGTCGTCGGTGCGGTGCCGCGGCCGTCTGCCTGTACCGAAGTGGTGGCTGGCTGGATATTGGTTGACGCAAACAGACGGCTAACGCGCGCCGCCTCGGTCTCCTGCTCCCGGCGCTGCTGCTCCTGGTCAGGCACGGCCGCCGCGGTTACTGGCAATTGCCCCTGAGCGGAAAGGATCGGCCTGCCGAGATCGCCGGGGAGAGGCGGGCCGAGTTGCGGCACCTGGCGCTGAACGGCCGAATAATCGCGCGGCAGCGTCCCAAGACCTTCGGCAACGTTGTGGTGCTCGGTGCCATAAGGCTCATCGGACGTTGGGCTAACGGATCTGTTCTTCTGAAGTGCCCACACTGTAGCCCCGCCAATGATGGCCAGCCCGAGCGCACTTGCTGTCGCCAGGACTTTTCGCGAAAGCCGCGTGACGCGCGGGTATTCGGGCCTCAGTCGGAAACCCCTCACCAGTTCATCTGACGTTCGTTCCCCGGCGGATGATGCACCGTCCTGATTCTGGGTCATCATGACGACGGCCTCCCCTCAGTCCGGACAATTCTGACCTTCTGCTGGTGCTCGCCTCCCAAACGCAATTCAGCAGCCGCGAACAGCCGATCGACGATCAACACGTTATTGTAAGCGCGGTAGTTGACGATTTCGGTGTTGCCGTCGGCACCGAGCACAAACAGCGGCGGCATCTCGCCCTGAACGATCCCCCGCGGGAACTCGACATAGACTTTCCGGCCGTCGTCGTAAGCCACAAGGGGACGCCAGGGCGGGCTGTCACCTTCGATGGCGTAGCGAAAGCGGCGTTGCGACGCGTCGGGCAGAACCGGCGTCGGCGGTGCCGATCGCGCCTTGCCTTGCCTGTCTTCCGGATAGTACCAGGCAACCGAGGGCATATAGGGTTTTTCTCGGGAGCGGAGTTCGATCAAATACGTCCGCCGGTCGGTATTGATGACGAGGTTCGTTTCGATCGAGGCGCGCGTCGGTTTGACGAGGACGTGAACACGTCGCGTTTCCCCGCTGCCGCTCTCCGTGTCGCCGACCACCCAGCGCACCGTGTCGCCTGCGGCGATTGGCCCGCTGCCTGTCAGCAGCTCCCCCTCCTCCAGCGCGATGTCGGTAATCTGTCCCGGTGCTGCGTAGACCTGGTAGAGCGCCCCGGGACTAAAGCTGTAAATCTGCGCCGCATTGAAATACCCCGTCCTGCGGGGTTCAACCCGGGCCGCGCTGTTCGCCGTCTCGATTCTGCTGACCGGCTCGGCCTCTTCCTTCGCCCCTGACTTGCCGCCAAGCGCCGGCTTCCAGGATGGCGGAACGTGGAGCGGCCAGGGCCGCTCACTGTTCGGTGCTGGCGCTGCAGGTAATGGCGGCACATCGGCGTCGTAGGTGATTTCGGGCGGGATGAATGTCGAGCAACCACCCAGCATGCAGCTGAGAATAACCATCACGGAGACGAGACCGCTTGTTTGCAATGCGGCTCTGAAACCGGTTGCCTGAGTATCGACGATTTTCCAGCTCATTGCCCCAGCTCCTTCGACCAGTTGATCGAATTCACGTAGATACCGAGCGGGTTTTTGCGCAGCCGATCGGCATCGTGCGGCGTCCGGATGACCACCGACAGAATGGCGGTCCACCGCTCGGTCGAGGCTAGCGATCCGTTGTCGTAAGCGCGCTGCACCCACGCCACCCGAAAACTGTCCGGTGATGCGCGGATGACGCTTGAGACCTCGATTGAGACCTGCGCCTTGCCGAGCTTCGCGAAGGGATCGTTGCTCCGCGCATATTCGTTGAGTGCCACGGCGCCGCGATCAGTCGTGAAGTCATAGGCGCGGAGCCAATTCTGCCGCAGGACGATTGCGTCGGATGGCAGGCCACGAACGTCCTCGATGAAGCGTGCCAGATGATAGGCGATCTGCGGATCGGTCGGGTCGTACTCCGAATTGGCCGGAGCAACTCTCTGGGCCTGACCGAGTTGATCGACCTCTACGATCCAGGGCGTGATTGTGCCCTGCGTCGACTGCCAGATCAGGCCTCCGCCAAGGCCACACGACAGAATGAGACAGCCAAAGGCCATCATCCTCCAGTTCCTGGCCTGGACGCGCGCCGTCCCGATTCGCTCGTCCCAGACCTGCGCCGCCTTCTGATACGGTGTCACCGGCTCGGGTGTGCGCCCGTAATGAACGGAAGATCGTTTGAACATCACCACTTTCCCCGAAAGAAACAGAATTCAGATTCCGGCCCCCTGCTGAACCGAAGTCGGCGGTCGTTCACCGCCCTCCCTCGGAGACATCGACCGAGCTCCCGGCACCGCCGTGATCGCCGGATCGAACAGCGTGGCTCGCGGCGGATACGCCGTGGCTGATGGTTTGCGCCCGCTTCATGCGCTGTGCCCATGCGGGCGGATGCTCGGTCAAGCCCTGCGATGCCTGAGAGCCGGACTGAGCGCCGCCGCCAGCTGCGCCCGCGACCCGACGCAGCGGACTCGCGGCAGCCGATAGGCCAGCCTCGGCAACGCCGGCCACGCCGCCGCTGCGGTAGGCCGCAGCTGCGCCGCTTGCGATCGCGCTGCCACCGCGCACAGCGCCTGCGACCGCTCCCCCGGCAAGCCCGGCTCCGCCCGCGGCGAGGCCTGCTCCAGCGGCAGCGATGCCGCCGGCAGCAAGACCGGTCCCAACCGCAGCGCCGGCTCCGAGTTGCGGCCCGCCAGATACGAGCCCGTTGGCAATACCGGGTCCAAAGATGCCAAGACCCAGGAGCGACAACGCCGCCAGCACCAGCGTCATGGCATCTTCGATGGTCGGCTGCCCGCCGTTGAAGCCGGAGGTGAACTGCGCGAACAGGGTCGAGCCGATGCCGACAATGACGGCCAGTACCAGGACCTTGATGCCTGATGAGACGATATTGCCGAGAACCCGTTCGGCGGCAAACGCGGTCTTGCCGAACAGGCCGAACGGGATCAGCACAAAGCCAGCCAGCGTCGTCAGCTTGAACTCGATCAAGGTGACAAACAGCTGGATTGCCAGAATGAAGAAAGCGAGCAGGACGACCGCCCAGGCGAACAGCAGAACGACGATCTGGACGAAATTTTCGAAGAAGCTGATGTAGCCCATCAGATTCGAGATCGACTCGAGGATCGGCCGGCCCGCATCGAGACCCACCTGCGCGATCTTGCCAGGGCGAACGAAATCGCCTGCGGAAAGGCTCGTGCCTGAGACCTTCAGCCCAAGGCCGGCGAAGCTTTCGAAAACGATGCGAGCCAGATTGTTCCAGTTGCCGATCAGATAGGCGAAGACACCGACGAACAGCGTCTTCTTGACCAGCCGCGCGATGACGTCGTCCTCCGCGCCCCAGCTCCAGAACAGGGCTGCAATCGTAATGTCGATCGCAGCCAGCGTGGTCGCAAGATATCCGACCTCGCCGCCGACAAGGCCAAAGCCGTTGTCGATATAGCGGGTGAAGGTTTCGAGGAACTGGTCGATAACTCCGGTGCCCGTCATTGATCGCCCTCTCCCGATATCCCGATGGAGGGATAGGCTTGTGGAATCCGACCCTGGTCCTTGGGCGCCAATTGCTGTGACGAACCGCCCGGATCCCCACCCGCGCCACGCACCGGCCCGGCCTTTTGACCGAAGAACCGCCGGCGGTTTTCAGCCCAAAGTCTTCGGCAACGCTCAAACTCCGTCGCTTGCTCTGGCGTCACGGTACGGCAACGGGCGAGATCAGGAGAGAAGGCTCCTGTCATCTGCGCATCCGCCTGCGTCTGCGCTGCGTCCTTGTCGGCTCCGCGCAATTGAATCGCACAGGCGGCAGCGACGAGCGTTGCTCCCAGTGCCATGGAGGCCGGAAGCCACTTGGTGACACGGATGCCCATCAGTGAAACATCTGCACATTGGAGGATTGATAACCCTGGCCCGGCGTCAGGAAGCGCCGGAGCTGCTCACGCCCCTGGTCCTGCGCGGCGGCGCGTTGGGCGGACTCCAGAGCCTGGGCCCTGCCCTGCGATGCGATAGTTGCAGTGAGATCGGCAAGCTGCTGTGCCTGAAGCGCAAGGATCTGATTGCCGGCCTGGGTTGCCTGAAGGGCGCCGCTCGCACTCTGGCTTGAGGTCACCAGGGCCGCGCTCTGGATCCGGTTGGTATCGAGATTGCCGACGACGCCGGCTTGCACGCGAAGGGCGTCCTGAAGGGCTGCCACCGAGTTCTGCCAACGTCCTTGCGCACCGGCGATCAGCGCAGCATTGGCCTGGCTCCCTGTTGCCGGCGCATAGCTGGTGGCGAAGGCCCGATCGATCTGCTGCACGTCATAGGCGATGCGCTGGGCCTGAGCCAGGAGCTGCTGGGTGCGCTGGATCGATGCCTGAAGCTGCTGGAGCGAGGAGTATGGCAGGCTCGCCAGGTTCCTTGTCTGATTGACCAGCATCTGCGCCTCGTTCTGCAACGAGGTGATCTGATTGTTGATCTGCTGCAGCTCGCGCGCAGCGGTCAGAACATTCTGAACGTAGTTGTTGGGATCGAAGACGATCAGTGCCAGCGCTGGCCTGCTGGCCACCAGTGACAAGGCAACGATACTGGCGGCCAGGAACGGGCGATAACGGCTCATTGCGACTTCTCCAGATTCTTGAGGTTGGGAATGAGATCCGCGGCCCAACCCACGCCGCGGTGGTGCAGCCAGGCCAACACAAAATCCTCGCGACCATGCTCGGCGAGCACCCGGTCGATTGCGGCCTGGTCGGACCTGGTGGAGACAGCGGCAAAGGCGAGCGCGACCTCGCCAAGGCCGAGCTCGAACATCCGCTTGCCCCGGCGGGACTGGCAGTAGTAGTCGCGCTTCGGGGTGGCGCGGCTCAAGAGCTCGATCTGCCGATCATTGAGCCCGAAGCGGCGATAGATCGCCGTGATCTGGGGTTCGAGCGCCCGTTCATTTGGCAGCAGCAGGCGCGTCGGGCAGCTCTCGATGATGGCGGGCGCGATTGCCGAGCCGTCGATGTCCGACAGCGACTGGGTGGCGAACACAACGGAGGCATTCTTCTTCCGCAGCGTCTTCAGCCATTCGCGAAGCTGACCGGCGAAATCCGCATCATCCAGCGCAAGCCAGCCTTCATCGACAATGATGAGCGTGGGCCGGCCGTCGAGACGATCACCAATCCGGTGAAAGAGATACGTCAGCACAGCTGGCGCGGCACCGGTGCCGATCAATCCTTCGGTCTCGAACGCCTGGACAGAAGCTTCGCCAGGGCGCTCGAACTCGGCATCGAGCAGGCCGCCATAAGGTCCGCCCAGACAATAGGGTTGCAGGGCGCGCTTGAGAGCCGTCGACTGGAGCAGAACCGACAGGCCCGTCAGCGTCCGCTCCTGGACAGGCGCCGACGCAAGGGACGTCAGCGCCGACCACAGATAGTCCTTCGCATCCGGTGTGATCTCGACCTTTTCCCGCGCCAGGATGGCCGCTACCCATTCCGTAGCCCAGGCCCTCTCCGATGGGTCGTCGATCCAGAGCAGCGGCTGCAGGGCGACACGCTCGGCCGCATCATGAGACAGGGCTCCGCCCAGATCGTGCCAGTCGCCGCCCATTGCGATCGCGGCCGCGCGAATGGAGCCGCCGAAATCAAACGCGAACACCCGGGAATTGCGGTAACGGCGAAATTGCAATGCCATCAGTGCCAGCAGCACCGACTTGCCGGCGCCGGTCGGCCCGACCACAAGCGTATGGCCGACGTCCCCGACATGAAGCGAGAACCGGAACGGGGTCGCGCCTTCGGTCTTGCCATGGAGCAGCGGTGGCGCATCGAGGTGATGATCCCTCGCCTCTCCCGCCCACACTGCCGATAGCGGAATCATGTGCGCGAGGTTGAGCGTCGAGACCGGCGGCTGCCGGACGTTGGCGTAGACATGTCCAGGCAGGCTGCCGAGCCACGCTTCGGCCGCATTGACCGTCTCGGTCATGCAGGTAAAATCGCGGCCCTGGATGATCTTTTCGACCAAACGAAGTTTCTCGTCGGCCGCGCGCGGATCGGTGTCCCAGACCGTTACCGACGCCGTGACAAAGGCCTGGCCGATCTGATCTGACCCCAGATCCTGAAGCGCGGCGTCGGCATCCATTGCCTTGTTGTGGGCATCGGTGTCGAGCAGCGATGACGCCTCGTTGGTCATCACCTCGTTCAGGATTGCGGCAATCGATTTCCGTTTGGCGAACCACTGACGCCGGATCCTGGTCAGGAGCCTTGTGGCCTCCAGCCTGTCGAGCATGATGGCCCGGGTCGACCAGCGATACGGGAACGCGAGGCGGTTCAGGTCGTCGAGAATCCCGGGCGTGGTCGCTGTCGGAAATCCAACC
Organism: Bradyrhizobium australafricanum; assembly: GCF_020329495.1. Lineage (NCBI taxonomy): Bacteria > Pseudomonadati > Pseudomonadota > Alphaproteobacteria > Hyphomicrobiales > Nitrobacteraceae > Bradyrhizobium > Bradyrhizobium australafricanum. The sequence continues at coordinate 34,924 of NZ_JAGKJL010000035.1, read as the reverse complement.
ACGGTCAGAACGCGCAAGCTGGCTTCCCCCAGCGTCAGCTCGAGACCTGCGGTCAGCGGCTGGTCTGCGAGCAACGCATCGAGATACATCGGGATTTCGGGCACGCGGACCCGATGCCGATTGGTCGAGATGGTTGAATGGAGGTAGGTCAACGTCCCGGCATCATCGAGCCAGCCGCAGTCCGGCATAAATCCTTCGAGGAGTTGCAGCACCCGGTCGGTGCGATCGACAAAAGCCCGCAGCACCTCGCGCGCGTCAGCTGTTTCGGCGGGATCGCGCCCCTCATACAGAAATCGCTCGGCACGCGCTGCATCCTCTGGCGGGGGCAGATACACGAACGTCAGGAAGTAGCCGGATTCGTAGTGAACGCCCTCCTCCTCGAACTGTGCCCGGCGCTCGGCATCAACCAGCGCGGATGCCACATCCGGAAACGTGCATGAGGGATAGGCTCCGGCCGCATGGCGCTGCGCCTCGACGAAGACGGCCCAGCCCGAGCCCAGGCGGCGCAAGGCGTTGTTGAGGCGGCCGGCGATAGCCACGAGTTCGGCGGGTACGGCGCTTTCGAGATCCGGCCCGCGGAATCCGGCGGTCCGCTGCAACGAGCCGTCCTTGTTCAGGATGACGCTCTCGCCGACCAGAGCTGCCCAGGGCAGGAAATCGGCAAGACGGGTGCTGGACCGGCGATACTCGGAAAGATTCATCATGGAGCGAGCTCAAACGCAAAGATGTCCGGGAACACGAAGGTGGCGGCGCACGACCTCAACGAAGGCCGGATCGCGTTTGGCGGCCCAGACCGCTGCCAAGTGGCCGATGAACCAGAGGAGAAGGCCGGCAATCCAGAGCCGCAGGCCAAGCCCAACTGCGACGGCAAGCGTTCCATTCACGATCGCAACCGACCGCGGTGCACCGCCCATCAGGATCGGTTCGGTCAGCGAGCGATGCACGGGCGCGACAAAGCCTGCGACGAGTTGATCCATCAGACCACCAGCCCGCCGCCAAAGGAGAAGAACGAGAGGAAGAAGCTCGATGCCGCAAAGGCGATCGACAGCCCGAATACGATCTGGATCATCCTGCGAAAACCGCCGGACGTATCGCCAAAAGCAAGCGTCAGCCCCGTGACGATGATGATGATCACGGCGATGATCTTCGCGACCGGTCCCTCCACCGATTGCAGGATCTGATTAAGCGGCTGCTCCCAGGGCATGTTGGAGCCGGCTGCCCAGGCTGGCGCAGTCGCGAACAGGACCGTTGCCGTTACAGCCACCGGGAGCGCACGCCGTGGAAGCGAGATTCGAAAGCTCATATGAGATCTCCTGCTGGTGAGAGGCTGTAGTCGCCGGTTGCTCCGAGCCCGTCGACGCGCGCGAGCTCGGCGAGGCGACGGTCGGCGCCGCGGCCGGAAAGCACGGCAATGATGTTGATGGTCTCGGCAATCAGGGCGCGCGGTACCGTGACGACAGCTTCCTGGATCAGCTGCTCCAGTCGCCGCAGCGCGCCGAGCGCGGTACCGGCGTGAATGGTGCCAATGCCGCCGGGGTGACCAGTGCCCCAGGCCTTGAGTAGGTCGAGCGCTTCGGCGCCGCGGACCTCGCCTATCGGAATGCGATCCGGCCGCAAGCGGAGCGACGACCGCACGAGATCCGAGAGCGAGACCACCCCGTCCTTGGTGCGCAGCGCAACCAAATTCGGCGCCTTGCACTGCAGTTCCCGAGTATCCTCGATCAGCACCACGCGATCGCTGGTCTTGGCGACTTCCGCAAGAAGCGCATTGGTGAGCGTCGTTTTGCCCGTTGAGGTGCCGCCCGCGACCAGGATGTTCCTCCGCGCGGCCACCGCCCGCCGCAGTGCTTCGGCCTGGTCTGAGGTCATGATGCGCGAGGCCGCATAGTCATCGAGTGTAAATACGGCGACTGCAGGTTTGCGAATTGCGAAGGCGGGCGCAGCCACGACAGGCGGCAACAGACCTTCAAACCGTTCTCCAGTTTCAGGCAATTCTGCAGAAATGCGCGGCGATGCGGCGTGGACCTCGCTGCCGACATGGTGCGCCACCAGGCGAATGATGCGCTCGCCATCGGCGGCCGAGAGCTGCTCGCCGGTTTCCGACAGTCCGCTCGCCAGCCGGTCGATCCATAGCCGACCATCCGGGTTCAACATCACCTCGATGACCGCAGTGTCGTCGAGATAGCGCGCGATCGCGGGCCCCAGCGCGCTGCGGAGCATGCGTGCGCCGCGCGAAACCGCCTCAGACTGAAAGGACTGGAATGTCACTGCTGCCCCCATCTATCGAGGGCGGATCAGACCGCGCCCTCAGATGGGGATGGATAGAAGAGCCACCAACTCTCTTCGTGCAACAAGGCGCTCACGACGATCGTAGCGTAGCGTGGAAAAAGAAAACTCTGCGGAGGCCATGAGGTCGATCGGAGACGGGACCATGCACTCCAACCCAAGGGCGGACGCATTGGCGCGGAGCCACAACCTGATCGACGCAGGTCGGGCGATCGCGGCAGGCGGCAATCGTTGCACCACCGGATACCCGCCAGCATTGCCGGCGCCGAAGCAAGCTCTTGCCCCTGAACTCCGCAAGCGTCATCGCGAGGATCACGCGTGCGCCGCCTCAACGTATAGAGAGAGACATGACTAAGTCTACGAGAGTTCGCCCCGGTCAGGTAATCGCCCGGCAAAGGCTGCGACGACGCGCTCCGTATTGAATCGGGAAAGAGCTGGCAAGCCGAAGACTTCAGCAGACGCAAGGCCCGCACATAACCCAAGCCAGGGGCACGGGGCGATCGAGTAGAGAGCCTGAGCCGTCTGCCGCCGTTTGATCGACGGCGTCTGCAGTCAGGGCCGCCGTCTGTGGAACCTGACCATTAACAAAAGAACCCGCCTGACGTGCGCCAGCCGGGGCTAGCTAGAGGTCTGGACAGCACATCAGGCGGGACCACCACGCTCGGAACGTGGCGGATGCCAAGGGAGCGAGACTACTTGCTTACGAAAGCGGGCGGTTGATCAAATACGGGTACTTACCGATCAAATCAGGACCAAACTGGCTCCGGTCGCCGCGCCTAGCGCTACCTCGGCGATTATTCGATATTGGGTGCGCGAGTGACGCCGTTTGCGCTCCGGGCAGGTTTCTACACCAAGCAGACGGTGGTGACACAGCTCGAGTCGAGCCGTCGATAGCGTCATAGCCAGCCCACGGAAGAGAGTTGCGCAAGCGCGCCCTTGTTATCGGTGTTCAGCTTCACATTGGGTCATGCACAGTAGCGAACCGTGGCGGGACTCCACCGACCGCGAACCGTAGGTAACCCAAACTGCTCGAACCGCAAGCACAGACGCGCTAAACTCTCCTCGTCCTGGTCAGGCATTAAGTTCCAGCCGCCCACACCACCAGGCGGTTCGACATCCGCGAAAGGAGCTGAGCATGAAGGGCGACAAGACGGCTATCGAATACCTCAATAGAGCGCTCCGTCACGAGCTCACTGCGGTGAACCAGTACTGGCTACATTACCGCCTGCTCGACAATTGGGGCTACAAGGTGCTGGCGAAGACGTGGCGCAAGGAATCAATTGGAGAGATGCAACATGCCGACAGGCTCATCGAACGCATCATCTTCCTCGATGGATCTCCCAATATGCAGACGCTGGAATCCCTTCATATCGGGAAGAGCGTGAAGGCCGTGCTCGATAGCGACTTGCAAGCCGAGTTGTCGGCGCACTCCCTTTACGCTGAAGCCGCGACCCATTGCCATTCGGTCAAAGACTACGTGACACGAAATCTGTTTGAGGAACTCATGCACGATGAGGAAGAGCACATCGACTTTCTCGAAACCCAGATCGACCTCGTCGCGAGGATCGGCCTCGAGCTATATGCCCAGCGTCGCATCGGAGAACTCGACAAGGACTGAGGTGCTAACGACGCCCCCCAAACAGTCTGCATCTCGAGCTAGACCGGAAATGACAAGCCGCTTGCCCTTCGGCGTTTTTGACCCATAGCGGCGCTATGCCAATTTTCTTTTGTGGCTTTGCTGAAGGCGACCGTCTTGTTTCTGAGGGGGCGGTAGGCGCCATTTGGCCTGCGCTGGAAGAGAAATCTCTCAGCTTCGCCAGCGCTTCGGTGACCGTCCGGCCAAGTTGTGTAATCGCTTAGTCAGTGAGGATCGATGTCACGCTTCCGAGCCGAACGACGCTGACATTCAAGTCGGGCCGCGCGTGCCTCGCTCAGTTGGAGGCGGCGCTCGGTTTGCCGACAGCTACGGTCCGGACCACCCATCCATCGAACTTATTCGGTCGTATGCGTGACCGTATTTTCCCGGTGAAGTCGATGATATTGACTGGGGTTCACTTCATTGGTCACCATGACCTCCCCGGAGTCGACCGATGAAATGAACGAACCCAGACGGGAATCTGAGTAGTGGGATCGCCGGTACATCAAAGTGCGAAGATGCCGAGACGGCTGAAACCCGGTCTATTGTTGCTGTTTGCGTTCACGATTCTTGGCTTCAGCGGGCTGTACTTTGTGGGCGATTTGTCGAGATATCAGGAAGCTATCTCAAAAAGTGACGCTTATGTTGTCATGCGCGACGTGAGCAATCCTGAGCAACTGGATCAAGCTCTAAAGCGACATCCCTCGAACGTGTTTCTGAAAATGATCGCACTGGCAAATCTGGATGCGATCGAGATGAATGCTGCCGCTCGAAGGCTATTAACCGGCGCCGAGCAAAAGGAACTCCCGAAAGCAATCGATCCGGCTTCCAGCCGCAGTGATCTAGACGCAATTCTTCGCGATCTGAAGGCCGCCGAGGGTCGTATCGCTACCTTTGAGCCCCGCTATACCGCTCTGGTAAAATCCGAGCGCGACAAACTGGAAGACGAGGCCCGCTCACTCCTTGTTGGAAACGACACAATTCGCAGATTCATGAGCATGATCGATGCGCAGCACACCGAAACAATTACCTTAGCGGCCAAATTGTCGGCCGCACGCGCCGAATATTACAAGACCTATGACAAGTGTGTAACGCTCCTGCTGAGGGAATTTGGGACCTACAAAGTGAACGACGGTCAGTTCGTGTTCCCGTTTCAAATGACTGCAGACAACTACAATCGTGCAGCGGCGGCAATGATCGCTGCTGCAAAACGCATTGCCGAGCTGGACGATGAAATGACCGCCCTGAGGCCCCTCCAGTTGAACAGATGGAAGGCCTTCGTTGAACAATAATTGAGAGGAAGCAGTGGTGCTGTTGCACCGATCAGTAGGATCTATCCGCCGCCCCAATACCCGTCCTTTTTTCAACGCTTGGCGGTTCGACTGCTTTGTGGGTTGAACGCTTCCAGAGTGTTTAAGCGTCCGAGGGATCCGTTCTAAGGGTATGACGGCTGCCCAGGCTGCTTTAAGCCTCGTCCCGGTTCGAACTTCGTAGCGCCGATCATTTGAGGAGGCATTTGCGAAGTTCGAAAATGCGCCGACGAGGTTATCGAATGAGGGGCTCACTCTGCCGCGGTGCATGAGTCTGGAATTGCCCCAACTCGGACCTGCAGTGCGGTCCTCGATTGCGTCGCTATCAGGGTCACAGCGAACCTCATTGCCCCCAACTGCGGAGCGCGTTCATGAACAAACGCGCTAGCCGAAGTGGCTGGTCTAGTGGTGCTCCTTGACCTGACCGCTGCTGTCGACGACCAGGGATACCTCCCAGCCGTTCTTCGCCGCCTTAACGGAATGGCTTCCGCGGTGGATTTGACGTCCCGGATTTGCGAGTAGTCGGTCGCTTGAAACTTCCCCACAAACTCCTGCGTGATGTCTCTCCAGCGATCGACACGTCCCGATCTGAAAACAATGGCCCTCGGGCAACTGACGGAACACTGCGTTGGTAACTACAAATCGTTCAACCTAATGAAGTTCGTGGAGGAGCAACGGAGTCCCTTCCGAATGCGCCAGCCCGCAGGCGGTGAACCAGCCATTTGGCGGCAGCGACGCGCCGACCGCCGTCGAGTAGCCGAGCCATCCCCGGGCTACTTTCGGATCAGGCATGGAGACAAGGCCGGGTCACCGCTGTTCTTGAAGAATCGGTACTCCGAGTTCATCGAAACGAAAGAGCTGAAACGCCCGCTGACCGTTGAAGTCGAGCACTCTCAAATCATCGGTCTCGTGAAGATCGCTCTCGACGGCTTGGAAATGCCCGCCGTAGCGCTCCCTGGCGAGCGGCACGGGAACCTCAAATGCGACGAACTTGCCAATTCCCTTGTGCTTGAGCTTCTCGAGAAGCTCCTGATCGTGTACGGACTCGTGCGACGTGAGAATGAGCAGAGGACCGCTCGCCGTTAGCAGCAAAAGCGCTTTCATCGGACCCTCCTTCGCGGTTGGACTGATTTCATGGATGTCCAGTCCGGATACTCCCACTATAAGCCGGTTCACCGCTCATAACGATTCCACAGTGGACGTGATCTGCACAGTTTGGACCGTCCTGGGTCCCGAGATGGTCGGTCGCATCGAGGCCGGTGACGCGCGGCCCAGGGCTTGCCATTCCGCCGTTCCCTGCCCACTGGCGCTGACGAGCGATCGAAGGATTACGTTCGCTTCAGAGATGGCCGAATACCAACTCCCCACCGCCTCCGAGGTTGTCTAACTGAGCTCGTCTGGAAGTGGCATGCCTGGAATGACGCGATTGGACCATCGCGGAAGCAGGCCCTAGTCCAGCAGCGGCCCTATATGCTTTGATGCGCAGGACCGGAATTGAGATGCAAGGGTGGCCAGATGTATATGTTCGTTAGAAAGTACACCAAGGTTCGTTCGGTTGCGGATGCTGCCCGCCGCGCGAAGAGCGGCATCGGCCAGATCCTGAAGGATTCGCCCGGATTTAAATCTTATTATGTATTGGATGGGGGCCAAGGCGTTGGTGTCGCTGTGATGATATTCGAGGACCGCGAAAGCGCCAATGCGGCGAACGAAAAGGTCCTGCAGTTTGTTCAAGCAAGCATGCATGACCTTCATCTTGGCGCGCCCGAAATTATCGCAGGGGAAGTCTTGGTGAACATAGAATCTGATGCGTAGTTGATCGCAAGCGCCGCTAATCAGCGGGGGAGCGAGCATGGCGTCAAGAAGCTGCTTTGGCGTTCGGCAAAACGTTTCAATGTCACTGCACATGTATGGCCGGCATATCAATTGCACGAGCCGCTCAGAGTTCGATGTGGAGCTAAGGCGCGAGAAGCCATACGTGCTAAAGGTCGTTGTCGACGAGCACGCGCGGACTTAGTCTTTTTCGTCAGGCGGGAGCGTCGGCACGTCCGCTGCTGACCCAAACGCGAAGGCCGGACCACCTCTGAGGTCGTTCGGTCATCGGGCCAGACCGGAAGTGGTTCGCCCAGCGACCGGCACGATTCGTGTCCGACATATAACCAGTACAGAAAAGCCGGGCGGCGATGCTGGGCCTCTCTTTCTTTGAACGCTGAACTTTGGACCTAGAAGTCCACACCACCCATGCCGCCCATGCCACCACCCCCTGGCATGCCGCCGGGTGCGTTCTTCTTCGGCAGCTCGGCGACCATGGCTTCCGTGGTGATTAGGAGTGCCGCGATGGAGGCGGCGTTCTGGATCGCGGTGCGCACGACCTTGGTCGGGTCGATGATGCCCTTCTTGACGAGGTCGGCATAGTCGCCGGTCTGGCCGTCGAAGCCGTAATTGTAGGTCTTGTTCTCCAGGATCTTGCCGACGATGACGGAGCCGTCCTCGCCTGCGTTGACCGCGATCTGGCGAGCCGGAGCCGACAGCGCCTTGCGCACGATCTCGACGCCGGTCTTCTGGTCGTCGTTCTTGGTGCGCAAGCCCTTCAGGTGCTCGGAGGCACGGAGCAGGGCGACGCCGCCGCCCGGGAGGATGCCTTCCTCGACAGCCGCACGGGTCGCATGCATCGCGTCATCAACGCGATCCTTGCGCTCCTTCACCTCGACCTCGGTCGCGCCGCCGACGCGGATCACCGCGACGCCGCCTGCGAGCTTGGCGAGACGCTCCTGCAGCTTCTCACGGTCGTAGTCCGAGGTGGTCTCCTCGATCTGCGCCTTGATCTGGGCAACGCGGGCATCGATGTCGACCTTCTTGCCGGCGCCGCTGACAATCGTGGTGTTCTCCTTGTCGATCATCACCTTCTTGGCGCGGCCGAGCATCTGCAGCGTGACGTTCTCGAGCTTGATGCCGAGGTCTTCCGAGATGGCCTGACCGCCGGTCAGGATCGCGATGTCCTGCAGCATGGCCTTGCGGCGATCGCCGAAGCCCGGAGCCTTGACGGCCGCGACCTTCAGGCCGCCACGCAGGCGGTTGACGACGAGGGTGGCGAGCGCTTCGCCTTCGACGTCTTCGGCGACGATGACCAGCGGCTTGCCGCTCTGTACCACGGCCTCGAGCAGCGGCAGCAGCTCGTTCAGCGAGGAGAGCTTCTTCTCGTTGATGAGGATGTAGGCATCGTCCAACTCGGCACGCATCTTGTCGGCGTTTGTGACGAAGTAGGGCGAGATGTAGCCGCGGTCGAACTGCATGCCCTCGACGACGTCGAGCTCGGTCTCGAGCGACTTGGCTTCCTCGACCGTGATCACGCCCTCGTTGCCGACCTTCTTCATGGCGTCGGCGAGGAACTTGCCGATCTCGGCATCGCCATTGGCGGAGATGGTGCCGACCTGGGCGATCTCCTCGTTCGAGGTGACCTTCTTCGAGTTCTTCTGGAGGTCGGCCACGACGGCCTCGACCGCGAGGTCGATACCGCGCTTCAGGTCCATCGGGTTCATGCCGGCGGCGACTGACTTCGCGCCTTCCTTCACGATCGCGGCCGCGAGCACCGTCGCCGTGGTGGTGCCGTCACCGGCCGCGTCAGCGGACTTGGAGGCGACTTCGCGCACCATTTGGGCGCCCATGTTCTCGAACTTGTCCTCGAGCTCGATCTCCTTGGCGACAGCGACGCCGTCCTTCGTGATGCGGGGAGCGCCGAACGACTTCTCGAGCACCACGTTGCGGCCCTTCGGACCGAGGGTGACCTTCACCGCATTGGCGAGGATATCGACGCCGCGCAGCATCCGGTCGCGGGCATCGACGCCGAATTTGAGTTCTTTGGCTGACATGTCTGTCTCCCCTGAGTTGATCTCTGCTCCTCGTCCTGAAGTGCGTGCTCTTGAAGCGGGCGTCTCGAAGAACGCGACAATTCAGTCTTGGCCTCATCTTTCGAGACGCCGGCAGCGCCTGCTCCTCAAGGGAGCGGGCGTACGGCTTAAGCGGCCTTCTTGCTGGCGGAGGTGCCAGTAAGAACACCCATGATGTCGCTCTCCTTCATGATCAACAGCTCCTTGCCGTCGATCTTGACTTCGGTGCCCGACCATTTGCCGAACAGCACGCGGTCGCCGACCTGAAGGTCAATCGGGATCAGCTTGCCGCTCTCGTCGCGGCCGCCGGGGCCGACGGCGATCACTTCGCCCTGCGAGGGCTTTTCCTTGGCCGTGTCGGGAACGATGATGCCGCCAGCGGTCTTCTCTTCGGCGTCGATGCGCTTGACCACGACGCGGTCGTGAAGCGGACGGAATTTCATGTGATCCTCCCTGGCCTTGTGCACAATCTCGGGATTGGCACCCACAATGAGCGAGTGCTAATCGCAGTTCACTTATACCTGTGACAGTTGGGCGCAAGAGCTTCGGCCCGTGATATTTGGCTGCAACTTTGCTCTCGGAGGGGAATGCCGGCGACGATCGCTGCCGGGCGAAGCAATAGGCCGCCAGCAGTGTCTATGTCCGATCTGGGCCCTCGCGACTTATTGCACCGCCACACGACTTCGGTGCGGACGGGACTAAACGGACACGCCATCGTCGCGCACCCCACAAATTCTCAGGTACAGACCTAGGAGTGTGCCTGGCCCGAATGATCGTCGCCACCGAGATCCTCCGCAATCTCCTGCAGGAGCTTCGGTCCCCTGGCGAGCCTGCGGCCAAGTGCGGTGACGAAGGAATCGTAGCGTTCACCTCCCTTGGCGCGCGCGGCTTGTGCGGCCGGCTCCGGCAATGCCGGGGTCGTGGTCAACCAGAACCGGACGAATACGGCAAGCGTCTCGACCGCGATGCCGACGTCGCGCTCAAGCCGGATCATGCGGCGATCGAGCTGGTCGAGGCGCTTCGCGATCACCGCTTCCCGTCGTTCGGCCGCATCCGGAGACAGAAAGGAGGCGATCGCGGCCTCAGCGATCAGCGATTGAGGTTGGTCTCGGCGCGCGGCATAGTCCGTCAGCGCCGTCATAACGGCCGGGTCGAGGTAGACCGAAATCTGGACCTTCTTCTTGCGGACGGTCATGGCGGTCACAGCTCCATGCCATCGCCGGAGTCCAGCGAGACCTGCCGGGCTACGCCTTGCATGATCCGGGCTATGCGGCTGTTGCGGACGGCCTCATCGTCCGCATCATCGACGGGATCGGCTTCGAACTCGTTCTCGATCGGCGCCCTCCTCTCGACCAGCGGCACGCGGCTGAGCTCGGGCTGCTGGCGGCGTTCGGATCCGGTCGGATCGTCATCTTCGATCGCAGTCATCGGGCCGGGATTGCCGATTTCCGCTTTCGGCGGCAATGGCCGGCCCGTCCAATCATTCGGCCGCCCCTGGTTGGGAACAGTGAGTGCCGGCACCGGCAGAATGCGTTGCAGGAGACGCGCGTCGTCGTAATAGCGCGCCTTCTTCGCCCGGATCGGCCGAGCGCCCGCAACCATGACGATCTCGTCCGTCGGTGGCAGTTGCATGACTTCGCCTGGGGTGAGCAGCGGCCGGGCCGTTTCCTGCCGGGAGACCATCAAATGACCAAGCCACGGGTTTAATCGGTGGCCGGCATAGTTCTTCATGGCGCGCATTTCGGTCGCGGTACCCAAGGCATCGGAGACACGTCTGGCGGTGCGCTCATCGTTGGTGGCGAAGCTGACGCGGACATGGCAGTTGTCGAGGATCGAATTGTTCGGGCCGTACGCCTTCTCGATCTGGTTCAGCGATTGGGCAATCAGAAAGCCCTTCAGTCCATATCCTGCCATGAACGCCAGCGCCGACTCGAAGAAATCCAGCCGCCCCAACGCGGGAAACTCATCGAGCATCAGGAGCAGCCGGTGGCGCTTTGCCTTGGCCTGCAGGTCCTCCGTGAGACGCCGGCCGATCTGGTTGAGGATCAGACGGATCAGCGGCTTGGTCCGGTTGATGTCGGAGGGCGGCACGACGAGGTAGAGGGTCGCCGGTTGCTGGTCGCCCACGATGTCGGTGATGCGCCAATCGCAGCGCCGGGTCACCGCGGCGACGATGGGATCACGGTAGAGCCCGAGGAACGACATGGCGGTCGACAGCACGCCCGACCGTTCGTTGTCGGACTTGTTGAGCAGCTCGCGCGCTGCGCTAGCGATGACGGGATGTGGACCGGCTTCGCCGAGATGCGCGGTCTTCATCATCGCGACAAGCGTCGATTCGATCGACCGCTTCGGATTAGAGAGGAACACGGCGACGCCCGCCAGCGTCTTGTCCTCTTCGGCATAGAGGACATGGAGGATGGCGCCGACCAGCAGCGCGTGACTGGTCTTCTCCCAATGGTTCCGCTTCTCCAGGCTCCCCTCGGGATCGACCAGGATGTCGGCGATGTTCTGGACGTCGCGGACCTCCCATTCGCCGCGGCGAACCTCGAGCAGCGGATTATACGCCGCTGACTTCGGATTGGTCGGGTCGAACAATAGGACCCGCCCATGTTTTGCGCGGAAGCCCGCGGTCAGCTGCCAGTTCTCGCCCTTGATATCGTGAACGATCGCCGAGCCCGGCCAGGTCAGGAGCGAGGGCACGACCAGGCCGACGCCCTTGCCCGAACGGGTCGGGGCGAAGCACAGCACATGCTCCGGACCGTCATGACGGAGATAGTCACGCTCGTAGCGGCCGAGCACGACCCCGTCGGCGCCAAGGAGCCCGGCCGCGTTCACCTCTCCCGTCTCGGCCCAGCGGGCCGAGCCGTAGGTCTCGACGTTCTTCGCCTCGCGCGCCCGCCAGACCGACATGCCGATCGCGGCCATGATCGAGATGAATCCGCCCGAGGCCGCGATGAATGCGCCGCGCACGAAGATGTCGGGCGCATAGGCGTCGTAGAAGAACCACCACCAGAAAAACGCCGGCGGATAATAGATCGGCCAGCCAACGACGCTGAACCATGGGGTGCCCAACTGCCCCTGAAATCCGAGCTGCCAGGCGACATATTCCGTCGCACCCCAGGTCGTCAGGAGCACGATCGCGAGCACGGTCAGGATCTGTCCCCAGAGGATGGTGGTGGCGGACATGGCGTTGGTCCTTTCTGCGCGATCTACAGTCCAAGTCCCCGCTTTCGGCCAAAGCTCCAGTCGATGCCACCGTCGTTGCGCATCGTTCCGGTGACGTGGCGGCCGAGCTGTTTCTCGAGCGAGGGCGTCCAGGGCACGAGCTGGAAGCCGAGTCCGTCGTCGATCATGGCGAAGCGACCGGAGGCGAGCGTGAAGCGCTGGCGGTAGCTGCCGGCGACATGGTCGCCGCTGCCGGCTTGATGGAATGGCTGGCCGGTTCGGGACGCGAGCCTATCGCCCAAGGCCTCCAGCTCCCGGCAACGCAAGGTGTCGATCAGGTTGCGCGAGAAGATGATGCGCTGGCCCCGCCGCTCGGCATAACCGCGTTCGAGCAAATGCTCGGCACGCCGCTCCATGGCCTGCCGCACCTCGGCGCCGAAGGCGCCATCCGAAAGCGCGGCCGGCGTGCGAGCGACCGCCTGCCGGTCGAGCCAGGTCGCCCCCGATGCCGAGACCTGCGCAGCAAGGTTGAGATCCGACCGTACGGCGAGCGCCAAGCGGCGACGTCCTTGCGGGTCGTCGAACTTGCGCAGCTCGACGATCGCGCCCGGCGCGCCGTCGCCGGCGGCGTCGAGATCGGGCAACCTCAAGTGATGGGTTCGCCCGTCCACGCCGTCGACCACGGCATAGGCCGTGCCCTTCAGCTCGTCGTCGAGGCCGCGATCGACCAGCCGGCCGATGATCGGCGCATCGAGGCTCTCAGCCGCGAGCACATAACTCGCCGCGCCGCGCTCAATGCCGCGTTCGGCTAATGCCCGGTGCATGCGCCTGATGATGTCATCGCGCTCCTCCAAATCGCGTAGCGTGGTCTCCGCCCGGTCGCGGATCACCCACTGGCCTGGATCGACCTGATCGGCGAGGCCGAGGGATTCGAGCTTGCGCAAGCGACCGACCTTCAAGGCGTGATATTCGTCCGGCTGCCGCTCGCGATGGGGCGCGAGATCGATGACGCCGGTGGACCAACCATCGCGCACAAGCTGACTATCCAGCTTGGTCCAGCGTTCGGCTTCAACCTGGCGCTCGAGATTGCGACGGATGTCGAGCTCGGTGCGCGGACCGAGTTCCTGGGTGACCAGATCCTGCGCGCGGGCACGCATTCCCTCCTTGATGTAGTCGCGCGAGATCACGAGGTCCTGGCCATCGTCACCCCGGCCGCGGAGGATGACGTGGACGTGGGGATTGTCGGTGTTCCAATGATCGACACCGACCCAATCGAGCTTCGTGCCGAGATCCGTGGCCACCTGGCCCATCAGCTCGCAGGCGAAGGATTTAAGGTCCGCCAAGTCCACCGCGTCCTCGGGCGACACGATGAAACGGAAGTGATGACGGTCGCCCTCGCACCGCGCGGCGAAGCCACGGCCATCAGCGTCCTCGGTCTGCGGCCCGAACAGGCGCGCCTTGCCCCCGTCGCGGGTCACCCCCTCACGACGGAGATAATTGAGGTGCGCGGCGAGCGGCGCGGCGCGCGCGGTATGACGGACGACGCGGGTCTTGATCACGACGAGGCGCGAGCGTCCCGTCAGCAGATGGTTGGCCTGCACGCTGGCGACCCGGCCGCGTCCAAAGCGCGACCGGTTGCCCGGGATGATTCGGCCCGAGCGGGACACCTGCCCGCCGGCCTTCTGCGCCGCTGCGATCGCCTGCGCAATAAAGGGCCGCGCCCGCTGCGAAGTGGATGAGCGGATGCGGCCGGTGCGGATGCGAAACTCCCGATCATCGGCCATCGTCGACCTCGGCAATGTGCGAAAGATCGCAGAACGTCAGAGAGTTGCGTGCGGGGCGCACATTGCGGTCGGCGCGAGCACCTTGCGCGGAAGGCGGAGAACTCCGAACAACACGACGAACCGACCGAGGCGCACATTGCGCTCTTTTATCTCGCAGTCGTCCCGTCGTACTTTCCCACGGCTCCCGGGTTTCCGCCAACTCCCCTCTAGCGCACCCCAGCGCTCGCCGGTTCACGTAGATGCTCATCGCATGTCTCCGGCTTCCGATTTCGCGATGAACAGGCCAGTCCCCCTAGGAATCATCGACGACAGGACGCGAGCGCCCGACGAAGCGAGAGCGCTGCTCGCGACGAATCCAGCCTGCCGCCGATCTGGAATGCTATTGCGTTCCGATCGCGCGACGAAGAACGGTGCGGCGGTCCAGGAGAACTGGCCACCGGACCGACCAGAAGCGTACCCAATTCCCAGCAAGCTCGCGAGATTCGTGACATAGGCTTGCGTCTCGGCTGGCAAGGAAACACCGGCGAGGTGCTTTTCGTAACGTGCTGGTCCGGCGTTGTATGCTGCAAACGCGCCGGGCACCCCGTAGCGGTCGCTCAGCTCATGCAGATACGCCGTGCCAGCCAGGATATTGTCGCGCGCGTCGTAGGGATCGTTGCCGAGGCTGTACCGATGGCTTAGGTCAGCCCATGTCCCCGGCATGATTTGCATCAGCCCCATTGCGCCCTTCGGCGATTTGGCGCGCACGTTTCCAGCGCTCTCCAGCCGGATGATTGACCTGATCCAGCGCGCAGGCACGACGAATCTTTGCGAAGCCTGTGCAATGAAGGGAGCAAATGCGTTGTCGCCATGATCGTTCACTGACGGGAGCGCCGATTGCTCCGCGGCGAGAGCGGCACAGCTCCAAACCGTCAGGGCGAAAAGCAGCGTTCCGACAGGCCGAAAACACGCTCCCGACAGACGGAAGCACGCCGTCGTGCTCGCCCCCGTCCAGGGTAAAGTTGCTTCGCGCCGGCCGTTGGGCCGCCCTGGACCGCCGCTGCGCGCAACAACAACCGCGCGATCCTTGGTCGGGACGGAGCAATGGCCCGGCAACTGATCGAACAGAGCAGTGGCAGAACGGAAGCACCAGCAAGGCACGGTCACTCCTCCCACGTCCACACGGGCAGTGCACGGCCAATGACCGCCGACGCAGGCAAAAATCCGAAGTATCGGCCGTCCAGAGAGTCGCTTGACTGCCAATTCATGAGAAAGAGCTCACCGTCGCCGACCACGGCGCATCCTTCCCACTTCGGCAGCGGTCGCCCGCGTCCGTCACGATCCCTCGCCTCGCCCACCACAATCTCGTCGACAGAAATTGCAAGCCCGCTTCTGCAGACCGTCTGCCCTGGAAGCGCCAGCACCCGCTTGAGCATTGGGACGCCTGCGGGCAGATACCCATTCAGGTCCAAAAAGGTCGCAAGCGGCTCGGGCGGCCGAACCGCAACCAATTCCGTGACGAAGAAGTCGCCCGCTGGCTCCAGGCGATAGAGTCCGATCGGCACGCTCGTGGAAGCATTCCAGATGTAGAGCGGATTCGACCCCAGAGCGACCGGAGCAACAAGTGTGGCGACACCGCAAACCGTCGCGATCAGCGCCTTTGAGCTGGGCGTCATCGCACGAACCTCTGCCGATGCAGCCAGGCCCGATGACGCCCTTTTGTGTACGCGCGTGGCGTCTCGTTGACAGAGAGGCGGTTATGAACGTGATGCCAATGGTCGGGGGCGGCATCCGCCGGATCGATCCCAAGTCCCTCGACAACGTCGATCAGTTGCAGCACGCGCTCGACCTTGGGCCAGCCCGACAACCGCAGCAAACTCTCGCCGCCTGGCTTGACATAGGGGACCGTCGAGCAGCGCTCGCCTGGAGCGACCGCGCGCAGGATGTCGATGCGCGAAATGACTGTTCCGAAGTCGTTGGATGTCCAGCGAACGAGGGCGAAGATGCTGCCCGGAGCAAATGACAGCACGCGGCGGTGTCGGTCGATCATCCTGTCTTCGACGGCGCGACCGAACCGAATCCGATTTTCGATACGCTTTTCGAGCCAAAAGACTTCGACTTGGGTGAGATCGTTCATGCCCGCGCTCCGTGATTCACAAACCGGGTTTCTGATCGGAAACCTGTCGAGACCAGCCTTCAGCCGGTCATAGTCTCGCGCACCGGTTCCGCGGCCGACAAACGTCAGGCTCTCGTAAGGCGTTGCAGCCATCAGGTGTGAGGTCTTCAAGCCTGTGTCGCATCTGTCGACGATCTGGGAAGCCGCCCAGATCAGGACGTCCGTATCCCGGATGGTCGCCATGCCGTGTTCCGGCACGGCCTCGACGCGAATGGAGATTGCGCCCGCGCGGAAATCGATTGGCACGATGCGCTTTGTTTTGGCGAGCGAGAACAACGGATAAGCCATCAGATCCTGCGCGTCGCGTGACACGAGATCGCCGGGCTGCGCCCGAAAGAGCTCAAGCTCGTCGCGCTCGGAGCGATGTGTGCGCCGCATTGTCACTGTCCTCGCGCTGACATCAGCGACGTTCCTGGCCCGCATACGGGCGCAGCGTCGGGTGCTTCTTGGCCGGCAGTACAGTCCCTTTGCCCGGATCAGACGTCGACGTTTTGGCGCCGAGGTCGGCCCAGGCTTTCAGGTCGTCCAACGCGTAAACGACGCGCCCGCCGATCTTCCGATACATTGGCCCCGTGCCGTATGTGCGGTGCTTTTCCAGCGTGCGACCGGAGAGGCCAAGGTAGCGTGCGGCCTCCGGTGTACGCAGGAAGCGCGGCGGCAGGCCGGCCATTGGATCGGGCATTTGAGAACTCCAGGGTGACAGCACGGAGCCGATTTCGGTGCCGGCGTGTGTGCGGTCATCATGGAGAAGCGCGATGTCGGAGGGGGATGCCGAAGATTGAGGGGGCGATTTTCGATACCCCAGGCGGGTTATGCTATTTGCCTGTGCGCCCGCGTCGCAGAATTTGGCGATAACCGCCGCGCACCAGTGCGAGGCCGGTTTGCACCAGGCGGACGGTCCGGTTGCGCAGATCGTGTGTCTTCCAGGCACGGTCGGGGATACGCTTCCTGCCGAACAATGCTTCTGCGATGCTGCGATACGTGCCGCCGTCCCCACGCGCATCGAGCGCGCGAAGAGCCGCGCTCAACCGTTCGCGTCGCTGTTTGGATATCTCGTGAAAGGCAGGACCTGGCGTACGCCCGCTCATGGTTCGCCACAGCCGTCGCGCAGCGTACGCCCGCGCGTCGAAGTCGCCATCTAACGACAACTCGACCACGTAGTGGGCAGCTACGGTTGGCGCTTCTCTTGACCAAACGCGGTGTTCCACGGTGCCGATGCGCAGCACCGCATGCCAGCCGTCGGCTGCACGGCGAACCTTGCCAGCTGCGAGATCAATCAACGGATGAGACGCTGCGTCCCGGTCAATGGGCAACGCGGTCATTGCGATCGGAACGACGGTCGGCAGAACCTCGGGCGCCCAAAAGATCGTCTGCTCCGTAAACGACCTCAGCGGGTCATGGGCGAAAGCAGATGCCCCATTTCCTCCTGAACTCGGGTGTCACCTCGCCATCCGGGCTGTTGGCGATCATCGCTTCGTACTCGCGTCTATAATCCGCGTTGCGACGAAGACATTCCCAAGCGATGTCGGTGATCTCTGTATCCCGAAGACTCTTATAGGATTCCGGCGACCGCCAGTCGAACTCAGGCATTGCTTCCACCCGCATGCACGCAGCTAACAAGGATTGCGGTGCAATAATCGTGAACGGGCGAGTTGCAGGAAGTCCCTAGTTTGGCACCACGTGGTGCTCCCAGATGACCACGCTTCGGCGGGAGAAGGCGATTTCTCAAGGAATGCCTTGGTCAATGGATTTCTTCTAGTTCAACCCAGTGCCACGCAACAGACGTCCATGTTCGGTCATCCACTTCGCGCGCGCGAGGTGACTCTGGTATGCGTTGCGCGCCCGGTCCGGCTCACACTCCGGATCGATATGCAGGACGATTCGAGCGACTTCCCGCCAGTCTGCGCCCTCACCCTCGGCTTGTAGAAGGCGAATATACGTAATGACGTGCTGCTCGTCATAAACTGTTAGCACCGACTCTTTTGGCGCGACATCCGCGACGTCAGGATCCAGTTGGGGTTTGGTCATGAGAACTCCAACAAGCGTTCTGACCTCCTTAGAGGGCCGAGATTGCTTATACGTCTCATTTTAGTCTCATTCCGATTCTGCCAGCGAACGATACGAAATACATATTATAGGAGATAAACCTCATAGTATGTAAAGACGCAACTTGCGCCGATGGACATGCGCAAGTTGGTCGGCCGGAATTTCGCGAGACTGCGGAAGCAGAAACGCTTCACGCAGGAGAAATTCGCCGAAATGTCCGGCTTCACCCAGCAATATATCAGTGACCTGGAGCGCGGCCGCCGTAATCCAACTGTGGTAACCCTTTTCGAACTCGCTAGCACGTTGGGCGTCAGTCATGTTGATCTCGTCCTCCCCGACGAAGACGCGCGAAACGAACGATCAAAATCTACTAAGCGCAAGCAATTGAATCAGTGAAACCATCTTGAAGGATCGCGAACCCTGACTTTCGCTCGCCGGGCCGGAGGTCCCGCGAACGCCGGACGCGGACACGCGTTTCCGCCGTCGATCCAGCTTGCCGGATCGCCGGCGGCGCACCATGCCTGAATCAAGACCGCGCAACCGACGTCCGGTTACGCGGCCCATGTCTTCAGATGGCGAGCTCCGTCAACCGCCTTGCATTGTCCTCCAGCTCGAGACGAAGTCTCCTGGTGAGCCTTACCGCGCGCAAACGCAGTAATGCCCTGTACGAAATCGAGGATTCCTTCCGGCTTGCGATTTTCTTCGCCCAGAACGGTTTCGATGATTTTTCGAGGCCTCGGATTTGGATGCTCTTCCTGCCTTTCCGCAAAGCGGCAACATAGATGGAAAAGGCCCCGCCTCGGAGGAGGCGGGGCCGATGACCCCTATGGGATCAGTCGCCGTTGCGGCGGGACCAGATCAGGGTGAAGCCCTCGTCGCCTTCGACCTTCACCAGCGAGGCGTAGATCGGGGCCGGAAAGCTCGGATCGTCGAGCTTGACCGAGAGGTATTCGCGATCGCTGTCGCGGGCGGTCTTCTTCCACGCGGCACCGAACTCGGTCACACCGGCAAAGATGCGGTAGTCGGGCGCCTTGTCGTTGTCCTTCTCGGATGCGGCGAACCGTGCCTTGATGTTCAGCGTCAGCGTCTTGATGAAGCCGACGTAGCCGTTGTCCGAAGCGGTGAAGGTGCCGATAGTAGCCATGGTACTCTCCGTTGGTTGCTCGGGCCGCGCCCATCGCGGCCTCGATGGCGATCCCTGGCCCGGGGAGCGATCGGCCCGCAGCCGTCAGGCCCGCAGCGCCAGCGGAGGACGGCGACAAGCCTGCTTTTTTGTCTCCCGCGAGGAATGCCGCCCACTTCGCGGCAGGGGAAAAAAGCAGGCTTAAGCCGTTGCGGGAAGGCGATCGAGGCCTTGGCCGTCCCTCGGGCCTGATCAGCCCATTCGAGGTTGCGTTGGACGCGCGCCATGAACGAACTGACGAAGACAACCATGGCGGCCGACACCGACACAGCACAAGGACTCAGGCTGGAGATCGGACATATGCTGACGGTGACGCATTAACGGCAAGGAAGGCGCACCTGGGAAAACGCCAGCGAACCCAATCGCATCCGCAGCGTACGGGATCGAAGGCAAAGGCGGAGTAGGTCGCCAGAAAGCGATCTCGATGTTCGCAGTCATCACACGAACAAGGCATCCGACCTCAATGCTGCTGATTGACCAGCGCGACACTGCATTCCCTTGGCCTGCCGCGTACCTATGCGGAGCTTCGCGGGGTTATCGCCGGGTCGCAGTGACGGTGCCGCAAGGGCCGCGGGCGACAGCGCCGTCGTGGGAACGTGTCGTTCGCATGTTCTTTCGATCTGGCCGTCTTCAAACTCCAGGGGAGTGGCTGCTCTGGAGATGACGCCTTCGAAAGAGCAGCGCACCTGCGGCACGCTCGGCATCGCCGGCCAATCGCCTGCAGGGACTGAATCGCCAGATTGGCGAGCGGAGCAGCCAGTGAATAATTTTCACAAAAACAACAATTTTTGAGTATTTTTCATGAAATGCTCGGACTCTGATAATTTTCGAGCTTTCAGCGAAGAAAATTCAGGAATCGGGAGTATTTTTCATGAGCTCTAGCGCAAATACACGATTTTCAGGGCAAGTGAGCGTTTTTCATGAGCGGCGGCTCCCCGAGACAGCGGTTCCGGCCGGCTATGCCGCCCTGATCGACGCCTATGATCTGCCCGTCCCGGTTCCCCGGACGCTTTCGGCGATCGGCACCAAGCATCGCATTATTGAAAAGGACCACTGGCACATCTATACGCCGCGCCACGCGCCCGAGGCCTCGCTTGAGGGGCATCTGACCTTTGCGCTCAAATACGAGGGCTTGGATCTCGCCCTCCTGAAGCGGCTTTTCCTCGCCGTCAAGGACGAAGACGTCGCCGAAATTGTGCGGCAGAAGCCGACAGGGGTCTACACGCGCCGCATCTGGTTCTTGTACGAATGGCTGCTCGGCCATGAGCTGAGGTTGCCTGCCGCAGACAAGGTCTCGTATGTGGATGCTGTCGACACCGACATCCAATTCGCAGGTGCGCCGCAGAATTCGGCCCGGCATCGCGTCCGCAACAACCTTCCCGGCACGCCGGAATTTTGTCCGCTCGTCTTCAAGACATCTGCGCTGAACGAATTCATCGCGCAGGACTGGAAAGATCGCGCGCGCGCCGTCGTGAGCCAAGTGCCGAAGGATCTGCTCGCCCGCACGGCCGCCTTCCTTCTGCTGAAGGACTCGAAGTCCAGCTACGTGATAGAAGGCGAAAGGCCGCCGCAGGATCGAATCCAGCGATGGGGCCGCGCTATTGGCGAAGCTGGTCGCGCACCGCTCGACGAGCAGGAGTTTCATCGCCTGCAGCGCCTCCTGATCGGGGACGAGCGTTTCGTCAAGCTCGGCTTCCGCAAGGATGGCGGCTTCGTCGGCGAGCACGACCGCGACACGCAACGCCCCATTCCGGACCATATCAGCGCGCGGCATGAAGACATCGCATCGCTCATGGCCGGATTGATCGCTTTGGACCACAGCGCCGAGAATGACCTCGATGCCGTTATCGCGGCGGCCGTGCTCGCATTCGGGTTCATCTATATCCACCCATTTGAGGACGGCAACGGGCGCATTCATCGCTATCTGATGCATCATGTTCTCGCACGTCGGGGGTTCAACCCGGCGGGCGTGCATTTTCCTGTGTCCTCGGCCATCCTCGATCGGATGGCCGAGTACAAGAGCGTGCTTGGGAGCTATTCGGGCAGGCTGCTTTCCTGCATCCAGTGGGAGGCAACGCCAAGGGGCAACGTCAGGGTTCTCAACGATACGGCAGATTTCTACCGATTCTTCGATGCGACACCGCACGCGGAGTTTCTGTACGCCTGCGTGCGTCAGACGATTGAGCGGGATCTTCCGAACGAAACCAACTTCCTTGTCAGCTTCGATATGTTCCGCGCCGGCATCGAGAACATGATCGACATGCCGGAGCGGACTCTGAACAATCTATTCGGCTTCCTCAGACAAAATCAGGGCAAGCTGTCGAAGCGCGCAAGAGAGGATGAATTCGCTGCGCTTACTGAGGACGAGGTCTCAAAGATAGAACAACTATATGTAGATTCGTTCGGGCAAACCGGAGAGTAACTGATGGTACATCAGATTAGATTCGGAGGCGCGGCTTGCGAAGAATATCTCTATCCAGCTCGACATCTCGATCCGAGCGACTCTCGATCTGGCGCTGGCAAAGGAAGACACTCGTCCACCGAGTCGAGGCGGGTATCTCATGGAGCCAATCATAAGTGCAGCGAAGAATGAGAGGGTCACGAGAGCAAAGGTCCGCCAGAAAAACACTGAGCCCAATAACCTCGAGGATAAATCCAAGGGCAGCATGGTGGTGGTCTCGCACTCAAAGATGACGATTATGCCTTCCACCATACTGCGCATTTCGACACATAGATCCAAACGCGAGACAAGAACCATTTCGCATGAAGTTCGCTTCGATGAGCGGGCTACCGACCTCTCGCGTTGCTTGCGCGAACCGATTTTCGGCTAGAGTCGAGTAAGACGGCGCTCACGCGCCGTCCTTGCCGAATTTCCAGACCGGAATCCCGAGTTTCTTCGCCTTATCGGCGAGGTTATCCTGTATGCCGGTCCCCGGAAAGCACAAGATTCCCATCGGCATGACTGCCAGCATGGCGTCGTTGCGTTTGAATGGTGCAGCCTTGGCATGCTTCGTCCAGTCCGGTTTGAAGGTGATCTGCGACACCCTGCGATTGCTGGCCCATTTTGCAGCGATCAATTCAGCACCCTTCGGCGAGCCGCCGTGAAGCAGCACCATGTCGGGATACTTCGCGTGGACCTTGTCGAGCCGGCCCCAGACGAGCGAAACGTCGTTGAAATCGAGTCCGCCGGTAAGGGCGATCTTGGGCCCCGATGGCAGCATCGCTTGGGTTTCTGCGCGATGCTTGGCGGCTAGGAAGTCGCGGCTGTCGATCATCGCGGCAGTGGGCGTGCGATGGCTGACCAGTGATCCGGCGCGAGGACGCCAGGGCGAGCCGGTGTGAAGCTCAAATTGCTCAGTAGCCAGGTCGCGGAACAGCTCCATGGCGTTGCGGCGTTCGACCAGTGAAATGCCGTCGGCGGTCAACCTTTCGAGCTCAACGGATCGCACTTCCGAGCCGTTCTGCTCGCGTTGGCTCCTCTGCTGCGCCTGCTCATTGTCGTCGAGCCCGTGCTCGATACGGCCCACCGCGCGATGTAAGAGATTGACGGTCGACCAGAGCAGGCCTTCCAGATCGGGCTCAAGTCGGGTGTCGCTTAAAGTTGCCACGAAGGCGTCGAAGATATCGGCGACGGCGCCAGCGATCGCTTTACCTTCGGGCAACGGCCTTGGGTCGGGCTCGCCGTGGAACGGACGGTACCCGTAAAGCTGAAGTTCACTAAGAATGCGGTCGGTCGGTGACGCGTTATGTCGGGGTTCGAACTCGATGTCGTCATGGTCGGTCGTCATAGTGAGAGGTCCTTTGCCGGATCGGCCGCACCCATCGCGGCCTTCGTGGCGATCACCAGACGGCACGCGGACCGAGCCAGAACCCCGGAGGCCTAAGCCGAGGGCGCCGAAGCGGAGCGGAGGATGGCCAAAACCCGGCTATTTTGCTTCGCGATGCAAAGGCCCACAGGGCCGGCGGAAAATAGCCGGGCGCGGCCATTGCCGGGTCGGTGCGCTTGCTGTCCGATCGCCCTCTAGAAGGCCGGGTGCGACCGCTTCCAGCGACACCGAGCTTGAGCCGATCGGCATGAAGGTATCGGGACCGAACTCGCCGCCGCTATCCCCGCTTGCTCGCAGCTAAAGACAAGAAGCGGACGGCGTCCTCTGGAACGAGTTGCTCGCACAACGTTGTTCGAAATTCCACGGCGGCCATGGCGCGTAGATCATCGTTGAAATCGTCGAGCCTCGGCGACAAAGTGCGCGCCTCGATGCCAGCGGCTTCTGCGCGGGTCGTCAAGGTCATCGCCGCGGCCCTTCCGGCTGCGTCCGCATCGCGAGCGATATAGAGCCGCCGCAGCGACGGCGGGAGGAGGATGCCGGCAAGGTGATTGGCCGAAAGGGCCGCCACCATCGGCATGGTCGGCAATACGCAGCGAAGCGACAGCATGGTCTCGATCCCCTCGCCCGCCACCAGGACGTCATCAAGCGCTCCAAAGCGCACTGCGTTGCCCAAGAGATTGCCTAATGCGCGTCGCGGCGTATCGACGAGTGCCAAGCTGCGCCCCGAGGGATGAAGCCAGGTGCGGTGTACGCCTGTGATTTGCCCCTTGAGATCGGTCACTCGGGCAATCATCGCCGGGCCGACCTCGATCTGCGAGTCTTCGTTGGGCCTATAATAGCATCGCGCATGGAAACGGAGCGCGCCTTCGTCATGGACGGGTTCGATACCGCGTTCTCGCAAGTAAAGTTGGGCGATGGTCCGATCAATCGGCTGCGACTTGGCAAACAGGCGACGAGCGGCCTCCGCGGATCTGGCTCGGATCGCCCCGCGACCAGGAATCGATGTCGGTTGGGGATTGGGCCTCGGCATACCGAGAAATCGTCGCGCCTCTTTCGCCACATCACGAAAATGAACCAATCCGCAGCTCTGCCGAATGATGTCGAGAAGGTCACCATGCTCTCCGGTGGCGGCATCCGTCCACTTGCCTGCAAGTCCCTGGAGCGTTTCGTTCAGCCGTACGAACAGGGATCGACCGGGAGTGTTTCTGCAGTCTCCCACCACCCAATAACGTCCTTGGCGTCGGCCATTGGAGAGATAGTGTCGACAAACCGCCTCGGCATCACGCGACAGGCGATGCGCCAGCTCGGAAGCATCAGGCAACCTTCTATCTTCGGAAATATCACCGGAGCGAAACGGCTTTGCTCTTTCGGAAGTCTCTGTCATCTGAGTTCACCACGACGAGCGACCGAGAGCCTCTCTCTCGGCCTCCAACCCGTCATGGCGTTTCTCGCGTCCCTCTTCCTCTCGTCCGTCATCAGGGCTTCATGACACCACCTCCTCATTCGCGCCGGCCTGGCTGGTCGATGGGGCTGCCGTGATTTCAGGAATGAAGCCGAGCAGATAGTCAGCGGCCTTGCTCGCCTGCGACGCTGCTCGCAGAATCGCGCGGTTATCCTCACGCAGAACCTCGAGCCACGAACCGATATAATCAGCGTGCCGCACGGTCGGCGCGATGCCAAGTGATGTGCAGCAGAATGCGGCACAGAGTTCGGCGATCAATTCCTCGAAGGCGTATCTCTTGGTGTCAAAGGAACCACCAAGGTCGCGATCGAGGCGGGAAGCATGGCCGCTAGCGTGGCCAAGCTCGTGGAGCGCCGTGCGGTGCCAGTTGATCGGCTCGAAAAAGGCCGCTGGCGGCGGCACCTGGACGTAGTCCTCCACCGGTGCATAGAACGCTCGAGTGCCTCCGATGCGAAAATCGATACCACTCGCTCTGATCAACGCCTCGACCGTCGGCTCGATCATGCCAGGTCGCCACGGCGGCGCAATGGTCGCAATTTCCGCTGGGAGTACGCATTGATCGGTATTGAAGACGGTAAAGCGCTTCAGGAATGGAACAGCGTGCGCCTCCTCGCCGGTCTCGGATACACGGCGCTTTTCATCAGATGGTACGAAGCGATCGGCATAAACGACAGTAGTACCCTGCTCGCCTTTGCGGACATGGCCACCGATTGCAAGCGCCTGACGATAGGTCAGCCAGCGTTGGCTTGAAAAGCGGCGCTCCCGGGCTGCACCCCAGAGTATTAGTATATTAACTCCGCTATAGGGACGATGTGACGCCGCATTCTCGGGCATGGCTAGCGGCGCCGTCCCAGCCGCAGCGTCCCAAGGCTGAACCCAGGGTACATGGCCGGCCTCCAGTTCGGCGATGATTCTGTTGGTAATTTCGTCATGCAGGCTCACCCGGTTCTGGCTGGCGCGCACCGAGGGATGATATTTGGACATTGCGGGTCTCCGCGACGGGCGCCGCGAGCCTCTCTCGCAACATTCAACCCGTCACGGCCTCCAGCGACCGCACTCTCCCTCTCTATGTTCGTTTTCGCGCTTGCGCGGCGCAGGTTGGTGTCTCCGGTGCCTCCATCGCGTCAGGGATGGAAGCCCGAAGGGTGAAAACCGGGCGAAGCCCGGGGTTTCAGCGCAGCCGACAGCCCGGCCCGAAAGGGCGACGCCCAGCCGGACCGACAAGAGGATTCATCGTCAGTCAGTCTGCAGTACGTAGCGCTCGGTACTCATGCTCTGACCCTCATTCCAATCTGTCCCCCGAGAAGGATCTCGTCGATTGGAGCAGCTACCGTCAGAGGCCCCGCCATTCCGACAAAGGAGCGCTTGCTAAGCCCCCAAACGTCGGATCAGCGATAGGACTTGTCGGAATTCGAACTGACAGCCCGCAAGAATCATATGCCTCTCAACGAGCGGATTATCCGCGCGCGCCGCCGAACTTTCTCTCGACGAATTGCCATCGAATATTTCAAACCTCAAGCAGGGCCTCAACGACTTGAGGCACCGTTGAATACTCGCATCAATCGATGCCCGGCACTTTTTCGCACTCAAGGCCCGCCGATTACCGCACCAATTGTTGATGGCTCTTTTCCTCGCAGCCTTCTCGTGCTCCGGGAGAGCATCCATGTGACTGGAGGGCAGCATGCCAGAAGGCCCCAAGCTAGCGGCGAATTTGACTTTGGATATCCGGTTCCGTGCTTTCCGAGGCGTCGCACGAATAAGGACCCTCATCCAGGGATGATGACGCCATTCTACTGAATTCGGCACCGAGATCATTGCAGCATTGACGCGCGAGCTAACGCCTATGACATCCCGCTCCGCTCTTCCTGCTCGTTATCCACTCATCGGCGCCTGGCCTGCACTCATGCTTGCCGACATGGCCGCCGCCTATTTGGATTTCGCAAATACCCATGAACTCGCGCGAGCCGTAGGCCGCGGCGAGGCGCCGCCTCCAATCGGCCATCGTGGAATTGGGCGGGCGCGGCAACCGGTCTGGTCAAGAGCCGCGATTGATGATTTTGCCGCGCCCCGTAGAACTACCAATTTGGACAGATCAGAAGGCGAGGATTTGGCCTCCCTGGCAAGACGTTAAGGTCGCGCTGCAATGAAGCTTCCGCGCTATTGCAGGCTAAAGTCATTGAAGAATGGTCGACGCGGATATTTCTTCGAGCCGCCAACGTGGGCTCGCAAGGAAGGCTGCCCTGTCACAGCTGAAGCACTGGGAGAAGACTATGCAACCGCTCTCAACAGAACCAAGAATATTCTGCTGCCTGCCTTCGACAGCTGGCGTTCGGGCGGATTGACCGACATGGTCCCGGCGTCTCCTGTGCCTGGCACTTTTGATTGGCTTGTCGCCGTTTTCAAAGCCAACCACCGATGGCGTGAAATCGATTTCAAGACCCAACGCTTATACGACCAAGGCCTGGCGCTATTCGCCAACCACGAATTGAACGACGGTAGCCGCGCGGGCTCGAAACAGATTGCTGATTTTTCCAAAGCATTTGTCGATGCGGTTTATGCAAATCTGCTCGTCGTTCAATACAAGGACGCGGATGGAAACATCGTCAAGCGCGAACGTCGGCGTTTCGCAAACGCTGCCATGACCGCCTGCAGGCGCGCCTGGTTCGTTGGTCAGCGCGCGCAAGAAACGAAAGTGCCAGCCATCAACCCATTCTCGCGGATGGGCTTAAAATCGCGCGCCCCTGGTCAGGCCGTGCGAGAGACGCCTACCGCGACCTGGGAAGAGCTTGTCGCCTTCAGGCACGCCGCAAAGAGACTGGGGTACCACTCGATCGCAACCGCCGCATTGCTGACCTGGGAGTGGCTGCAGCGCGAGGAACATATATTCGGAGTCTTCGAAATCGAG
This sequence comes from Bradyrhizobium australafricanum, assembly GCF_020329495.1. Taxonomy (NCBI): domain Bacteria; kingdom Pseudomonadati; phylum Pseudomonadota; class Alphaproteobacteria; order Hyphomicrobiales; family Nitrobacteraceae; genus Bradyrhizobium; species Bradyrhizobium australafricanum. The sequence continues at coordinate 7,281 of NZ_JAGKJL010000035.1, read as the reverse complement.
CACTATCGACCGAAAGAACGCCCCAACAGCGTGAGGATTATGCACCCAAAGAATGGCGAAGAAGCCTGGTGGCCTTTGGTCGATGAGAACAGTGTGCTGCTCTTCCCCGAGTTGATGGCGGAGCTTGATGCTCTCAAAGACTCAGTCGCTTCAGGACGGGCGTTTCGCCGTGATCATGCTCATCGCAGGTCGCCTACTCCTCTGCCGTGGATCACCGAGCGCAAGGATCTGCGCTACCTTCGGCATGTCGTTAAAAAGATAATCATAGCAGCGGGACTTCGGAACGAGCTCTCATTTACGTCCTTTCGCCACGGCGGCTTCACCGAAGGCGCAGACAGCGATCTTACGGACGCTGAACTGCGTGCCGCCGGCCGACATCGCTCGAGACTACAACTACCCACCTACGCCAAACGCACGCGGAAGCAATTGATCGTGGCCGCCAAGAAGCGCCGCGAGGAGCGAGCCAGAACGACCCTCTTGTCAGAAGGCGTGCTCGCTCCTCATTCTTCAGTCGTTTCGAGCAATCGACACGCTTGATTCTCAAAACTCAAGTCGGCGTGCGATTCCGAAAAGGAAAACCCTCGATTGGGTTTCCGTTAACGCCCGGTCCATGTCGGCTTGCGCTTCTCGCCGAAGGCCTTGAGGCCTTCCTTGGCGTCCTCGGTCATCGCGAGCAGCGCGATCTGGCTTTCGGTGTAGGCGATGCTTTCATCGAATGACATCGAGGCGATCGCCCGCATCGCGTATTTGCCGCGACGGATCGCCGTCGGCGACTTGTCGACGATGCGGCCGATCAGCCAATCGACCTTGGCATCGAGCTCGGCTGCCGGCACGACGTAGTTGAGAAGACCCGCAGACTTGGCCGTCGCGGCGTCGAACGGCTCGCCGGTCAGCGCCCATTCGTTGACGAGGCGCGGCGGGGCGATCGATTGCAGCAGGCTCAGCACCTGCATCGGGAACACGCCGACCTTCACCTCAGGCAGACCGAAGATCACCTGATCGGCGGCGACCGCCATGTCGGTCATGCACAACAGTCCCATGCCGCCGGCCATGCAGACGCCGCCGACCCGCGCGATCGCGGGCTTAGTCGCATTCTGCGACAGCCGCAGCAGATCGGCGTAGTCGACATTGGGGCGCGAGAAATCCATCGAGAACGCCGCGCCGCTGTTCTGCAGATCGGCACCGGCGCAGAACGCCTTGTCGCCCGCGCCCGTCAGCACGATGACGCGCACGTCCTTGTCGTCATGCGCCTCGCGATAGCCCTTCGCGATGCCGGCGATCACGCTGGCATTGAGCGCGTTGCGCTTGTCCGGGCGGTTGATGGTGATCCAGAACGCCTGCCCGCGCTTTTCGAGAAGAACGCTGTTGTCGGTCATGTTTCCTGCCTGTTTTCTTGGCCAATGTGCCGGTGTCAGCCGACATTTGCGGCAGGATCGGCGCCGACTGCAAGCAGGATTTATGCGGCCACCGATACCTTCCGGATCCAGACCTGGTTGTCGTGGAACGCGGCCCCGCCGAGCGGCGCCACGGCCTCCGCCCCGGTCAGCATGTTGATGCCGCGCCCGCCGATATGGGACTTGTTCGGATGGATCGACTCGGCGATCAGCACGCCGCGGCGAACGCCATCGAACAGTTTTGCGGTCAATGTGGTCTCGCCGCGCATGTTGCCAAGCGTCACCGCGTCGCCATCGGCGATCAAGAGCGTCGCCGCATCGTCGGGATGAATCATCACGGTCGGCGCGCCCTCGCGGGCCTGCGACGACGGCGTTTCGTTGAAGCTGGTGTTCAGGAAGCTGCGCGAGGGTGACGTCGCGAGCCGGAACGGATGCTGTGCGTCCGCCTCCTCGATGATGGTCCAGTGGTCGGGCAGTGAGGGCATCTTGTCCCACGCCCCCATTAGCCCGCCGGTGCCGACGGGCACCTTGCCCCAATCGACCTTGAAGTGGAACTTCTTGTCGGCATGGGCAAAGCCGTCGAGATAATGCGAGGTGCGGAAATCAGGCTGCAGGTCGCGCCACAGCTCGGCTTCGAGCGTGTCGATGTCGCCGTGCCCGCTCTTCTTCAGCGTCGCATCGATCAGCTGGCGCGGCGTCATGTCGAAGCCGGCATGCACGGCATTGAGCCGGCGGCCCAGCCCCTGCATCACCTCGTGATTGGAACGGCACTCGCCGGGCGCATCGATCAGCTTCGGGCCGACCGAGATGTGCTGATGACCGCCGCCGTAATAGAGGTCGTCGTGCTCCATGAACATCGTCGCCGGGAGCACGATATCGGCCATCTGGGCCGTCTCGGTCATGAACTGCTCGTGCACCGCGACGAACAGATCCTCGCGGGCAAAGCCCTGGCGCACCAGCGCCTGCTCGGGCGCCACCGTCATTGGGTTGGTGTTCTGGATCAGCATCGCCTTGACCGGCCCGCCGCCCCGGAGCGCCTCGGCATCGCCAGTCAGAATGCGACCGATCTTGGACTGATCGAGCACCCGCGTCGAGGGATCGATCGCGTCGTGGCCTTCGATGATCGACTCGTCGAAGCGCCAGATTGCGGCGTTGTTGAAGAACGCGCCGCCGCCCTCATATTGCCAGGCGCCGGTCACCGCGGGAATGCACGAGGCCGCGTGCATCTGGGCAGCGCCGTTGCGGCTGCGGGTGAAGCCGTAGCCAAGACGGAAGAACGAGCGTTTGGTCTGTCCGACCAGCCGCGCGAAGGCTTCGATCTCCTCGACTGGCACGCCCGAGATCACTGAGGCCCATTCCGGCGTGCGGGTCTTGAGATGCGCTTCCAGCTCGTCGGGGCAATCGGTATAGCGCGCGAGATAGTCGCGATCGGCAAATCCCTCGCGGAACAGCACGTGCATCACGGCGCAGGCAAACGCGCCATCGGTGCCCGGCCGCAGCAGGATCTTGATGTCGGCCTGCTTCATGGTCTCGTTGTTGTAGACGTCGACCGCCGCGATCTTCGCGCCGCGCTCCTTCCGCGCGCGGGATGCATGCGTCATCACATTGACCTGGGTGTTCACCGGATTGGTGCCCCAGATCACGACGAAGTCGGAGACGCCCATCTCGCGGGGATCGACACCGGCGATCTTGCCGGTCCCGGCGGCAAAGCCGATACGCGCGATGGTTGCGCAGATCGTGCCGTAGAAGCGCGAATACTTCTTCACATGCGACAGCCGGTTGAGGCCGTCGCGCATCACCAGCCCCATGGTGCCAGCGTAGTAATAGGGCCAGACCGACTCAGCGCCAAACTCCCGCTCCGCCGCATCGAAGCGCGCCGCGATCTCGTCCAGCGCCTCGTCCCAAGAGATCGGCTCGAACTGGCCGGAGCCCTTCGGCCCGGTCCGGCGCAGCGGATACATCAGCCGTTCGGCATGGTGAATCCGCTCGGCATAGCGGGCGACCTTGGCGCAGACCACGCCGGCGGTGTAGGTCTGCTGTTTGGAGCCCCTGACGCGGCCGATCGAGCGTCCCTCGATCACCTCGACGTCGAGCGCACATGCCGACGGGCAGTCGTGCGGACAGGTTGAATGGCGGATATCGACCTTGGCATGCTGGTTCATGGCCAAATTGGTAACATCAAACGTCGCCTCCGCCGAGGGGCATTATTGACCCAGCCAGCGCGAAATCCGGGCACGTGCCATGCGGCAGGCGCCCGGACGGGCAGCTGTTGGCCTGAACCGTCGCATCAGACGCGGAAGATGCGGGTGTAGTGCGATTTGATCGATTCCCCTTCCCGCTCCACCGCCACCGGATCGTCCTTCATCGTCTTGATGTCCTTTAGCGGCCTGCGTCCAGCCTTCTCCTTGGCCTGCGCGTGGACGGATCTGAGGCCGCCGATCTCGACATTGAGCTGCTGCCCCTCACGCCCGAGCGCGAACGACTGGAACAGCCTCGCGGCATTCGGATGCGGACAGTCCTTGAAGATCCCGTTCGGGCCGACGATGATCGGCGACCCCTCGGTGGCATAGACCGGCTCGACTGGGCGGCCGGCCTCCTTCATCTGAAAGATGTTGTATTCGTTGCCGTCGGCCATCACAGCACGCTCGCCGAGATCGAGCTTCTTGGGTGGATCCGTCGAGGACTGCACCTGCATGATATTCTGCTTGGCGAGCTTCTCGAAGAAGCTCCAGCCGAGATCGCGCTGCATCTGATAGGTTGCGGTCATGATGGTGCCGCTATAGCCGGGATGCGCCTTGACGATCTTGCCCTTCCATTTCGGATCGAGCAGATCGGCAAAGCTCTGGGGCGCCTCCTCGGCCTTCACGAGATTGGTGTTGTAGGCAATGATCGAAAGCCAGACCCGGAAGCTTGCGAATTGCCCGTCCGCGTCGCGATGCTCCTCGGGGTAGTATTTCGCGACCTCCTCCGGAACATAGGGCGCGAGAATGCCGTCGCGCTTCCACACGATGAAATGCGCGGCGTCGGAGGAATTGACGACGTCGACGGCATGGATGTTGCTGGAATATTCCTGGCCGACCCGCTGGAACACACGCTCCGCCCCGGTGCGTTCGACGCGCACGGTGATATCGGGATATTTCGCTTCAAATGCCCTTGCCAGCTTCTCGGCAACCGGCAGATCGGTCGAGGTGTAATAGACGACCTGCCCCTCTTTCTTCGCCGCCTCGATCAACGTCGGCGTCACCGGTTCGGCTGGCGGCGCAGCAGCCAGCACGCGCGTTGAAAGGGCGGCCCCAGCCAGCACCGCGCCCTTCAGCATGTCGCGGCGCGATAGCCCAGGATGTTTCCTCATATGATTCCCCGCACGCGATGGCGAAGTTTGAGTACACCGTCCTCCCGCTCTTATTCCGATGCGCGAAAACGGAGTCTGTCGTCGACAGAGACTTCAGGTTGCAGCTAGACTTCTGATCAAGAAACAAGACTAAAGTTGGGGGATTCAGTCAATGGCGAGCCTGCGATACGCTTTGATGTTTGTCGCGGCGTTGCTGACCGTGTCCATGTCAGGCTCATATGCTGACGCCGAAGACTATCCCGTACGGCCGGTCAGGATCATCGTTCCCTTCGGTCCCGGCGGTCCGGCCGACGTCGTCGCGCGACAGATCGGCGGCATCTTGCAGGAAAGCCTCGGCCAGCCCTTCGTGGTGGAGAACCGCACCGGCGCCGGCGGCGTGATCGGCACGCTCGAGGTCGCGAAGGCACTGGCCGACGGCTACACCCTCTTGATGATGTCGAACACCCAGACCGCGAACGAATCGCTGGTACCGCAGCGCAAATATGAGCTGATGCGCGACCTGACACCGATCGCGTCGTTGAACACTTCGGATCTCGTGATCGTGGTCCACCCCGCCGTGCAGGCAAAGACCTTGCAGGAATTCATCGCGCTCGCAAAGGCCCAGCCCGGAAAGCTGAACTATGCCTCGTCAGGTCAGGGAACGCCGTATCACATGGCGGGCGAGCAGTTCAAAGCCATGGCCGGGATCGACGTCGTGCACGTGCCCTACCGCAATAGCGGCGAAGCCCGCGGCGGCGTCATCGGCGGCCAGGTCCAGATGATGATCGATGCCGTTCCCGCGATGGCGCCGAATGTCGCCGAAAACCAGGTGCGAGTGCTCGCAACGACCGGCAAGACTCGTTCGACGGTGCTGCCCAACGTTCCGACGGTGACCGAGGCGGGCGTGTCCGGCTATGAGGCAACGATCTGGCTCGGCCTGATGGCCCCGGCGGGCACGCCGAAGCCGATCGTCGACAAGCTCAACGCGGCTGTGAACGCGGCGATCAGGCGGCCGGAGGTCGAGAAGCTCTGGGCCGCGCAGGGCGCGGCGCCGATGACCATGACGCCGGAGGCGTTCGACGCATTCCTGCGCGCCGATATCGTGAAGTGGGCAGACGTCGTCAAGAGATTGGACAAGCTCCAATAGGCACGTGGCGGCGAGTCCACGGGCGAAGGGAACATGGCGCATGAAGACGTTGAACATCCTGAGCGGCGGGGCGGCGCAAAGCCTGGTGCGCAGCCTCGCGCCAGCATTTGAAGCTGAGACCGGCCTCGGCATTGCCGGCGATTTTGGCGCGGTCGGCGCCATGGCCAACAGATTGCGCGCCGGCGTACCGACCGACATCGTCATCCTGACCGCCGCTCTGATCGCGAAGCTGGCTGACGAAGGGCTGGTTTTGCGCAGCTCGATCACGGACATCGGCCGGGTTGAAACCGCCCTCGCCGTTCGGGCCGGCGATCCATTGGTCAGCGCCGACGACGCGGCCAGCCTGCGCGCGGCATTGCTCGCCGCTGACGCGATCTTCGTGCCGGATACCAAGGCATCGACCGCCGGAATTCATGTCGCCAGGTTGCTCGCACAAATAGATATCGCTGATGTCGTCGCCGATCGGTTGAGAGTCTTTCCAAACGGCGCGACCGCCATGCGATATCTGGCCGAGTCCAATGACCGGCGGCCGATCGGCTGCACGCAATCGACCGAGATCATCAGCACCAAAGGCGTCGTGCTGTCCGGCCCCTTGCCGCCAGGATGCGGGCTCGCCACCATGTACACCGCTGCAATCCCCGCACATGCATCGTCGGCATCGCCGGCGCAACGCCTGATCGCGTTGCTGACGTCGTCGGAAACATCTGAACGCCGCAGCCAGGCTGGCTTTGTTTCTGGCTTGACGTCGTAGATGAGACCAGACCACCTACGTGCGATGAAAATGTTCAAACGTTATCGCAAGGTCGACAGAGTGCACCAGCGCGCTGCGTCCTCGCCTCGATCGGCGGCATCCTTCGGCTCGGGGCGAAGCGACGAAGCGACCGTCGCCATCGGATCAGCAATGAGCGCGAACCGCCATATCGCCGCGCCGTCGCCGCGACCTGGCGCGGCGCCTGTAAGCTCTCCAGGATGATCTTGAGCTTCTCATCCTCGGACCAGAGCCGCCGCCGGCCTGTGTCCACTACTTCGAGCCGTTCGACTTGGGCATGTGGGCATGCGCCTAAGGACAGTTCTCAACAACAAGCCTCACTCGGCAAGGCGGCCTTCACCGGCTTTCAATTACCCACATTTGACTCGGATTTGAGCGAGGCGCGGCGGGCGAAATCTTGAATCGGTAGAATCTGTTGTGATTCGTTGTTGAGCACCTGATTCGGAAGCGCGGGGTGCTCGATGGGCTTGGTGAAGGAACGTGCCGGGGCGCGTGCTCAGCGATTGACGACTGGTATCGAGACGTGGGTTGATCGGGAAGTTGCGGGATGCGAGTTTAAGGATGAGCGGCTTGGTCGCCGGTTCTGCAAATTGCTCGCACAAATCGGGAGCGACATGGGTCAAAGCATCCCGCTGGTTTG
>NZ_JAGKJL010000034.1:0-101349 GCF_020329495.1 Bradyrhizobium australafricanum | reverse complement strand
CGGTGCATCCCGGCTACGGCTTCCTGTCCGAGCGCGAGGCGTTTCCGCGCGCGCTGGAAGCCGCCGGCATCGTCTTCATCGGTCCGAACCCCGGCGCCATCGCCGCGATGGGCGACAAGATCGAATCCAAGAAGGCCGCGGCGAAGGCGAAAGTCTCGACCGTGCCGGGTCATCTCGGCGTCATCGAGGACGACAAGCACGCCGTCCAGATCGCCGACGAGATCGGCTACCCCGTGATGATCAAGGCCTCCGCCGGCGGCGGCGGCAAGGGCATGCGCATCGCGCATTCGAAGGCGGAAGTCGCCGAAGGCTTCAACCTCGCCAAGGCCGAGGCGAAATCGTCGTTCGGCGACGACCGCGTCTTCATCGAGAAATTCATCGTCGATCCCCGGCACATCGAGATCCAGGTGCTCGGCGACAAGCATGGCAATGTGATCTATCTCGGCGAGCGCGAGTGCTCGATCCAGCGCCGCAACCAGAAGGTCATCGAGGAGGCGCCGTCGCCGCTGCTCGATGAGACCACCCGCCGCAAGATGGGCGAGCAGGCCGTCGCGCTGGCGAAGGCGGTGAACTACGATTCGGCCGGCACCGTGGAATTCGTCGCAGGCCAGGACAAGAGCTTCTACTTCCTGGAGATGAACACCCGCCTGCAGGTCGAGCATCCCGTCACCGAATTGATCACCGGCATCGATCTCGTCGAGCAGATGATCCGCGTCGCCGCCGGCGAGAAGCTCGCGATCGCGCAGAAGGACGTGACGCTGACCGGCTGGGCGGTGGAATCCCGCGTCTATGCCGAGGATCCGTTCCGCAACTTCCTGCCGTCGATCGGGCGCCTGGTGAAATACCGTCCGCCGGCCGAGGCCAGCCATGACGGCATCACGATCCGCAACGACACCGGCGTGCAGGAAGGCGGCGAGATTTCGATCCATTACGATCCGATGATCGCCAAGCTCGTCACCCACGCTCCGTCGCGCGCCGCGGCGATCGAGGCGCAGGCGACCGCGCTCGACGCCTTCTATGTCGACGGCATCCGGCACAACATTCCGTTCCTGTCGGCCTTGATGAACCATCCGCGCTGGCGCGAGGGCCGGCTGTCGACCGGCTTCATTGCGGAGGAATTCCCGAAAGGGTTTTCGGCGCGCGCGCCCGAGGGCGAGATCGCGCGGCGGCTGGCCGCGGTCGGTGCCGCCATCGATCACGTGCTGGGCGAGCGCAAGCGGCAGATCTCCGGCCAGATGGGCGGCCGCGTGGTGCTGCGCGAGCGCCGCCGCGCGGTGTGGCTCGACCGCGCCGAGATCGCGCTCGACGTGGCGCGCGAGGGTGACGCGATTGCAGTGCGCTTCATCGGCGCCGACGGGCTGCCGGGCAACCCTCATAACCTCATATCGAGCTGGGTCCCGGGCGATCCGGTTTGGCAGGGCACCATCGACGGCAACTTCGTCGCCGTGCAGGTGCGGGCGATCAACAACGGCTTCCGCCTCGCGCATCAGGGTTTTGAGATCCCGGTCTATGTTTTCACCGAGACCGAGGCGACCTCGGCGCGGTTGATGCCGGTGGTCTCGGCCGCCGACACCGGCAAGAAGTTGCTGTGCCCGATGCCTGGTCTCGTGGTGTCGATCGCGGTGACCGAGGGGCAGGAGATCAAGGCCGGCGAGACCCTGGCGGTGGTCGAAGCCATGAAGATGCAGAACGTGCTGCGCGCCGAGCGCGACGGTACGGTGAAGAAGATCCACGCCGCCGCCGGCGCCACGCTCGCGGTCGACGCGCTGATCCTGGAGTTCGCGTAACCCTGTCATTCCGGGGCGCGCGGTACGCGCGAACCCGGAATCTCGAGATTGAGAGCGAGATGAGATTCCGGGTTCGATGCTTCGCACCGCCCCGGAATGACGGAGAATAGGACATAGCAAATGGCCTTCCGCAAACGCCGCGAAGCCCTGCGATCGATTCTCACCGGATCGACCTGCATCCGCCCGGGCTCGGTCTATGACGCGACCTCGATCCGGATTGCGGACGATCTCGGCTTCGAGCTCGGCATGTTCGGCGGCTCGGTGGCGTCGCTCGCCGTGCTCGGCGATCCCGATATTGCGCTGATCACGCTGACCGAATTCGCCGAGCAGATACGCCGCATGTCGCGTGCGTCGACGCTGCCGGTGCTCGTCGATGCCGACCACGGTTACGGCAACGCGCTCAATGTCCGCCGCACGGTTCAGGAGGTGGAGGCCGCCGGCGCGGCCGGCCTCACCATCGAGGACACGCTGCTGCCGCAGGCGTTCGGCCAGGCCAAGACCCAGCTGATCTCGCTGGAGGAAGGCGTCGGCAAGATGAAGGCGGCGCTTGACGGCCGCAGCGATCCGTCGCTCGTCATCCTGGGCCGGACCGGTGCCGTCTCGATCACCGGTCTCGACGATGCGATCGCACGCGCCAGGGCCTATGAGGCGGTCGGCGTCGATGGCTTGTTCTTCACCGGCATCAAATCGCGTGGCGAGCTGGAGGCGCTCTCGGCCGCGACGACACTGCCGATCGTGCTCGGCGGCGCGCCGGAGGAGATGACCGCGCTCGACTATCTGGCAAGCCGGCGTGTCAGGATCGCGCTGCAAGGCCACGCGCCATTCGCGGCCGCAACCCAGGCCGTCTACGAGACGCTGAAGGCGCTGCGCGAAGGCACCTCGCCGAAGAACCTCAAGGGTATCGCCTCGTCCGAACTGACCGGCCGCGTCATGCGCGAGGCGGAGACCAAGGCGCGCAGCGGCGAGTTTCTCGGTCTGAAGAAATGAGCGGTGTGATCCGCCACGTCACCATCAGCGGCCGCGTCCAGGGCGTCGGCTATCGCGCCTGGGTCGACGAGCAGGCAAACGCGCGCGGCCTCGAAGGCTGGGTCCGCAACCGCCGTGACGGCAGCGTCGAGGCGGTGTTCGCCGGCCCCGACGACGTCGTCACTGAAATGATCACGGCATGTGGCCGCGGTCCGTTCTCGGCGCGCGTCGCTGCCGTGCACGCCGCATCTGGCAATTCCGATCTTTTGAACCAGCGCCGGGCAGGGGAGCGGTTCTCGGTCCTGCCCACGATCTGAAGCGCGTCGTTACGCGACCGCTGAGATCACCAGCGCCTGAATCCGGCCTTCGATCGCGCCGTTGCCGAAGCGGCGCGCGATCGCCGACGCGGCGTGCTCGGTCGCGGCATCAAGGCCGATACCGCCGCGCGCCTCGATCTCGCCGCGTAACGGTGATCCCTGGCAAAAGCCGATCGCAGGATCATGAGGCGCATTGGCCCGGCTTAGCAGCCGGACGTCGTCGATCTCGATCTTGCCAAAGCCCGCGGCTGCAAGGTCGGCCCGGATCGGGTCCTCCGCGTAATGGCCATAAGGCGTGCGCGCCAGGAAGCGCGGCGGATCGGCCGGAAAGACCTCCGCCAATGCCTGGGTCACCACGTCGGCAAACTCGTTGTCTTCGATGCGACCCCACATGCTGAACAGGAAACGGCCGCCCCGCTTCAGCACGCGGCGCGCCTCCGAATAACCCTTGGGCTTGTCGGGGAAGAACATCGCGCCGAATTGGCAGGCGACGACGTCGAAGCTCGCATTGTCGAACGGCAGGTTCAGTGCATCGGCCTGCCGCCAGGTGATTGCGGTCCCGCTTGGCATCTGTGACTTCGCTCGTTCGAGCATCGGCTCATTCAGGTCGGTCGCCACGATCCTGGTGTCGCTGCCGAGCGCGGACGACAGCGCACGGGTGACGGCGCCGGTGCCAGCTGCCGTCTCAAGCAGGTCGCGCGGGCCAAGAGCCTTGGCACGTTGCGCCAGATCGCGTGCGTAGGGTTCGAAAATCATCGGCACGAGGAGCCGGTCGTAAAGCTCTGGAATGGATCCAACGAACTCCTTGTCGGACGCTGGCATGCGCAATCTCCATTGCGGCCGTGACGCGGGCGACCCGGTGCACGGCCCAAAAACATCCACCCGGATCAACTTGGACGAAGAGCTCGGGGGCCACAAAGGAAAACTCCTCACCTGGGATGCACGGCATTCGCTGGGGCGCGGATAGGTCAGGAGACCTGCCATGTCTCGTGCGCCGTTGTCGACCGCATGGCCTTGACTTCCGCTCCGAACCGTCTGATATTTCTGTCATGACAGAAATAACCGCTAAGAAAAAACTTCCCGCCGTCGTCGAGCGCTTCATTCTGCATTGGGGCGACATGGGCGACGAATGGGGCGTCAACCGTTCGGTCAGCCAGATCCACGGGCTGCTCTACCTCGCCGAGGCGCCGATGACGGCGGAGGACATTGCCGACACCCTTGGCATGGCGCGCTCCAACGTCTCCAACTCGATCAAGGAGCTGTTGTCCTGGGGATTGATCCGGCGGGTGCCGATCCTTGGCGACCGCCGCGACCACTTCGAGGCCGAGACCGACATCTGGGAGGTCGCGGCCAGGATCGCGGCGGGGCGCAAGGAGCGCGAGATCGATCCCGCGCTTGCAGCGCTGCGCGCCTGCGTCTCCGACGCGGCCGACGATCCCGCGATCAGCCCGCTCGCGAGCAAGCGGCTGAAGGAGATGCTGACATTCACCGAGCTGGTCGACCGCTGGTACACGCAGATGCTGAACGTGCCGCGGCCGCGCCTGGTCGCGCTGATCAAGCTCGGCGAGAAGATCGTGAGTTTCCTGCCCACGGGCAGGGCCAAATAAAGGCGGCGGCGTAACGGGAGCGTGCGATGGCGTCAGCAAGGATATCCACCTTAAGGACAGCGCCGGCTTCCGATACAAAGCTGCTCGACGACCATCGCTTCCGCGCATTGTTGTCGGACGAGGATTGGGGCCGCCTGCCGGTTGCGATCTGGCGGCGCTTCTCGAAACGGTTTGAAGACGGCAACACCGTCGTCTATGTCGGCGAGGTCGAGGAGGCGGCGTGCAGCCGCATCGGCTGGTGGCTGGCGCAGGCCGCACGGCTGATCGGCGGACCATTCCCGACCGGCACTGAAACGCGCGTGCCGATGATCGTCACCGTCACCGAGGACGCGGCAAGCGGCGGCCAGGTCTGGACCCGCATCTGCGCGCGCCGCGACGGCTTCCCGCAGGTGATTCATTCCGCCAAGCGCTTTGCCGGTTCGACCGGGCTCGAGGAATATGTCGGCTTCGGCGTCAGCATGGCGCTGCGGATCGCGGTCGAGCACGAGGCGCTGGTGTTTCGCAGCGTCGGCTATTCGCTGCAACTCGGTCCGTTTCGCCTGCCGCTGCCCGAATGGCTTACGCCGGGCGATCTCACCGGGACCCATTCCGATCTCGGCTGCGGTGACTTCCGCTTCACGCTGGAGATCATCCACCCGCGTTTCGGCAGGCTGATCCGTCAGTCCGCCGTGTTCAGGGAGGCCACGCCATGACGCCGCTGCTTTGGACGCTTGTCGCCATCCAGATTGCGATGGGCGCATTCGATACGTTCTATCACCACGAATTCACCGAGCGGCTGGCCTGGCGTCCCTCGCAGCGCCACGAGCTCCAGCTGCACAGCGTGCGCAACATGCTCTATGCGCTGCTGTTCCTCGTGCTCGGCTGGCTGCAAGTGCACGGCATCCTTGCGATCGCGATCATGGCCGTCCTCGTCGTCGAGGTCGTCATCACCTTGATGGATTTCGTCGAGGAGGATCTGAGCCGAAAGCTGCCGCCGAGCGAGCGGATCAATCACACGCTGCTGGCGATCAATTACGGCGCCATCCTTGTGCTGCTGGTGCCGGTCCTGATCGGCTGGGCGATGCTGCCGACCGCCGTCGCGCCGGCCTATGCGGGTCCGTTAAGTCTGTTCGCGACGGCTGCGGCCTTCGGCGTCGCGCTGTTCGGCGCGCGCGACTTTGCCGCGGCCAGACGCCTTGGACGGATGGCCAGCGTGCCGGCCGCGACGCTGGTCGAGAAATTGCCGGCGCGGCAGACCGTGCTCGTCACCGGCGCCACCGGCTTCATCGGCAGCCGCCTGGTCGCGAGCTTCACCGCATCCGGCCATCAGGTGATTGCGCTGATCCGCAATCCGGCAAAGGCCGACATGCTGCCGCCGCCGGTGACGCTGATCACGAGCCTCGACCAATTGCCCGCCGACTACGGGATCGACGCCATCGTCAATCTCGCGGGCGAGCCGATCGGCAACGGCCTGTGGACCGAGGCCAAGCGCCGCAAGATCATCGCCTCACGTATCGACATGACGTCTGACGTGATCAAGCTGATCGCGCGCCTCGAACGCAAGCCGTCGGTACTCGTGAGCGGCTCCGCGATCGGCTGGTACGGGCTCTGGCAGGACCAGGTGCTGACGGAGTCGGCGAAATCCCATGCCTGCTTCAGTCACGAATTGTGCGAGGCCTGGGAGAATGCGGCGAAGCCGGCCGCGGGTCACGGCGTGCGCGTGGCATATTTGCGCATCGGTCTCGTGGTCGGCACCGATGGCGGCTTCATCACGCGGATGCTGACGCCGTTCGAGTTCGGCCTCGGCGGCCCGCTCGGCTCGGGCAAGCAGTGGATGTCGTGGATCGAGCGCGACGACCTCGTGCGTCTGATCGCGCATGTGATTGCGAGACCTGAACTGTCCGGTCCTGTCAACGCGACCGCGCCGATCCCGGTGACCAACATGAAATTCACCGAGGAGCTCGGACGCCGTCTGCACCGGCCGGCGATCTTCCGCGTGCCGGCGGCGCTGCTCCGCGCCGTTGGCGGCGATTTCGCCGACGAACTCTTGCTCGGCGGCCAGCGCGTGCTGCCGAACAAGGCGCTGAGCAACGGCTTTGTGTTCCGTCACGAATCCTTGCGCAGCGCGTTCGATGCGATCCTGTGAGGAGGCCTCGATGTGCAGCACCTGTTCCCGTGCATTCGGAGGTTGGCTTGCGGGCTGTGGCGCCGCGACTGCGGTGATTTCCGCCGTCGGTCAGACCATTCTGATGATGACGTCGCACGGCGATGTCGCGCGGCTGCTCTACGGTATCGTGGTGATGCTGCTTCCGTCGGCCGCGGTCTTCATCATCACTTGTCTGCTCACAGCAATTCCCACTGCGATCGTCGTCTGGTTCAGTGAGGAGTTCCATATCAGGGCCGCGGGATTTTTCGCCTGCGCAGGCGCGGCGATCGGCGCGTTGAGCATCACTGTCCTTCTACGATCTCCGGCTGTCTGGACATCCGGATTGGTTTGCCTGTTCGCCGTGGCCGGGTTTGTCGCCGGCCTGACCTACTGGTTCGTCATGTGCGAACTGGCGGCAGGCGAAGACTCGATGTGAACGGCCGCGATGTTCAACCTATGCCGCAGACGCCACGCTCCGAAACGTCGCAGCTAGCGTCCTGAGTGCCGCGAGCTTGGCGGGATCGCTGACCTTCGAATGCAGCATCACCTTCGACGTGCCGAGCCGCGGCAGCTTGTGAGCAGGGCCGATATCGACCAGGCCGGGCGGCGCGATGCGGCGGACGAGGGGCGCGACGGCAAGCCCTGCAAGCGCGGCCGCCACCACCGCGGTGACGCCGCCGCCGACGAAGCCTTCGGTCCAGGCGATGCCGTCCTTGTCGAGCGCCCGCACCGCGAGGGCGCGCACGCCGCAGGGCGGGGCGAGGGTCGCGAGCGGCAGCGCATCGCCGCGCGGCCAGACGAAGCGTTCGGCGGCGAACCAGCCGAATTCGTCCTCGGTCAGCTTCTCGCCGCCGCGCCGGCTGCCTTCCTGGCGCACGATCACGGCGTCAAGCTCGCCGCCATCGTAAGCATCGAGCATTTCGCGCGAGAAGCCGATGGTCACGGAGAGGGTAAGCTGGGAGGCCATCGCGTGCAGCCGCTCCAGCAACGGCACCAGCTCCGGGCCCGCGGCGTGATCGCTGATCCCGAGCGTGAGCTGCTGCCGCGCCGGTTTCTCGCCGGCCAGCGCGCGATCATGCACCTCGATCAGCGCGCGGGCGTGCTGCAGGAAGGCCGCGCCGTCGGCGGTCAGCCGCACCGCGCGCGGCGAGCGCTCGACCAGCCGCTTGCCCAGCACCGTTTCGAGCCGCTGCAACTTCATGCTGATCGCCGCTTGCGTGGTGCCAAGCGCCTCGGCGGCGCGGGTGAAGCCTTGCAGCTCGGCGACGAGGAGGAAGGCCTGCACGGTGTGGATATCGAGCGTGGCGGTCATGATCAATTATCGTTATCATTGCTATCAATCTAGATAAGATACCAAGATGATGCGCGAAGGTCTAGCTAGAGGAGGCGCGATTGACCCGCGCCAACCGGATTCAAGGAGACCGATCATGCCGCTCATCACCGTCACCTACGCGACCTTGCGCGAGAGGCCGTCGCTGAAATCCGACATCGCCGCCGCCGTGTCGGACCTGACCGCCGGGATTCTGCACAAGGATCCGAAGGTCACCGCGATCATTGTGAAGTCCGCCGATGCGGCCGACTGGTTCGCGGACGGCAAGTCGCTCGCCGAGCAGGGGCTCGCGAGCTACTGGCTCGACATCCACGTCACCGAGGGCACCAATACCAAGGACGAGAAGGCGGCCTATCTTGCGGCGCTGTTCAAGCGGATGGGCGAATTGCTCGGGCCGCTCCACACCGAGAGCTATGCCCATGTCGATGAGGTGAAGGGCGACGCCTACGGCTTCGGCGGCCTCACCCAGGAGCGCCGCTACATCGCCGGCAAGCTCGAGGTCGCGCCGCAGAAGGCGGCGTGAAGCCTATGACGTCGCTTCCGGCAGGCGCGCTGCGGTGTCGCCGAACACCTCGGAAAAGGCCTGCCGGAGCGCGATGTCGACATCGGCCATCGTGACCGGCAATCCGAGATCGACCAGCGAGGTGACGCCGTAGCGCGGATCGACCACGCCGCAGGGCACGATGGCCCGGAAGTGCGCAAGATCAGGCTCGACATTGATTGCGATGCCGTGGAACGAGACCCAGCGGCGCAGCCGCACGCCGATCGCGGCGATCTTGTCCTCATGGTCCGGTCCCTTCTCCGGGCGCCGCACCCAGACCCCGACGCGGTCTTCGCGGCGCTCGCCGCGGACATTGAAGGCGGCGAGGGTGCGGATGATCCATTCTTCCAGCGAGGCGACATAGGCGCGCACATCGGGCCGGCGCCGCTTGAGGTCGAGCATCACATAGGCGACGCGCTGGCCCGGGCCATGATAGGTGACCTGGCCGCCGCGTCCGCTCTGGAAGGTCGGAAAGTGCGGCGCGAGCAAATCGTCGGCCTTGCCGCTGGTGCCGGAGGTATAC
Source organism: Bradyrhizobium australafricanum (assembly GCF_020329495.1). Classification (NCBI taxonomy): domain Bacteria; kingdom Pseudomonadati; phylum Pseudomonadota; class Alphaproteobacteria; order Hyphomicrobiales; family Nitrobacteraceae; genus Bradyrhizobium; species Bradyrhizobium australafricanum. The sequence goes on along the minus strand of NZ_JAGKJL010000034.1, from coordinate 92,153 downwards.
AGTGGCGGGTGCTCCAGCAGCCATACCAGTTCGGGGGCCGAGCCCGCCGCGATCTTCGCCACCCGATCGTCCATTGCGGCGAGCGAATCGGGGTAGGGCACCGCGCGGTCTGAAAGCCGCCATTCGACCGCTTCGCCGCCTGAAGGGCGCGCAAAGGTCGTCAAATCGAGGCTTTGGCGGTCGTTAACCATTAGCTAACCCTAACGTGGTCAGTTGAACCCACAATCTAGTTCCCGTTCGGCGGTTCAGAAGTGCCCACCCTCGATAAAGTCAGCGTTGATCTCATGGTGGTCCTCGGCACCACCACGATGCCGATTCACCAGGTCATGCGGCTATCCCGCGGCGCCATTATCGAACTGGATGCCACCGAGGCCGACGAGGTCAAGATCCTCGCCAACAACCTGCCGGTGGCCAGCGGCGTGGTCCTGGTCGACCGCAACCGGATTGCGGTCGAGGTCAAGCAAATGCTGCCGAAATCTCCCGGGGTTCGCAGTTAATTCCCGCATTAATCGCCTTGTCCCTGCATCCGTGATTTGTTACATGGCCCCGTCGATCCGGCGGTGCCTTCGGGGTTCCATCCGGTATCCCAAGCGCTCGTGGCGGAATTGGTAGACGCGCTGCCTTGAGGTGGCAGTGGGTAACACCGTGGGGGTTCGAGTCCCTCCGAGCGCACCACAAACCCACATTTCATATTGAAATTATTGAACTTTTTTCCGGATGTTACCCGGGAATGTTACCACTCCGTTCCGGCGCGGTGTTCGCGCTCTGTTTGCCTCGGATCCCGAACGGTCGTCTGGCAGCTGGTTCTGATCGAAAGTAACGATCTTCTCCATTCCACTGATTCCGAGCCTCTCCCGATTCGCCTGGGCGATGTAGTGCGCGGGCATCTTCGGATCCGTCCAGCCGAACATCGCCATCATCTGGCTTTCGGTGCAGTCGGCGTAGGCGGCCACCTCGGCGCGCGCCTTACGGACCCCATGGCAGCTCTTCTTCGGCTCGTTGACGCCGGCCAGGACCGCGTACTTCTTGAACTTGGCCGCCCAAGCCTTCTTGTTCATCGGCTGAATGCGACCACGCACGATCTTGCCGGTAAATACCAATGACGCATCAAGTGCGCGTGATATGTGAGGCCATTCACACTTGATCGTCGTGAGTTGGTCTAACGCATGGGCGGGTGGCAGCTCGGTGTCGGAGAATCGTGATGCCGTTTTTTAGCAGCCAGAGCTTGCCGGCAGCAACCGCCGCTTCAGTGCTCAGTATTGTCATCGTGGCAGCGATTGCCTTTGCGGTCGTTGGTTATGTGGAGTGGTCATCGGGCGTTAATCTGACCCACTTCATGGGCCGGACTGCCGCGGATGCCTCAACGCCGGCTCTACCGCTCAAGGGGCGAACGGGTTGCGAGCAGGGCAATAAGCCGCTGCCGGCGCTTTCTCTGCCGCTCGAATGACACCAGTCGGCTGCGCCTCGACTAACCTCCCGAGGAAACTACGCCGCCGGGCTTGAAATGCAGCATCCCGGCGGCGCCCTGTTCTTCCAGCCCTGGGGCTGCTTCTCCACGCCTCTTTATCCTTGCGGGACCTGACGCTCAGCGCTTAGGTTTCCCGCATTAGGACCAAAGGGAGTTTTGTCTGTGGCTACAGGTACTGTGAAGTGGTTCAACCCGACGAAGGGTTACGGATTCATCCAACCCGATGACGGAGGGAAGGATGTTTTTGTGCATATTTCTGCGGTCGAAAGGGCGGGGCTGAGCAGCCTAAATGAGGGCGCGAAAGTCAGCTACGAAGCGAAGGACAATCGCGGAAAAACATCCGCCGAAAATCTGCGGGTGGGGTGACGCACCAGGAACAAGGGGCAATGCCGGGAGTCATCATAAGCTCCCGCGATAGGTTGCCCCCCGACCGGGAGTTTAGAGCGGCCTTGGCGTTCCCCGCGCCAAGGCCGCTGCCGTTATTGTATGGCATCGCAGCATGAAAAAGCGCGAGATAGCGAAGGGCATTGCCTGAGTTTTTTTCTGTCATTTTCGGCGAGCCGAGGGCGGGGGTAATCCCTAATGGTTCTGCTTAGGCGCGGAACGGGGGGCAACGCTGGAAGTCATCTTTCTTGCTTCCGTTGTCAGCGCGCCCGACGGCGCGAGCTTGGAATGCGGCCCCGACGCGCCCGATGACCGTGTCGGGGGCGTCTGCTGGTGCGGCCACTGCCCTAGGAGGGCGCAGCGCGGCTTCAGATTGGCGGTCAGGCAAATCGCCGCCGGCTTCTCGCCCGGTATCTCCCCACAAATGCTTTTGATCGTTTGTGCTGCTGGTGATCCCGGCAGACTCGTGCGCGGGTCTGTTGAAGAACAAACACGGAAGCGCCGTGTCTCATCCGTGTACTTTCGACTCGGCGGTACTAAACGGGAAAGCCTGAAATTAAAGGGGTTTCCCCAATACACGATGCGACACTGGAATTCTGAGGCCAGAGCGCGCATCGCGTTGAAATGACTGGCGATCCCGGCAGGTCAGGATTCGAACCTGCAACCCGCGGAGTAGAAATCCGCTACTCAGTTGATGGGGCCAGGCCGTGCTAGTTCGGTAAGGTGGCGTGCCCAAAAGCACTCCAGCCGTCGGAAATGCGCCCGACCATCTCGACTTCTTCGATAAGCCTTTGAAGTTACGGTAAACACGACCGCCCTCCGAGCGCACCAAATAAGTCATTGATAAGAAATGTGTTTTCGCGATCCCGCGCAGAATGCCGGATGCTGGTCCGTTAATCTGCGTGTTTGATTGTGTGTCCGAGCGTTGCTCTCGTATTCGTGGCAGCCCTCTTTGGGCCAATGCTCCCCAAGGCGCGCGACGCGATGCTATCGAAGCAGCGCTTAGCTGGCGACTTGGTCGCACCTGTTGCTGATGGCGTGAGGCTCTTTCGGATGATAGGACGCGTCGGGCAATTGATGGCAGTTGGCGCCAGCTTGCTGCTACATTTGCGTGCTGTATCCGATTGATCTCAGAACGACCTGTCCTCCGAATGCGGCCCCGGTCCCCGACAGGACGAAAGCGGACCAAAACAATACTGAGCGCGGCATGCGCGTGCATGAATGGAGCCCGATGGTCGCTGCGACGCCAAGCGCGATCACGGCGATAGCTAAGCGCTCCGACGGACCGCCAGGGTCGCTGATCCAGTCCGCGCATGCGCTGGCGAGGGTTTGGGCGAGCAGTGCCGCGGCCCAGAAGAAGCCGCGGACGTTGGAATCGTTCGTCGGCCCCGGCAGATCTCCCGTGAGGCGATAGCAGATCACGAACGAGAAGATGAGCAGGATGGCGATGAGTAGGATCGCGCCGATGTCGCCGACTCCCATCGAGATGTCGGTTGCCTCTGCCAGCACCGCAGCCAATAGACTTAGCAAGAATGCGAAGGACCAAAAGATCAGCCACGGAAGCCGCCGGGTCGCGCCCTGCAATATCGACATCCCAAGGAAGCACATCATAAGCGCGACGATCACTCTTCCCGAGCGGTGAAGGTAGATAGGATTGAGTGCATGGCCCGCGATCTCGCCAGCCATGGCCGCGAGAAGCCAGCAAGTCCAAAACGCGGCCGAGAGCTGGGGAACGATGCTCATGCGGGCGAACGGCGTGCCCTTCCGAGTCCCCCTGCCATCCCTTGTCTTGGCGCTCATCCTGCAAGCTCCGGTTTGACGGCGGGAAGGGGGGCGCGATGCATCGTGCCTTTACGTGCGAACCAGTCGCTGACGTTCTGGAGATAAATGTAGACCACTGGCGTTGTGAACAGCGTCAACAGCTGGGAAACGATCAGGCCGCCGACGATCGCGAAGCCGAGCGGTTGCCTCAATTCCGATCCGGTCCCCGTGCCGATCATCAGCGGAACGCCTCCGAGCATCGCGCACATGGTCGTCATCAGGATCGGACGGAATCTGACCTTGCAGGCCTCCAACGCGGACTGTTCAGCCGAAAGTCCCCTGTGACGCTCGGCCTCGAGTGCGAAATCGATCAGCATGATGCCGTTCTTTTGCACGAGGCCGATCAGGAGAATAATCCCGATCAGCCCGATGACGTCGAGCCCAAAGCCGAAGGTCCAGAGCGCCATGAGCGCACCGAGCCCCGCAGACGGCAGCGTCGACAGGATCGTGATTGGATGGATCGTGCTCTCATAGAGCATGCCAAGGATCAGATAGACCGCGACGATCGCAGCCAGGATCAGGACCGGTGTCGAGGCGAGCGCAGACTGGAAAGCCTGAGCGTTGCCCTGGAAACTCGTCGCGATGGTCGAAGGCATATGCAGCGCGGCCGTCTCCTGCTGTACGGCGGCAACTGCCGTTCCCACAGCCGTGCCGGGCGCCAGATTGAAGCTCAGCGTGACCGACGGAAACTGGTTTTGATGATTCACCGCCAGCGCCGCCGAGCCATACTCGATGGTCGTGAACTGACTGAGCGGCACCATCGATCCGTTCGACGAGCGGACGTAAATGCGGTTCAGCGCATAGGGGCCGGACTGGAACGACGGATCGACCTCGAGGATCACGTAGTAGGTGTTCAACGTGGTGAAGAGCTGGGCGACATGGCGCTGGCCAAAGGCGTCGTAGAGAGTGTTGTCCACCGCCGCTGGATCGATGCCGAGGCGAGAGGCGGCATCGCGGTCGATCTTGAGCTTGAGCTGACGCGCGGCGTTGGCCTGGTCGCTGGCGACGTCGGCGAGTTCCGGCCGCTTCTTTAATGCCTCGAACAGCTTGCCGGCCCAGCTGTTCAGCTCGTCCTGGTTCACATCCGTGAGCGTGAACTGGTACTGGGTCTTGGACAGGCGGCTGGCAAGATTAATGTCCTGCGTCGCCTGCATGAACACGGCGATCCCCTGGAGCTTGGCGAGCTTGGCATCGAGCTGCCGGATCACCTCGTCGGCACTGAACTGGCGCTCGTTCCGCGGCTTCAACAGCACGAACAGGCGGCCGTTATTCTCGGTCACGGTAGGTCCGCCCGGGCCGATATAACCCGTAGCGTTGGCGACCGACGGGTCCTTTGCGATCACATCGATCACGCTCCGCTGCAGCTCCGCCATCTCTTTCGGTGAGACGTCGGCCGACGCTTCCGTGATGCCGGTGATCATGCCGGTATCCTGCTGGGGAAAGAACCCCTTCGGTATGCCTGCGAACAGCACGCCCGTTGCCACGAGGCTCGCAAGCATGACCGTCAGGGTCGCGAGTTTGAATCGCAGCGCAACGGACAGGACGGCTTCGTAGCCGCGCTGTATCGCGACGAATCCACGCTCCAGCGTCCGCGAAACCACGCCTGTGCCGGCGCCGTGATCCGAAAGCAGATAGGCGCACATCATCGGTGTCAACGTCACGGACACGATGACGGAGACTGCTATCGCAACGCACACGGTGACCGCAAACTCCTGGAACATCCGTCCGATCACACCGCCCATCAAGAGCAGGGGAATGAACACCGCAACCAGTGACACCGAAATCGAGATGATGGTGAACCCAATCTCGCCGGCGCCTTTCAGGGCGGCCTGCAGCGGCGACAGTCCCCGTTCGATGTGCCGCGAGATGTTCTCGATCATGACGATGGCATCGTCGACGACAAAGCCGACCGCGATCGAAAGACCCATCAGAGACAGATTGTCGAGGCTGTAGTTCAAGAGATACATCACGCCGAACGTGCCGATCAGCGAGATCGGCACCGAAATCGCGGGAATCATGGTGGCCCAGAAATTCCGGAGGAACAGGAAGATGACGCCAACCACGAGTGCGATGGTCAAGAGCAGCGTGAACTGTACGTCGTCAAGACTGGCGCGGATCGTCTGCGTTCGGTCCGATGCTATCGTGACCTTGACATCCGAGGGCAGGCCTGCGACCAGCTGCGGCAGCAGCTTCTTGATGCCGTCCACCGTGCTGATCACGTTGGCGCCCGGCTGCCGCTGAATGGCGAGGATCACCGACGGCTTGTCGTTGTACCAGCCTTGCAGCGTCACGTCCTCTGCCGCGACTTCGGCATGGCCGATGTCACGCAGCCGCACCGGTGCGCCGTTCCGATAGGCGATGATGAGATCTTCATAGCCCTTCGCGCTGAGCACCTGGTCATTGGTCGCAAGCGTGTAGGCCTGTTCGTTGCCGTAGAGCACGCCCTTCGGCTGGTTGACGGTGATGTTGCCGAGCGTGGAGCGCAATTGCTCGAGGTCGATGCCGGCCGCGGCAAGCTTTGCCGGATTGACCTGGACGCGGATCGAGGGTTTTTGCATGCCGCCGATCGTGACCAATGACACGCCCGGCACCTGCGACAGTTTTTGCGCCAGGATGCTGTCGGCATAGTCGTCGACCTTGGTGAGCGGTTCGGTGTCCGAGGTCAGTGCGATCAGGAGCACGGGGACGTCGGCCGGGTTGACTTTCCGGAAGATCGGCGGCGACGGCATGGTTTTCGGCAATTGCCCGGCGGCCGCATTGATCGCGGCCTGGACGTCCTGTGCGGCCGCGTCGGTGGTGCGGTTCAGCGCGAATTGCAGGGTGATCGCGGTGTTGCCGAAGCCGCTCGACGAGGTCATGGCGGTCAGGCCTGCGATCTGCCCGAACTGGCGCTCCAACGGCGTGGCAACCGACGAGCCCATGGTCTGCGGATCGGCGCCGGGCAACTGCGCGGTGACCTGGATCGTCGGCGTGTCAACCGACGGCAGGGCCGAAACGGGCAACCGGACGAAGGCAACCAAGCCGATCAGCGTGATGCCGATCGCGAGGAAGGCGGTGGCGACAGGTTTGCGAATGAAGCCTTGGGAGATGCTCATGGCAGCATACCTGCGCTTGCGGTGGTGGCGTTCTGGACCACGTCCTTGCGATTGTCGGGTACGACTTCGACCGATGTCCCGGGCTTCAGCCGGTACTGACCGGCGGTGACGACGGTCTCGTCTCCGGACAGGCCCTGGTCGATCAGCACTTTGTCCTCGCGTGACTGGCCGGCCTTGATTTCGCGCGCGTTCACGACATGGTTCGCATCGACGACGTAGACGAAGGTGCCGCTTGGTCCCTGCTGAACAGCCGTCAGCGGCACGGTTACGGCGTCGTGGCGGATCGCGATGGTGAGATGGATGTTGACGAACGAACCCGGCCAGAGGTTTTTCTTCTCATTGGGAAAAGACGCCTTCAGTTGCACCGTGCCGGTCGATGCATCCACCTGATTGTCGATCAGCATCAGGCTGCCATGGTCGAGCTTGTGCGTGTTGGCCGCGTCATAGGCGTCGACCGACGCCTCACCGGATGCGATCGCTTTCTGCACGTTGGGAATGTCGGTCGACGGCAGCGTGAAGATGATCGAGATCGGCTGCATTTGCGTGAGGATCACAAGGCCGGTCGCATCGGTCGGGTGTACGATATTGCCGGGATCGATGTGACGGATGCCGGTGATCCCGTTGAAGGGCGCGGTGATTGTCGTGTAGCTCAACTGCGTTTGGGCAGCCTCCAGTGCGGCCTTGTCGAGTTCGACCGTGCCCTTGCCCTGCGCGACCTGCGAATCCTGCGTATCGAGCAGTTGCTGGGTGGCGAATCCGCGCGCTGCCAGCGGCTGCGTCCGCGCGAAGTTGGCCTGCGCGTTCTTCAGGCCCGCCTGATCCCGGGCGAGGGCGGCCTCTGCCTGGTCGACCTGCGCTTCGAAGGCGCGGGGATCGATTTTCGCCAGCTCATCGCCGCGTTTCACGTCCTTGCCTTCGACAAAGTTCACGCTCTCGAGTGTGCCCTGGACCTGTGTGCGGATGGTCGCGGTGTTGATGGGCGTCACGGTGCCGAGCCCCTCGATCACGATGGGCACGTCGCCCTTGTGCACATGGGCGGCCGTCACTGGAACGAGCGGTGGGGCCGCGGGCTCAGCCGCATGGCTTGGCGCGGGACTGTGCAGGAAATACGCGCCGCCCCCGGCTCCGATAAGGAGAACCGTGACGAGGAGAAGAGTCTTTCTGGATGGCATTGCTTCACACTCCATGATGACGGCTTTGGCGGCCGGCATTCGCGACCAGTTCCAGGACGAAGGTCTCGGCAGCGCTCGCCGCGGCTCGCGCCACTTTTGCCGCGGGCGGATCGAGCCTGACGATCCGCGCGTCGATGTCGGTGGCTTGCAGCGTGGTGATGAGGAATTCAGGCGCATCCGCGCAATTCTCACGTCGCACGACCAGCCGAACGGCGGCAGCGGTGGGAACGATGCGAAACGGCAGCGGCGCACAGTGGACCGCGATCGCGAGCAAGCCGGCACAGTCGAGAGTTCCCCGCAGCACCAACTCGAGCGCCGTGCGGGCGGCCTTGCCTTCTCCAAGCAGGATCACCTGTGGAGCCTCTACGTCTTGTCGGGCGACCTCAGCGGCAACGCAGCGCAAGATTTCGTCGGGACTGCTATCGCGGACGGAAACGGTGGACCACAGGGCGAGCGGCGTCAGCCGGCGCCAGCGCGGCAGCTCCGCAGGCGTCGCAACGAGGGGGGCATCCGGTCCGGCCAGGACCGCAACCATCACTTTTGTGGCGGTGCGTGCCGTTCGCGCGGCGATCCCATGTGGTGAGCGTATTGACATGGACTTGAAGTTGGCCGCGGCAGAAATATTATTCAAATGAATTGACATAATCCGCCAATTCACGCTGTGCATTCTGACCCATGAGACTCCGCAACCTCGATCTCAATCTGCTGCTGGTGTTCGACGCGGTGCTGCGCGAGCGCAGCGTTGTGCGCGCCGCAGACAGTCTCGCCATCAGCCAGCCTGCCGTCAGTCACGCGCTCAACCGGCTGCGTCATGCGTTGAAGGACAAGCTCTTTGTCCGCACGCCCGCGGGAATGAGCCCGACCCCCAGAGCCGAGCAGCTCGCGCTTCCCGTTCGCAAGGCGCTCAACGAGCTGCAGCTCGCGGTCGAGGGTGATACCTTCGATCCCTCGACCGCGGACCGGCGCTTCACGATTGCGGTGAACAACTATGCAGCCGTGGTTGCGGTGGGTCCGATCCTGGCCGCGGTGCGCGCACAAGCACCGACTGTGCGACTGTCACTCGTGCCCAGCGGGACCCTGAATCTCACGGATCGATTGGACCGCGGCGAGCTCGATCTTGCGTTGTCGGGGCGGGCCATAGAAGGCGAGCGGTTCGCCTCGCAGCAGCTCGTCGAGGATCGCTTTGTGGCGGTGCTCCGGAGCGGACATCCCGCGCTACGTAAGAGGTTGACGGCGGCGTCGCTTGCCGAACTGCCGCATCTAGGGATCAGCTCGAGCGGGGAGAATTTGGAGTTTGTGGATACGTTCTTGAAGGCACGGAAGAGCGCCCGCTTTGTCGCCTCCGACGTGCCCTATCTCTCCGCAGGGGCGGTTCTGGTGCAATCGAACCTTGTCGCCATCCTCGGACGCAAGCTGGCGATGGAGTTCCGCCGCGCTTATCCGATCGAGATCAGGGAGCTGCCCTTTGATGCTCCGGTTCTGCACAGTGTGATGAGCTGGCATCGGCGCTTTGACGATGTGCCCGCTCACCTATGGTTGCGTAGCACCATTATTGAAACCGCCACCACCTTATGAGCCACTGTCGCGGACGACGTCTTTTCGATCCGGCGGATAGCGGCGGCGGAACACGTGGCGGGAGGCACGCCCGATTTGGCGCAGGTTTGGCGTCCGCCTTGAAAGGCACTTATGGGCCTGAAATGCGCCTAATTCTTTCGGCCGTATCGGCAAGCTATTGAAATCACAACAAATGCGACCGCCCTCCGAGCGCACCATACCTCAGCTGATCCTTGAAATCGCTGGACTTTTCGGAGCATGGCCGCTCGCCGGCTATGCCGGCCCGTGTCTCCGGGGGCAGGTCCGACGAGTGCAGGCGGGTGACGTGGAGGTGCAGGTCGATGCGGTCATGTAACACCGGTCAGGTAGATTCGCGGATGCATGGCCTTACCGGTTTGGTGTTGCCGACCGAAGCCGACCGCTTTCCCCCAATCGCGCGGCTGCGAGCTTGCCTTACCCGGAGCGCCTGATGATCTTTGCGAGCTACGCCTACCGTGTGGTCTCCAACTTCGTGTTCCTGGGGCTGGTCTATTTCACGCTGAACCTTCTGGAGAAGTACGAGCAGCGCGCGACGGTCGCAATTCTGGTCCTGGTCTATGCGGCGATGCACGCCTTTTCCGGGCTGCGCTCGTTCTATTTCTTCCAGCGCATCGAGCGCCTGGAGGGCGAGACGCGACGGCTCGCCGCGGCGGCCGGCGAGGGGCCCAATGCTGTCGCCTCGCGCAGGCAGATCGTCGCCGATGTCACCGCGCTCAGGCATGCCGGCGAGATCAAATCCTATATCGATATCTTCTTCCTGGCGCTGGTGATCCTGCTCTGCGTCGCCAAGATCGTGGCCAGCTAGATCACGTCAATCAGGCACGCGCTTGCCGGCCGCCGCCGCCTCGGCGCGCGGCGTACGCTTCTTCACATTATTGGCGACGTGGACTGACGCGTTGTCGGCAGCCGGCGGTGCGACATGCAAGGGGGCGCCATGGGCTCGGCCGTGTGCCGCGGCGGGCCCCTGATGCGCAGCCTGCTTCGGATGCCTGGCCTGGCGCGCGGAGAACGCCTGCGCGCGCGATACGCCAACGCCAATTGTCGTACGCTGCACGAGGCGGCGATTGGCCGCCGATCGGGCTGCGAGCAGGGTCAGGTCGAGCGCTTCGGGAACGCGGAACACGTCGGGCGCCGGGACCGGCAATGTCGAGACGGATGCGAACCGCGCGAGCTGGGGCTGCGGCCACAGCGTGCGGACGGGCATCGCGACCCGGGTGCGCTGTGCGTGGTCGAGGATGTCGGCATCGCGCCAATCCATGTCGGCAAACACCGGGGCAGGCAGCGTCCGCGTCGCGGTGTACACGAAGTTCGGAATTTTGGGCCAGCGCGTGGTCGCCACCGTCTCGGTCGGTGGATGCAGGTACCATTGCTGCGGCTGGGTCGGCGTCGCCGGGCGATCGGGCGTTGCGGGCACGACATGAACGATCCGGTAGCCGCGCTCCTTCAGCGTGTTGAGGATGCGCGGCAGCGCCGCAACGGTGCGCGGCTGGATGTCGTGCAGCAGCAAGATGCCCTTGCGCTTGGCTTCGATCCGCTGGATCGCGAGGTCATAGACCCGCTGCGGCGAGATGTGGCGCCAGTCGTCCGCGGGGAAGTCGGCGCTCCAGACCTGGATGCCCTGGGACGCCAGATAGGCCTCCGGGATCTCGGCGCGCATCAGGCCGGGAATCCGGAAGAACGGCGCGAGCTTGCTCTTGTCGCCATTGAGCGCTGCGAGCGTCGAGGCGATGCCGTCGTCGACCTCCTGCCGCACCTTCTCGAGCGACATCTTGTTCATCGTCAGCGGATGGTTCTGGCTGTGCGTGCCGACGGTATGTCCGGCCGCGATCAGCTTGCGCACGCCCTCCGGATTGAACCGGGCCTGGGAGCCGATGGTGAAGAAGGTCGCCTTGACGCACTGGCTGGCGAGAATGGCCAGCACCTGGTTGCTATATTTAGGTAGCGGCCCGTCGTCGAAGGTCAGTACCACTTCGTGATCGGCGAGCGGCAAGGTCTCCGGGTACTGCATGGTGCCGATCCGGGGATGCTCCTTGGGATCGACGACGAGGGTCCGCGAGGTGCCGAGTGCGTTGGGGTTAGGGCAGTCTGCGGCGAGGGCGGCGTACGGCGTCATCAAGCCGCAACCCAGCAGCGCCGCGCGGACCACGGTCCGCGACCGCTTCCGGATCATCACCAAGACGTTTGCAATCATCGAATCTCGGCCGCATTCCAAACGCACTGACGAATCCTTAGGTGCGGCGCCATGAATGCCGCCTTAACGGTCTGTAATCCACCTAGCGTCCCGGGTTCAATGTGTCCGGTCGGACACGGTTTTCAGCGCCGCCGGGACAATGTGGACGACGTGGTATTTATGCTCCTGCAGGTACCTCAAGAAGGTGGGCAGCATCTCGGCTGTCCGCATTTGCGGGTCATGCAGCAGGATAATTCCCTTGCGGTGGCCTTCGAGCCGCCCGGTGAGCAGCTTGAGTTCCTCCTCGGGGGTCATCTTGTTCCAATCGCTGGCCCAGAAATCGGCTCCGAACACCGCGATACCGCGCTTTTCCAGGTGGTCCAGCAGGGCGGGTGTCGATTCGAAATAGGGGAACCGGAAGAACGGCGTGCTCGGAATCTTGCTTTCGGTGCCGCGCAGGGCCTTCTGGACCGCTTCGATCCCCCGGTTGATGTTCGCGTCGGCCTGATCCGGCGGGAGTTTGTTGAGATGTGGATGGTCCCAGCTGTGATAGCCGATGGTGTGGCCGAGGCGCGCGATCTTGCGGACCATATCGGGGTGATCGGCCGCGTTGCGGCCGACCATGAAGAAGGTTGCCTGCACGCATTCAGCCGCCAGCGCCGTCAGCACCTTGTCGGTGACCCCCGGCGTCGGTCCGTCGTCGAAGGTCAGCACGACCTCGCCATCCCTGAGCGGCAGGGTCTGCGGAAAGCTCTTCAGCCCGACGCGCGGATAGGTCGCGGGGTCGACCTCGAGCACACGTGAGGTGCCGAGTGCGTCCTTGCGCTGGCATTCGGCGGCGTGCGCCGAGCCGAACAGTGCAACAGGCGCGAGCGCGACCAGCGCCGCGAAAGTCTTCCGGAGCGGTCGCGGTGCGCTCGACATCTTTCTCATTGCACTGGGCCCCACCGATTAGGTAATCCGTTCCGCACTCATCCAACCAGTTTTTCCCCTCCTGTCAAACCGGCGAAACACGGCATGGCCGAGAATTTCGACGTTGCCGAACCCGCCGAGGCCGATCCGCTGGCCCGGATGCCGATGCGGGACGAGGAGGGCGAGCTCCGCGGCGAATTCGTCGCGGCGATCACCCGGGCCATCCACGCCGCCGACCGGCCGTTGCTGTGCGAGGTGGTGGCGGAACTGCACGAGGCCGATCTCGGCGACCTGATCGCGGCGCTGGAGCCGGTCGACCGCGTCACCCTGGTCGAGATCACCGGCACCGATTTCGACTTCTCGGCGCTCAACGAGGTCGACGAGACCGTCCGCGAGGAGATCCTCGAGGAACTCGAGCCGGAGACGGTTGCCGAGGGTGTCCGCGAGCTCGAATCTGACGACGCCGTCGAGCTCCTGGAGAGCCTCGACGAGGAGGACCAGGAAGAGATCCTGGAGAAGCTGCCGGCGGCCGAGCGCGAGGACATCGAGCGCAGCCTGCTGTACCCGGAGAATTCCGCCGGCCGGCGGATGCAGACCGAGTTCATCGCGGTGCCGCCGGATTGGAATGTCGGGCAGGCGATCGACTACATGCGCGACACGCCGGATCTGCCGGACCGCTTCTACGAGATCTATGTGGTCGACGCCGACAAGCATTTGCTCGGCGCGGTGCCGCTCGACGTGCTGCTGCGCACGCGCCGCCCGGTTCCGGTCAAGGACCTGATCGATGAGGACCGCCGCCGGGTCTCCGCGCTGGAGGACCAGGAAGAGGTCGCGCGGATGTTCGGCAAGTACAACCTGGTCGCAGCTCCCGTGGTCGACACCATCGACCGGCTGGTCGGCGTGATCACCATCGACGACGTCGTCGACGTGATCGAGGAGGAGGCCGACGAGGACTTGAAGGCGCTCGGCGGCGTCACCAGCGACGAAGAGCTGTCCGACACGGTGTGGACCATCGCCCGCGGCCGCTTCAACTGGCTCTTGGTCAATCTCGCCACCGCGTTCCTGGCCTCGTCGGTGCTCGGTCTGTTCGAGGGCCAGCTCGAGAAGATGGTGGCGCTTGCGGTGCTGGCGCCGATCGTGGCGAGCCAGGGCGGCAATGCCGCGACCCAGACCATGACGGTCGCGGTGCGCGCGCTCGCCACCCGTGAGCTCGGCCCGTACAACGCGATGCGGGTGGTGCTGCGCGAGACCATGGTCGGGCTCGTCAACGGCATCGCCTTTGCCGTCATCACCGGCGTCGCCGCGGTGGCTTGGTTCAAGATCCCCGGCCTCGGCATCGTGATCGGGCTTGCGATCATCTGCAACCTGGTCGCCGGCGCGCTCGGCGGCATCCTGATCCCGATGGTGCTGGAACGGGTGCGGGCTGACCCCGCGGTCGCCTCCGGCACCTTCGTCACCACCGTCACCGACGTGGTCGGCTTCTTCTCCTTCCTCGGCATCGCCACGCTGTGGTTCGGCCTCAAGTAACGCGCTCGCGGGCAGGGCGGCGCATGGTCCGGGCGCGAGCCGCGCCGGGCCGCTTATCGTTAATCCGAACTTAACGCGCTTCATCGATGATGCCGCTATCTCCAAGGGGCCATCACGGGGGCCATCATGCAGCGGTTGCGGCTCAAGGCGGACGGACGGATCGTCGAATTGCGCGACGGGCAGGAAATCCCGCTCGTGCCCGCACATCCCGACCAGGCGGCGATGCAGCCCGCGGCAGCGCAGCCGGCCGTACGCGATCTGCGCCGCCGGGCCCAACTCACCCAGCTCGAATTCGCCGCCAAGCTCGGCGTGCCGGTGGAAACCATCCGCAACTGGGAGCAGGGCAAGCGCGCGCCGCGTGGACCCGCCCGCGCGCTGCTCGCCGTGATCGCCCATTCGCCGGAGACGGTGTTCGCCGCGCTGTCGAGCGAGCCGACGGCGGCTTGAGCGGGTAGGGCGTACGTCGCCATCATCGCTGCAATCTCGGTGTCGTCCCTGCCTAGTGCGCAATTGCGCACGGGAGCAGGGACTCATACTCCGCGGCCCGTGTTGAGAACGGGACTCGTCGTTCGACCATCCCGCGACAATGCCGATCTGTGGTTATGGGCCCCGCTTTCGCAGGGACGACAGCGAGTGTGTTGCACGACCGGGAGTCAAACTTCCGCATTCTCGCGACATGATCTGCCCGAGCTTTGCTCTTCGTTCCGCCCTCTCTTCACAGAGGGCGCAGGGAAAGCCGGGTGCCGATCGCACCCATGGGTCCCGCGTAATAAAAAACGCGGGAGGTAGGACCACAGGTGTAACCGGAAACAACCCGGCTTTCCCTGCGCGATGGGTTACGGCTTACTTCGTGCTCTCCCCGGCGAGACTTGGCTTGCTTGTCACCGTCTTCGCAACGACGCATTCACGTCCTGCGAAGAGACACCTGCCGCTAGGGCGTCAGGACCACACGACTTCACCGTCCACCTCGGTCACGCGTCGTCGGTCGTGACCTCGGCGTCCACCGCATCTCACCGCAACACTCCTGACGATGCGCAGCGCCCCTCGATCGGGTGAGACGGGTTATTCATACATTGAGTTGCCTTTCGGATAAAGCGAAATATTTTTGCTCCGAGGGCTTGACCCGTCGGGCAACAGTGATCGGCGATTTCCGGGCAGCCTTGCCGCGAGCGCCAACCCGCGTGACACGTCTGGCCATATCAGGCGCTCAGACATCCATCACCCGCAGCACGGCTGTTTGGCTTTCGGTGCGCAGCAGGATTGCTGGTCCTGGAGCCATCGGCCGCGCGGCTTGCAACTCGACGGGCGCGCCGAGAGATGGACCCGGATCGCCGCGTCGCCGGCATCCATGCGTTCCGCCCGATAGATTTGCATCGGCCGAACACCGTCGCTCACTTCGAACGTCAACCTGGCCTGCGGGTCGAAGCCGACGGCCTCATCGACCTTGCGGATGATCGCAAGAAACTTTCCGGCCGGCATGTGACCGCGGTTTTCCTCCTCGATGTCCCAGAGCTGAATGAAGGTCTCGCTCCAGCTCTCCGGGTTCGCGCCGCAATCGAGCGCCCTGAACGAACCGGTCTTGACTTCGGTCACGTGGTAGCTGGGGCGGACGTCCCGGCCGTCGTAGCTGAAAATCAGCGGCTTCTCCTTGTGCGCCTCAAGGCCGGAAAGGAGGGCCGCGGATGACAGCTCTTCCACCGGAAGCAGGGCGCCGACGATCGAACGGGTATTGGCAAGCGTGTCCATGGCTGCTATCCTCATTTCAATGATTATTGAATTGTAGGATTATCGAAAGATGGAGGAGCGTCAAGCCCGAACCGCGTTTGCTGCGCTGTCGCAGGAAACGCGGCTGCGGATCGTCCGGCTGCTGGTCCAGGCGGGCCCCGAGGGGATGGCCGCGGGGGCGATTGCGGAGGCGGTCGAGGTGTCGCCATCCAACGTGTCGTTCCATCTGAAGGACCTCGAACACGCCGGCATGATCGCGCCGCGCCGCGAGGCCCGCTCGATCATCTACTCAGCGGATTTCACCGGTTTGCGCGACCTCATCGCCTTTCTGATGAAGGATTGCTGCGCGGGCCACCCGGAGATCTGCGCGCCGGCGCTCGCCGCTGCCCAGTGCAAGCCTTCCACGGGCAAGAAGAAGGCGCGTGCCTGATGCGCGATTTCGATCTGCCGCGGCGCCTTGTGGCTGAATGTTTCGGCACGTTGTTTCTGGTCGCGACCGTCGTTGGCTCCGGCATCATGGCAGAAACCCTGACCAAGGACGTGGCGCTGGCGCTGCTCGGCAACACGCTGCCGACCGGTGCCATCCTCGTGGTGCTGATCACGATTCTTGGACCGATATCCGGCGCGCACTTCAATCCGGCGGTCACGCTGGTGTTCACGCTCAAGGGCGAACTCCGCCCGCCGCACGCGGCGCAGTACGTCGCGGCGCAGGTGCTCGGGGGAATCCTGGGTGCGATGGTTGCGCATGCCATGTTCGGCCTGCCGCTCCTGGAGTTCTCCGCCAAGGCGAGGACCGGGTTCCCGCAGTGGTTTGCGGAATTCGTTGCCGCGTTCGGACTGGTCGCAACGATCATCGGTGGCCTGCGGTTTCGCGAGGCCGCGATCCCATGGCTGGTCGGGCTCTACATCACGGCCGCCTACTGGTTCACCGCGTCCACGTCTTTCGCCAACCCGGCCGTTGCCATCGCGCGATCATTCACCGATACGTTTTCCGGTATCCGCGCGCGGGACCTGCCGGGATTTATCGTCGCCGAGATTCTGGGGGCGATGGTCGCGCTGGCGCTGATGACGTGGCTCCTGCGGCAGAGCGAAACCAAGATGGAAGCAATCCGATGACGATCACGATCTACCACAATCCCGATTGCGGGACGTCGCGCAACGCCCTGGCCATGATCCGCCAAAGCGGGGAGGAGCCGGAGATCGTCGAGTATCTCAAGACGCCACCCGCGCGCGACACGCTGATCGCGCTGATCAGGGCCATGGGCATGACGCCCCGCGCGCTGCTCCGCGAGAAAGGCACGCCTTATGCAGCGCTCGACCTTGCCAATCCGAAATGGAGTGACGACGAGTTGATCGATTTCATGATCGCGCATCCGATCCTGATCAATCGGCCGATCGTGGTCTCGCCGAACGGCGTGAAACTGTGCCGGCCGTCCGAGGCCGTGCTTGAACTTCTCGCCACTGACATTGGCCAATTCGTCAAGGAGGACGGAGAAGTGGTCCCGCCCAGGACGCCGGGTGCGCGCGCCGGATGAGCCGTCGCGCAGACAACGTCCTGATCGTTGCGCTCGGGACTACGCAAACCCTTGCCTGGGCGTCGAGCTACTATCTGCCCGCCATCCTCGCGGATCCGATCGCGCGGGACCTCGGCATCTCGACCAACTGGCTGTTCGCCGCGTTCTCGATGGCGCTCGTGATCTCCGGGCTTCTCGGCCCGCGCGTCGGCCGCCAGATCGACCGGATGGGCGGACGCGAAGTGCTCTGCGCGTCCAACCTCATCCTGGCGTCCGGCCTGATCCTGCTCGGGCTATCCCAGAGCGGCGTGCTGATGGCGGTGAGCTGGTTGTTGCTCGGCGTCGGCATGGGCCTTGGCCTGTATGATGCAGCCTTCGCGGCGCTCGGGCGCATCTACGGCAACGCCGCCCGTCGCTCCATCACCGGCATTACCCTGATCGCGGGCTTTGCCAGCACCATCGGCTGGCCGCTGAGTGCGTGGGGAATCGCAACCATCGGGTGGCGCTGGACCTGCTTCGGCTGGGCCGCTGCGCACATTCTGATCTGCTTGCCGCTCAACGGCCTCCTGATCCCCGGGCTAAAGCGGGAGCATCGGATCGCGGCCGACACGCCGAAGCCGCACATTGCCATCGATCGCGCGATGGTGTTGCTCGCCTTTGCCTTCGCCGCCGCCTGGAGCGTGACGTCGGCGATGGCGGTTCATCTGCCGCGAATTCTGGAGTCGCTCGGTGCGACGCCGGCGCAGGCGATCGCGGCGGGCGCACTGATCGGCCCGGCGCAGGTGGCGGCACGCATTGTCGAAGCGAGCCTGCTGAAGCGCTTCCATCCGCTCTGGTCAGCGCGCCTGGCCTGCATCACACATCCCTTGGGCGCCTGCGTCATCGGTCTGTTCGGCGGTGGCTTCGCGGGGGTGTTCGCGCTGTTGCACGGTGCCGGAAACGGCATCCTGACCATTGCGCGCGGCACGCTGCCGCTGGCGATATTCGGTCCGAAGGATTACGGCTACCGCCTGGGACTGCTCGGCGCGCCGTCGCGACTGTCTCAAGCCCTCGCGCCCCTCATATTCGGATTCCTGATCTCGCCGCTCGGTGGCTACACGCTTGCGGTCACATCGGCTCTGAGCTTGGCCGCGCTTCTGGCACTGTGCGCACTCAAGGCCGGGCCGAAGACCCCCTCGCGCTAGCATCACGACCCTTCATCCGCCGGACCGTGTCGATGAACGCCTTGATGATCGGGGAATGGCCGCGTCCGCTGTGATGCGCGATGCTGTACTGGGTCTTGATGGTGCGGTCGCTGATCTCCAGCGCGCGCAGATTGGGATGCGGCACGAATTCGAAGTCGGCGACGACGCTGATGCCGAGGCCGCGCTCGACCGCCTTCCACACACCCTCGCGGCTCTCGATCTCGAACACCGGCTCGATCCGGATGCCCTCGGCCTGCATCGTGGCCTCGAACGCGCGCCGCGTGGTCGAGCCGCGCTCGCGCAGCACGATGGGCTGGTCGGCCAGCTCGCGCAGCCTGACCGACTTGCGCTTGAACCAGGGATGGTCGCGGTTGACGAACACGATCACGCGGTGCGTGCGGTAGGGGATCATGGTGACGCGCGGATCCTCCGGCACCTCCGCCAGGATCGCGACGTCGGCCTCGAAGTCGACGATGTGGCGGAAGGTGCGTTCGGAATTGCCGAGCAGGGTCGAGATCTGCACCTCCGGATGATCGCGCTTGAACGCCGCGATGATCTCGGTGGCATGAAACGGCCCGACGGTCGCGACGCGCAGATGGCCCTTGGTCGCCTTGCCGTGCGCGGCCAACAGGTCGTGCGCCTCGTCGCAGAACGTCATGATGCCGCGGGTGATCTCGAACAGCGCGGCTCCGGCTTCAGTGAGCTCGGTATGCCGCGGCTTCCGGATCAAAAGCTCGACGCCGTAGCTCTCCTCCAGTTCCTTGACCTGGATGGTCAGCGTCGGCTGCCCGACGTTGAGCACGCGCGAGGCCGCGGTGAAGCCGCCATGGGTGGCGACCGCGTGGAAGGCGCGAAGCTGGCTGAACACTATTGACATAATCAATAGAACGCATCCGTAGAATGAATTTGTCAATAGCAGCCGGCGCCATACCTTCGCACCAAACGGAGGACGCGCGGATGGACTGGACTTATTCCAACCCGGTGAGGATCGAATTCGGAGCCGACAGCTTCGACAAGCTGCCGGGCCTGATCGGCAAGCGCGCCTACGCGCTCGTGACCTATGGCGAGCCGGTCTTCGACGAGCTCGAGCGGCGGCTGCGCGCCGCCGCGGGACCGTCTGTCCTGACCATTCGCGACGTCGCGCCCAATCCGGACTACCGCCTGCTCACCGAACAGACCGCGCGCTTTGTCGGGCTCGCGAGGCAGCCCGAGGTGATCGTCGCGCTCGGCGGCGGCTCGGTGATCGACTCCGCCAAGGTGTTCGCGGCCGCCGGCGGTGACTTCGCGACCGTCAAAACCTATCTGGAGACGCAGCAGGGCGCCGAGCGCCTCGCGGCGATCCCGATCATCGCGGTGCCGACCACCGCCGGCACCGGCAGCGAGGTGACCTGCTGGGGCACGGTGTGGGACGAGGCCAACGGCAAGAAATACTCGCTGGCGCGTCCGTCGCTTTATCCGACCCATGCGGTGATCGATCCGTGCCTGATGCTCGGCAAGCCGCAGCTTCTCACCATCAGCACCGGGCTCGACGCGCTGTCGCATGCGCTGGAGAGCATCTGGAACGTCAACAACAACCCGGTGTCGGCCAACCACGCGGTGGCCGCGGCGCGCAACATCCTCGACGTGCTGCCGAAGCTCGCCAATGACCTCGGCAATCTCGAGCTGCGCAGCCGCATGGCGCAGGCAGCGCTGTTCGCGGGCCTGGCGTTCTCCAACACCAAGACCGCGATCGCGCATTCGCTGTCCTATCCGATCACGCTGCGGCACGGCGTGCAGCACGGCATCGCCTGCTCGTTCTCGCTGCCGATGGTGCTGCGCAGCGTCAAAGGGGCAGGCGGGCTCTGCGAAGATAGCCTGAAGCAGATCTTCGGCGCCGACCTCGCGCGCGCGGCCGACGATCTCGAGGACTTCATGGCGCGGCTCGGCATCTCCTGCAATCCGGCCGCCTACAGGATCGAGCGCGCCGAATGGCACGCGCTGATCGCGGACTCGCTGGAGGGCGAGCGCGGCCGCAACTTCTTAGGGTCGAAGGAACGGCTGATCGAGGCAGCGCAGACGCAGCGGATGCCGAGCGCGGCGACGGCGCAGTGACGAGGAGAGGCATCATGCAAGACAATCGTAAAACCATCACCGTGAACGGGCGCGATTACGAGGCGCCGACGCGGCCAACCGTCGTGATCTGCCTCGACGGATCGGAGCCCGGCTATATCGAGCAGGCGATCGAGGCCGGCGTCGCGCCGACCTTCGCGCGCTTCATGAAGGAGGGCGCGCATGTCCATGCCGCCAGCGTGATCCCGAGCTTCACCAATCCGAACAACCTCTCGATCATCACCGGGCGGCCGCCCGCGGTGCACGGCATCGCCGGCAACTACTTCTACGACACGGCGAACAACGCCGAAGTCATGATGAACGATCCGAAGTTCCTGCGTGCACCGACCATCCTCGCCGGTGTTCATGATGCCGGCTACAAGGTTGCCGCCGTCACCGCCAAGGACAAGCTGCGCACCTTGCTCGCGTACGGTCTGGACTATTCCAGCGGCCGCGCCATCGCCTTCTCGTCGGAGAAGGCCGACCAGGCCACCAAGGCCGCCAACGGCATCGATGATGTGCTCGATTTCGTCGGTCTGCCGCTGCCCGAAGTCTACTCGGCCGATCTGTCGCGCTTCGTGTTCGCGGCCGGCGTCAAGCTGGTCGAGCGCTACCGTCCCGATCTGATGTACCTGTCGACCACCGACTACATCCAGCACAAGGTCGGGCTCGGCACCAAGATCGCCAACGACTTCTACGCCATGATCGACGGCTATCTTGCGAAGCTCGATGCGCTCGGCTGCAACATCGTGGCGACCGCCGATCACGGCATGAACGACAAGTTCCTGCCTGACGGCAAGCCCGACGTGATCTACCTCCAGGACGTCATGGATGACTGGACGGGTACGGGCGCCGCACGCGTGATCCTGCCGATCACCGATCCCTATGTCGCCCATCACGGCTCTCTCGGCTCGTTCGCGACCATCTACACGCCGGAGGGCGCCAACGTCGACACGCTGCTGTCGCGGCTGCGTGCGACCGGAGGCATCGAGGTCGCGCTGACCCGCAGCGATGCCTGCGCCCGGTTCGAGCTGCCGCCGGACCGGATCGGCGACATCGTCGTGATCTCGACCAGGCACAAGGTGCTCGGCACCAGCGAGTCGCGTCACGATCTGTCGGGCCTGACCGAGCCGCTGCGCTCGCATGGCGGACTGACCGAGGAGCGGGTGCCGCTGATCGCCAACCGCAAGATCGCGCTGCCCGCCGGTCTCGCCCTGCGCAATTTCGACGCCTTCGACGTCGCGCTCAACCGCATCAAGTGACGCATTCGGACCCCAAGGACAGTGCCATGAACATCCAGAGCCCGGCCGTTCGCCACGAGCAGATGCGGATCGCAGGCAGCTTCGTCGACACCGACGAGCATGTCGAGGTCTTCAATCCCTACACCAACAGGGTGGTGGGCACGGTCCCGGCGGCGCGGCCGGAGCATGTGCGCAGCGCCTTCGCCAGGGCGGCCGCGTTCAAGCCGAAGCTGACGCGCTACGAGCGCCAGCGCATCCTGCTGCGCACCGCCGAGATCCTGGCCGGGCGCAAGGAGGAATTCGCGCGGCTCATCACCGCCGAGTCCGGCCTGTGCTGGAAGGATTCGCTCTACGAGGCCGGGCGCGCCTACGACGTCTATTCCTTTGCCGGCCAGCTCGCGATCAAGGACGACGGCGAGACGTTCTCCTGCGACATCAGCCCGCAGGGCAAGGCGCGCAAGATCTTCACGACGCGCACGCCGCTGCTCGGCGCGATCTCGGCGATCACGCCGTTCAACCATCCGCTCAACATGGTGAGCCACAAGATCGCCCCCGCAATCGCGACCAACAACCGCGTGGTGCTGAAGCCGACCGAGCTGACGCCGCTGACAGCGCTCGCGCTCGCCGACGTGCTCTACGAGGCCGGGCTGCCGCCGGAGATGCTGTCGGTGGTGACCGGCAATCCGCATTCAATGGGCGATGCGATGATCACCGATCCGGACGCCGATCTCGTCACCTTCACCGGCTCGGTCAGGGTCGGCAAGCACATCGCCAATAAAGCGGGCTACAAGCGGCTGGTGCTCGAGCTCGGCGGCAACGACCCCCTGATCGTGATGGAGGACGCCGACCTCGACAAGGCGGCCGAGCTCGCGGTCACCGGCGCCACCAAGAATTCCGGCCAGCGCTGCACCGCCGTCAAGCGCATCCTCTGCGTCGAGGCGGTCGCTGACGATTTTGTCGCGTTGGTGCTGAAGAAGGCGCGCAAGCTGAAATGCGGCGACCCGATGGACCCGACGGTCGACGTCGGCACCGTGATCCATGAGGGCGCGGCGAAGGAATTCGAGCGCCGCGTCAATGCCGCCGTCGCCGACGGCGCCGAGCTCTTACACGGCAACGACCGCAACGGCGCGCTCTATCCGCCGACCGTGGTCGACCGGATTCGCTACACCAGCGAGCTGGTGATGCAGGAGACCTTCGGTCCTGTCATCCCAATTATCCGCGTGCCCAACGACATCGACAGCGTGATCCGGATCTCGAACGCGACCGCGTTCGGCCTGTCGTCCGGCGTCTGCACCAACAGGCTCGACTACATCACGCGGTTCGTCAACGAGCTCGACGTCGGCACCGTCAATGTCTGGGAAGTGCCGGGCTACCGGATCGAGATGTCGCCGTTCGGCGGGATCAAGGATTCCGGCCTTGGCTACAAGGAAGGCGTGCAGGAGGCGATCAAGAGCTTCACCAACGTCAAGACCTACTCGCTGCCCTGGCCGGTCTAGAGCAGCGCGTTCGACGAGGGCCGCACGCGGACAACAAGAACAACGCGGCGGCCGACTGCGATCAACCAAACAAAGGGGAGGCCTCAATGTCGATCACGTTCAGTCCGTCGGGCGTCGGCTCGGTCGGCGTGCAGAATCCGGAGCTTGCGACGTCGTTCCGCCGCGCGCAGTGGCGGATGCTGTTCGCGGCGATGTTCTGCTATCTGTTCTTCTACACCGGGCGGCAAACCTTCGGCTTCGCCATTCCCGGCATCCAGGCCGAGTTCGGCGTCACCAAGGAGGCGCTGGGCTGGGCCAGCGCGGCGCTGCTCTGGTGCTACGCGGTCGGGCAGGCGATCAACGGCAATCTCGGCGACAAGTTCGGCGGCCGCCGTGTGATGAGCGCGGGTGCGATCCTTTCCTTCATCATGAACTGGGCCACCAGTCTCTCGACCGGGATCGTCAGCCTCACCGCGTTCTGGGGCATCAACGGCTATTTCCAGTCGATGGGATGGGCGCCGGGCAGCCGGCTACTGTCGAACTGGTGGGGCCGCCAAGAGCGCGGCACGGTCTACGGGCTCTATACATTCGCGGCCGGTCTCGCCTCGGTGCTGTCGTTCGTCACCTCGCTGGTCGTAGTCGGCTACTTCCAACTCGACTGGCGCTGGATCTTCCGCATTCCGGTGGTGCTGCTGCTGCTCGGCGGCATCGCGTTCTATCTGATCGCGCGCGAGAAGCCGGAGGACATGGGCTTTGCCTCGCCGCATGACGAGGCCGACGATGTCGCCTCTGCGGAAACTGCGGTCAGCGCCGATGAGGGCTCGCTGGCGCGCTACAAGGCGGTGCTGTCGAACTGGCGTCTTTTGGTCGCCGGCGTCGCGATCGGCTTCCAGAACGCGGCGCGTTACGGCCTCTTGGTGTGGGTTCCCGTGCACTTCCTCGGCAGCAACTGGGCCAAGGCCGGTGCCGCCTCGGTGATCGATCCGCGCTGGATCAGCATCGCGCTGCCGGTCGGCATGGCGGTCGGTGCGTTCAGCAATGGCTGGGTCTCGGACAAGGTGTTCGGCTCGCGCCGCTACCTCGCCATCGTGCTCTACATGGCGCTCGCCGCGGTCACCTCGCTGTGCATGTACGCGATCCCGACCTCGGACGTCGTGCTCGGGATGGCCGTGCTGTTCTTGTGCGGCTTCTTCACCTACGGCCCGCAGTCCTCGTTCTGGGCGCTGTGCCCGGATCTGGTCGGCCACAAACGGGCAGGGACCGCGACCGGGGTGATGAACTTCTTCGCCTACCTGTTCGCAGGTCTCGGCGAGCCGATGATCGGCCACTTCATGGACAAGCATAACCAGACCTCGCTGGTGTTCCTGGTGGTCGCTGTGTGCGCCACGTCCAGCGCGGTGGTGGCGGCCTTCATCCGCCGCTGACGAACGATCCACATCAGCGGCTCACCACAGGTCCGCGCTTCCGGTGGGAAGCGCGGACCACTGTTTTTGGAATGAGCGGAACGCCGTTATGCGTGCGATCGCCGGTGCCGCAACGCCGGGATGAATTCCCTGAAATTGCCGGCTCGAACGGGATGACCTGACGCTCAATCCCTCATCACCGGCTGACCAAAATCAATGCACATAATACTAGATTGCACGTAATATCAACATGATATAAAAAATTGTATGCAGAATACAAAATGTGCTTGTCCCGTTTGCCGCCTTGAAGCAGACTTCACGCAGGGCAGGAGAGGCCAGCGACCGTCAAGGACGAGGGGCGCGGCAGGGCAAAACAATCTGTCGGGAGGAGCAAGCAATGAGCGATCAGGTGTCCACCATCGCAATGGCAGATACGGCAAAGCCTTCAGGCGTGCGCTGGAAGATTTTCCTGCTGATGCTGTTCCTGATCTCGATCAACTATATCGATCGCGCCTCGCTCTCGGTCGCGATGCCGGTCATCGCCAAGGAGTTCGATATCGATCCGGCGATGCAGGGCCTGATCCTGAGCTCGTTCTTCTGGACCTACGCGCTGATGCAGGTGCCGGGCGGCATGCTCGCCGACCGCTTCAAGCCGCGTATCGTGATCGCGCTCGCGACGCTGTTCTGGGGCTTCTTCCAGGCCCTGGCGGCGCTGTCCACCAGCTGGATGCTGTTGCTGCTGACCCGGCTCGGGCTCGGCGCGTCGGAAGCGCCGATCTATCCGGCCGGCGGCAAGCTCAACGCGATCTGGATGACGCAGACCGAGCGCGGCCGCGGCGCCACCTTGCTGGACGGCGGCGCGCCGCTCGGTGCGGCGCTCGGCTCGATCGTGATCGCCTGGCTGATGGCGGCGTTCAGCTCCTGGCGCGTCGCGTTCGTCATCGCCGGCGTCGGCACCATGCTGTGCGGGCTGTGGGCCTGGTACTACATCCGCAACGTGCCGCGCGAGCATCCGTCGGTCAACGAAGCCGAGGCGCGCTATCTCGAGGAGGCGCACGCGATCGAGGATGCGGCGACGCCGCCGTCTTCGGGCGCAAGCTGGATGGCGTATTTCCGGTTTCGCTCGGTGTGGTGCATGTGCCTCGGCTGGATGTTCTTCAACACCACGTTCTACGGGCTGCTGACCTGGATGCCGACCTACCTGTTCAAGGTGCACGGCTTCGACATCAAGGCGCTGGGCGGCGCGTCCTTCATCATCTTCTTCGCAGGCTTCGTCGGCGAGCTGGTCGGCGGCTGGATCGGCGATAACTGGCGGGAGCGGGGCGGGTCGCCCAACACCGTGTTCCGCACGCTGTTCGGCATCGCGGCGATCATGGCGACGGTCTCGATCTTCCTCGTCGCCTACGTCACCAACGCGGTCGCGGTCGTGGTGCTGCTGTCGACGACGCTGTTCTTCCTGCGCTGGTGCGGCATGTACTGGGCGATCCCCTCGGCGCTGGCGGGCCGCGGCAAGTCCGGCTTCCTCGGCGGCTGCATGAATCTCGGCGGCAACATCGCCGGCATCACGACGCCCCTGATCGTCGGCTTCATCGTGCAGGCCACCGGCTCCTATTTCCTGGCCCTGATGTATTTCGCCGCCGCGGGCATTGCGCTGTTGATCTGCTCGACCCTGATCGATTACAGCCGCAAGCTCCCGGTCTAAAACGGATGCGGCCGAATCCGCCAAGGATTCGCCCGCTTGATGAGGCTCACCAATGACACGTCCCGTCCGGCTCGGCATGCTGACGCCGTCGTCGAATACCGCGCTCGAGCCGATCACCTGCGCGATGCTATCGGGCGTCGACGACGTCTCGGCGCATTTCTCGCGCTTCAAGGTGACCGAGATCGCGCTGTCGGAGCAGGCACTGCGCCAGTTCGACGCCAGCGAGATTCTTCGCGCGGCCGAGCTGCTGGCGCATGCCAAGGTCGACGTCATCGCTTGGAACGGCACCTCGGCAAGCTGGCTCGGTTTTGATCGCGACGAGAGCCTGTGCGAGCAGATCACGGCGGCGACCGGGATCAAGGCCTGTACCACGGTGCTGGCCTATCGCGACCTGTTGCGGCGGATCGGCGCCAGCCGCATCGGGCTGGTGACGCCGTATCGCAAGGACGTGCAGGAGCGGATCGTCGCCAACTGGAATTCGCAAGGGCTGCACTGTTTTGCCGAGCGGCATCTGTCGCTGCAGGACAATTTCTCCTTTGCCGAGGTCAGCGAGGCCGAGGTCGCGCGGCTGATCGAGGAGGTGGTGCGCGAGGGCTGCGATGCCGCCGTCGTGCTCTGCACCAACATGCGCGGCGCCGGCGCGGCCGAGCGGCTGGAGCGCGGATTTGGCGTCCCGGTGCTGGACTCGATCGCGGTGACGCTGTGGGCGTGCCTTGCCGCGGCCGGCTGCGATCCGTCGCGCGTGCAGGGCTGGGGCAGCCTGTTCTCGAACCCCGATCTGCGCGCGACCACCGCGATCCACGTGGGAGGGCGCGGTCTCCAATCATGACAGTGAAGGCAAGCGGTGACTGAAGCCAAGACCAATACAAAAGCGACCAGACGTAACAAGGAACCCAAGCGCGCGATGACCGCGCTGCAACGGCGCCGTCTGCGCGTGCCGCGGGTCGGGCTGCACGAGCAGGCGGCGACGCGGCTGCGCACCATGATCGTGCGCGGCGAGCTGGCGCCGGGGCAATCGCTGGGGGAGGCGGACCTCTCCGACGCGCTCGGCGTCTCGCGCACGCCGCTGCGCGAGGCGCTGAAGCAATTGGCGAGCGAGGGCCTGGTCGAGCTGCGGCTCAACCACAGCGCCGTGGTGGCGCCGTTCCGCCGCGCCGAGCTCGCCGAACTGTTCGAGGCCGTCAGCGGCATCGAACGCTGCGCCGCCGAGCTCGCCGCGCTGCGCATGGAGCCGGACGACTTCGAACGGCTCGCGGCGCTGCAGGCCAAGATCGAATGGCATCACGGCCGCGGCGAGCTGCGCGATTATTTTCAAGTTAATCAGCAGATCCATTCGGCGATCGTCGGCTTCGCCCGCAATGCCGTGTTGAAGGCGACGCACGAGGCGCTGCTGGCGCGGGCCGAGCGGGCGCGCTTCTTCGCGCTGTCGGTGCTCGGCCGCTGGGATGAATCGGTGCAAGAGCATCAGGAGATTTTGTCGGCGCTGAAGGCGCGTGATGCGGCCCGGGCCGGGCAGATACTGGCCCACCACGTGCGCCGCACCGGCGAGATCGTCGCCGAGACGCTGGATGCCAAGGCAATGAACGACAAGGCGGACGACGCCGCGGCACCGGAGGCACCGGCAAGGCCGCGCGGCCGCAAGACGAGGAACGTTGCGCCATGAAGATCCTGCTGCTCAATCCCAACACGACGGCTGATGTGACGGATCTGCTCCATGCCGCCGGCAGCAAGGCGGCGTCGGCCGGCACCGAGCTCGTGCCGCTCACCGCCGCGCGCGGCGTGCCTTATATCGCGACCCGCGCCGAGGCCCAGATCGGCGGTGCGATCGCGCTGGAGATGCTGGCCGAAGCCGGCCCCGGCATTGATGCCGCTGTCATCGCGGCGTTCGGCGATCCCGGCCTGTTCGGTGCGCGTGAGCTGTTCGCCTTCCCCGTCGTGGGATTGGCCGAAGCTGCGATGCTCACGGCCTGCATGCTCGGCCGCCGGTTTGCGATCGTCACCTTCGCCGGCGCGCTGGCGCCCTGGTACGAGGAATGCGTCGCCATGCACGGGCTGAGCTCGCGCTGCGCCGGCATCCGCACGCTTGACGGTCATTTCCAGTCGATCTCGGAGGTGCAGGCCGAGAAGGAGGAGCTGCTGGTCGCGCTCGCCAACCGCGCGGTCGATCAGGACAACGCCGACGTCGTCATTCTGTCGGGCGCACCGCTCGCCGGACTCGCGGCAAAAGTCGGCGACCGCATTCCGGTGCCGGTGGTCGATCCGATCGCCGCGGCGGTGCGGCAGGCGGAGACGCTCGCCGTGCTCAAGCCGCGCAAGGCGGTCGCCGGCACCTTCCGCCGTCCCGATCCGAAGCCGACGCGCGGGCTGGCCGAGCCACTCGCCGCAATCATCGAACACCGCTCACCGAAGGAGGGAACAAACTGATGTCCTTCGACACCATTATCCGCGGCGGCACCGTGGTGACCGCGGCCGACATCTTCGCCTGCGACGTCGGTATCCGCGGCGGCAAGATCACGGCGCTCGGCCATGATCTCGGCGATGCAGCCACGATCATCGACGCCACCGACCGCCTGGTGCTGCCCGGCGGCATCGACAGCCATGTCCACTTCGCCCAGCCGTCCGGCGACGGCATCGTAATGGCCGACGGCTTTGCCAGCGGCACGCGATCGGCGGCGTTCGGCGGCAACACCACCGTGCTGCCGTTCTGTCTGCAGGAGAAGGGCCAGACCCTGCGCGAGGCGCTGAAGCATTACCATTCGCTGGCCGAAGGCGAGTGCCATGTCGACGTCGCCTTCCATCTCATCCTCACCGATCCGACCGAGCATGTGCTGGGCCAGGAGCTGCCGGCCCTGGTCGAGGACGGCTACACCTCGCTCAAGGTCTTCATGACCTATGAGGGCCTCGCGCTGTCGGACCGCGAGCTGCTCGAGACCATGTCGGTCGCACGCGAGACCGGCGCCATGCTGATGGTGCATGCAGAGAATTTCGACGCCATCCGCTTCCTGACCGACCGGCTCGAACGGACCGGTAACACCGCACCGCGCTTCCATGCGACCTCACGGCCGATCCCGGTCGAGCGCGAGGCCACCCATCGCGCGATCTCGCTGTCCGAGCTCGTCGACGTGCCGATCATGATCGTGCATGTCTCGAACCGCGAGGCGATGGACGAAATCCGGCGCGCGCAGCAGCGGGGCTTGCGGGTGATGGGCGAGACCTGTCCGCAGTACCTCATGCTGACCGAAAAGGATCTCGATCAGCTCAACATGGAAGGCGCAAAATACGTCTGCTCGCCGCCGCCGCGCGACGTCGCCAGCCAGCAGGCCTGTTGGGAAGGGCTGCAGCAGAAGGTGTTCTCGGTGTTCTCGTCGGACCATTGTCCGTTCCGGTACGACGACACGCAAGGCAAGCTTGCGCCGAAGGGACGCACCAGCTTCCGCTGGGTGCCGAACGGAATCCCGGGTGTGGCGACACGGCTTCCGATCCTGTTTTCCGAAGGCGTGGTGAAGGGGCGGATCGACCTCAACAGCTTTGTCGCCTTCAGCGCCACCAACCACGCCAAGATCTACGGCCTCTATCCGCGCAAGGGTACCATCGCGGTCGGCTCGGATGCCGACATCGCGCTGTGGGACCCGAAGCGCAAGGTGACGATCCGCCACGAGCTGATCCACGACGGCGCGGACTACACGCCCTATGAAGGGCTCGAGGTCACGGGCTGGCCGGTGCTGACCATGGTGCGCGGCAAGGTCGTCGTCGATAACGGTGCGCTCGTTGGCGGCAAGGACCACGGCACCTATCTGCCGCGCGCCAAGCCGCCGAAGGCCGCGACCATTCCGTAACGCGACCATCCCGTAACAAGCAAAGAGAGAAGGCGGGAGATCAACATGCCCTATGCTGTGACAGACGACGGAGTGCGGCTTTATTTCGAGGAGACCGGATCGGGGCATCCGGTGATCCTGGTTCACGAGTTCGCCGGCGACCTGCGCAGCTACGAGCCGCAGATGCGGCACTTCGGCAAGCGTTTCCGGACCATCGCGTACAATGCGCGCGGCTTCCCACCGTCCGATGTGCCGGAGCAGGTCTCGTCCTATTCGCAAGCGCGCGCCGCCGACGATATCCTGGCGGTGCTCGATCACATCGGCGCGCCGAAGGCGCATATCGTTGGTCTGTCGATGGGCGGCTTTGCGACGCTGCATTTCGGATTACGTCACCCTGATCGGGCGCTGTCGCTATGCATCGGTGGCTGCGGTTACGGCGCCGAGCTCGACAAGCGCGAGACGTTTCGCGCCGAGGCCGACGTGATCGCGGGCATGATCCGCAAGGAGGGCATGCCGGCGTTCGCCGAGCGCTACGCCTACGGGCCGACGCGCGTGCAGTACGAGAACAAGGACCCGCGCGGCCACGCCGAGTTCAAGACCATGCTGGCCGAGCATTCGGCGGTGGGATCGGCCAACACCCAGCAGGGCGTGCAGAAGGAGCGTCCCTCGCTCTACACGCTGGTCGACGAGATGAAGCGCATCAATGTGCCGACGCTGATCATCACCGGCGATGAGGATTGGCCGTGCCTGCTGCCGGGCATCCTGATGAAGCAGAGCATCCCGTCGGCCGCGCTCGCGGTGATGCCGAACTGCGGCCACGCCATCAACATCGAGGAGCCCGACGAATACAACCGGATCGTCGGCGATTTTCTGGCGCAGGTCGAGAGCGGCCGTTGGCCGCAGCGCGATCCCAGAGCGGTCAGTGCCTCGATCACCGGGATGAAGGATTAGTCCCCCGGACTCATTAAGGCGCAGCCATAGTCTGATTGCCGCTGGTTGAGCGAAGACAAGGTAGCTGGCGGCAAAACCTTCAAGGTTCATCTCGACAGCTACACTTTCCAGGCATTCCGGAAGGGTGACAGTCGCAAGACGCAGCTGAAACCCACCATTGATCTAAATCAATTCAGATGGCGAAATGTCTGCGGCAGGTTGTGTCGCGTGGGGCCGGTGTCGTGCTCAGGTCCCGGCCGGTGGCGCGCGCTGCCGTCCGTCATATTGGAATGGGAGTGTTTGATGCAAAGGCGATCGGCCCAGAGCCCGCACAGGGTGACGAAGCGCGATTTTCTGCGATCTGCCGCGTTGGCGGCGATTACGGCAACCGCCAGCAGTTCAACCTGGGCTCAGTCCGAGCGTCCGGGATTCTTCAAAGCCAAGGACATCGCCGAGGCCGGCTTCATCTACGGCCTGCCGATGGTGATGTCCTATGGCGTCATGTACGAATACGCCGTGGACAAGTCGTCAGGACAGTACAAGGCGCCGTTCAATACGCTGGTCAACGAGGCCCGCGTTTACACCTACGAAGATACCGCCATCGTCACGCCCAACAGCGACACGCCGTATTCGTTTGCGTGGTTGGACCTGCGGGCCGAGCCCATCGCCATTTCGGTGCCGGCGGTCGATCCCAAGCGCTACTATTCGCTGCAGCTGAACGACCTTAATACGTATAATTTTGGCTATGTCGGCACGCGCGCGACGGGCAGCGATGCGGGAAGTTATCTGGTCGCCGGCCCGCGATGGACTGGCACGACGCCGGCCGGCATCAAGAGGGTGTTCCGGTCGACGAGCGATTTCTGCCTGGCACTCTTCCGGACCCAGCTGTTCGATCCGGCCGATATTGAGGCCGTCAAGAAAATTCAGGCCGGCTACAAGGCGCAGCCGCTCTCCAGCTTCCTGAATCAGCCGGCGCCTGCGCCTGCGCCGGCGCCTTCTTTCCCCAAATTCGAGAAGGATCTCGTCCGCACCGAGTTCTTCGAATATCTGGACTTCACGCTTCAATTCGCACCGGCCCTGCCGGAAGAACGCTGGATCCGCGAGCAACTGGCGCGGATCGGCGTGGGGCCAGGGAAGAGCTTCGATTTCCGCAGCCTGTCGCTGGAAGACAAGGCGGAGATCCTGCTTGGCATGAAGGAGGGCGAGCGCAAGGTCAGCGAGACCGTTGCGAGCCTCGGCGAGGACATCAACGGCTGGCGCGTCAGCGCGTCGTTCGGTGACGCCGCATTCTTTCATGGCGACTGGCTCTTGCGCGCGGCAGCCGCAAAGGCCGGCATCTATGGCAACGACGCGGTGGAGGCCATGTATCCTCTGGGCAAAGTGGATGCCGAGGGCAAAGAACTCGACTGCTCGAAGTCGAGCTACACGCTTACCTTCCCGGCGGAGCAGCTGCCGCCGGTCAACGCCTTCTGGTCGGTTACGATGTATGACGGCAAGACGCAGCTTTTGGTGAAGAACCCGATCAACCGCTACCTGATCAACTCGCCGATGCTGCCGCACATGAAGCGCGGCTCTGACGGTTCGCTGACGATCTACGTCCAGAGCAAATCTCCGGGAGCGGACAAGGAGGCAAACTGGCTGCCGGCGCCGGATGGCCCGGTCTATGTGGTGATGCGACTGTACTGGCCGAAAACCACACCGCCATCGATTCTGCCGGCAGGCGAAGGGGCGTGGAAACCTCCCGGCTTCATGCGCGTGTCCTAGCGTCGGTCTCATATCCGCCGGATGCGCCCGCGCCGAAGCGCGGCCCCCCACAAGACCAAGCATCCGCGCTTTTCGGGACACATCCCCGGAAGGCGCGGATTTATTTTGGGCGTGAGCAGCCGCGATTGCCGGCGGTGCATGACTTGTTCACATGATTGCTGACTGCTGCCGTCATCTTCAACGCGATCCCCTCAATTCTATGTCTTCTCTTCTGACCGAAGCCGCGTCCACGGATAGCCGCTCTGCGTCAGAGGCCTGACGCCTGCCATGCGCGCAAAGATTGATCCCCCGACGCTCGCTGCAAGCCGACGTGAACATCAGCGCGCATCATCATTCGTCGCATTCATTCGATCGACACAGCGCTGTCATCGGCGATGGATAACTTGTCGCAGGTCGACGTCATAAATCCTTCAAAAATAAAAGGGGCACTACGGTGAAAGCCAAATTTCTTTCGACGGTCGGAGTCTGTCTGGTTGCTGCCGCTGCGGTGATGTGCAGCGCCGCCGCGCAGGACGACAACAAGGGCAATAACGGCCACGATCAT
Source organism: Bradyrhizobium australafricanum (assembly GCF_020329495.1). Lineage (NCBI taxonomy): Bacteria > Pseudomonadati > Pseudomonadota > Alphaproteobacteria > Hyphomicrobiales > Nitrobacteraceae > Bradyrhizobium > Bradyrhizobium australafricanum. The sequence goes on along the minus strand of NZ_JAGKJL010000034.1, from coordinate 58,626 downwards.
CATCCGCACGACATCCACACTCAAACGCCGATCAAGCACCTCGTCGTCATCTTCAACGAGAACCGCTCGTTCGATCACTACTTCGCAACCTACCCGGTTGCAACCAACCCGACCGGCTCGATTCCGTTCACGGCGAAGCCGCATACGCCGAAGGTCAACAATCTCGCCAGCGCCAATCTGTTGACCAACAACCCGAACACCAATCCGGCCAACGGCACCGGCGCAACCAATCCGTTCCGCCTCGACCGCACCCAGGCCAACACCAAGTCGCAGAACCACGCCTATACGCCCGAGCAGCAGGCGGTCGACAACGGCAAGGAAGACCTGTTTCCGAAATTCACTGGTCGCGGCACCGCCGGCGGCGTCGGCGCCTTCGGCACCAACGGGCAGGTGATGGGCTATTTCGACGGCAACACCGTCACCGCGTTCTGGAATTACGCCCAGAACTTCGCGATGAGCGACAACAGCTGGACCGACACCTTTGGTCCGTCGACGCCCGGCGCGCTGGAGGTGATCTCCGGCCAGACCAACGGCGCGCAGAACATCGTCGGCTCGTCATCGTCGATCGCCGACGGCCAGGGCGGCCTGACGCTGATCGGTGATACCGACCCTGCCTACGATGCCTGCTCGAGCACGACGAGCCAGGTCTTGATGACCAGCAAGAACATCGGCGACCTGCTCAACGCCGAGCAGATCAGCTGGGGCAGCTTCATGGGCGGCTTCGACCTGACGCTCAAGAACAGCAACGGCACCACCAACTGCGGCCGCAGCACGTTCTCGAGCAACGTCAACGGCACCGTCGTGGACTACATCCCGCACCACGCCTGGTTCCAGTACTACAAGTCGACCGCCAACCCGACCCATGCGCGGCCGAACTCGGTGAATGCGGTCGGACACACTTACGTGCCCGGCAGCAAGACGCTCGATCCGGCCAATCACGCCTACGATCTCGAGGACTTCTATGCTTCGGTGAAGGCCGGCAACTTCCCGGCCGTCTCCTACATCAAGATGCCGGCCTATCAGGACGGTCATCCCGGCAACTCCGATCCGCTCGACGAGCAGGCCGGCAATGTCGAGCTGATCAACTTCCTGCAGAAGCAGAAGGAGTGGGGCGAGACCGCCGTCATCATCACCTATGACGACTCCGACGGCTGGTACGACCACCAGCACCTTGCACCGATCAGCGCCTCGTATGATCCGACCGCCGACCAGGTCAACGGTCCCGGCCAGTGCGGCCGCGGTATCGGCAAGCAGACGCAGCCGAACGGCCTCAACGGCCAGCCGGTGAACGGCCGCTGCGGTCCCGGTACGCGCGTCCCGTTCCTGGTGATCTCGCCCTTCGCCAAGCGGAATTACGTCAGCCACACCCGCATCTCGCAGGCGTCCGTGGTGCGCTTCATCGAGGACAACTGGCTGCACGGCCAGCGTCTCGGCGGCGGCTCGTTCGACGACAACGTCGAATCGATCGCCGACATGTTCGACTTCGAGCGCGGCCACGGCCAGGATCACGAGTACCGGCAGGACACGCTGTTCCTCGATCCGACCGCCGGCACCGTCATCGTCAGCGCGCCGGATGATCACCATCATCACTAACGCCCTTCGGTTCTGATCCAATCAGAATCGAAGCTCTGCTTCCCGTCTTGACGCGTTACTCGCGCGAACCGGTCTCCGGTTCGCGCGAGAATGCTCTAACGACACTGGATCTGACATGAACGGCCGCACCTTGTGGCTTCTCGGCGCCGGCCTGCTGTGCATGGCCGGCACTGTTGCGGCCGTCGAGACGCAGGGACTTCCGGGGACCAATCCGCACCCGGTGCAGCTCAGGCGTCCGCCTGTCGCTCCGCTGTCCGCCATGGCGCAGCTCGGCCAGAAGATCTTCTTCGACGCGTCGCTGTCCTCGTCGGGCGCATTGTCATGCGCGTCCTGTCACAGTCCGGACCACGCCTACGGCCCGCCCAATGATGGGCCGGTGATGCTCGGCGGGCCCGCGCAATCCCGGCAAGGGACACGCGCCGTGCCGAGCCTGACTTATCTCGAGCGGCAGCCGAATTTCAGCATCGGGCCGGAAAAGGACGAAGACGACAATGTCGTCGACTTCGCGCAACTGGCCGCGCTCGGCCAGCAGGCTCCGCGCGCCAAGAAGGTCGCGACCGGCACTGCTGCGTCGGCGGTCAACATCGTGCCGCAGGGCGGACTGTTCTGGGACGGCCGCGCCGATACGCTGCAGGACCAGGCGATCTTCCCGCTGCTCGATCCCAACGAGATGGACGGCGGCAGCATCGAGATCGTGGCGCAGAAGCTGTGCCAGGCGAGCTACGCGCCGCGCTTCGCCGAGCTGTTCGGCGCCGGTGTCTTCGACAATACGCGGCTGCTGGTCGCGGAGGCGATGTTTGCCGTCGCGCGCTATCAGGTGGAGGAGCCGAGCTTCCATCCCTACACCAGCAAGTTCGATTACTGGCTGGAAGGCAAGGCGCGATTGAACGAGAGCGAGCTGCGCGGCCTGCAATTGTTCAACGATCCGGACAAAGCCAATTGCGGCGGCTGCCACACGTCGCAGCCGACCCGGGACGGTCTGCCGCCGCTGTTCACCGATCACCAATATGAGGCGCTCGGTGCGCCGCGCAACGCCGCGCTCGCCGGCAACCGCGATCCCGATCATTTCGATCTCGGGATCTGCGGTCCGTACCGCACCGACATTGCCGAGCAGACGCAATATTGCGGGATGTTTCTGACGCCGACCTTGCGCAACACGGCAACGCGTCGCGTGTTCTTCCACAATGGCGTCTTCACCAGCCTCGAGCAGGTGCTCGACTTCTATAACTTCCGCGATACCAATCCGGAGAAAGTCTTTCCGCGCGGCGCCGACGGCACGGTGAGCAAGTACGATGACCTGCCGGAAAAATATCACGGCAATGTCGACGTCAGCGATCCGCCGTTCGAGCGCCATCTCGGCGACACGCCTGCGATGACGGCGCAGGACGAGGCCGACATTATCGCCTTCCTGAAGACGTTGAATGACGGCTACCAGCCGGAGCGATAAGACGTCGCGACGTTCCATCGCGGAACCGAACTGCGAGTTGGCAGGGCTTCGTCATGCGCGCATAATGGGCGCATGAATGTCGTCGAAGGCAACGGTGCCAGGATCCCGGCAATCGGGCTCGGCACATGGGAGCTGCGTGGGCGGACCTGCGCGCGCATCGTCGAGCAGGCGTTGCGGCTCGGCTATCGCCACATCGACACCGCCCAGATCTATGACAATGAGCGCGAAGTCGGCGAGGGGCTGCGTGCCTCCGGCATCAAGCGCGACGACGTGTTCGTCACCACCAAGGTCTGGACCACGCATTTCATGGCCAAGGATCTCGAGCGGTCGGCGAAGGAGAGCCTGGCGCGGCTGCGCCTGACCGAGGTCGATCTGTTGCTGCTGCACTGGCCCAATGCACAGGTGCCGCTTGCCGAGACGCTCGGCGCGCTGGCGCGGGTCAGGCAGGCGGGCCTGGCGCGGCATATCGGCGTCTCCAACTTCAAAGTGGCGCTGATCGAGGAGGCGGCGGCGGCATGTCCCGAACCGCTCGCCTGCGACCAGGTCGAGTACCATCCTTATCTCGACCAGGCCGATGTGATCGAGGCCTGTCGACGCCACGGCATGGCGTTCGTTGCCTACAGCCCGATCGCGAAGGGACGGGTCAAGGGCGACCGGGCCCTGGCGCGGATCGGCGACCGCTATCGCAAGACCGCTGCCCAGGTCAGCCTGCGCTGGCTCGTGCAGCAGAATGTCTCCGCGATCCCGCGCACCTCGAAGCTCGAGCGCCTTCAGGAGAACATCGACATCTTCGATTTCGAACTGTCGGTTGACGACATGCGCGAGATCTCGGCGATCGGGAGCGCTGACGCGCGATGATGGGCCCGCGATGCACAGGGTCTTTGCCTGAGCATCAAGTCTTGGAAAGCATCAAGTTTTGGAAAAATGGCTGGGTCCTGATCCGGATCATGCTAATGCCCCGCTGGCAGATTGCGGCTTTGGACCGAATGGGGATTGAGGCAGGCGGGTTCCGGCCGGTATTGTAGCCCGGCGGGGAGAGACGTCACTGATGTGATCGAGTGGGATGAAGTTTCGGCCAAACGCGGATCTGATGGCGTCGGTGTTCGTGCACCTGATGCTGCTCGCGCTGATTTTCCTTTATTCGGAGGTCCATCAATTCGATCCCGTCGCCGCTGACACGGTCCCGGTCGAGATCGTGACGCCGCAGGAGGTCGCCAAGTCCGAGGTCGAGACCAAGCCCGAACCGGCACCGAGCCCGTCGCCGACGCCCGAGTTGCAGTTGCCGTCGCTCGATAAGCCGGTGGATTCGGCCAAGCCCGAACCATCGGCGCAGACGCCCGCGCCGCAGAAGCAGCAGGCCGCGCCGCAGCCGCCGGAGAAGCAGGCGACGCCGCCGGCGCCCAAGCCCAGCCCGGCACCGCAACGTGCCGCGGCCGAGCCGCCGCCCACGCCGGCACAGCAAACGCCACCGATGCCCCAGCCAATGGCGCAGCAACAGGCGGCAGCGTCGCCGCCTGCCTATGCGCAGCCCGAGCCTGATCTTTCGGTCAAATACAACGTCATGCTCGGCCTGCCGCCCGATATCTCCGTGAAGCCGCCAGCCAGCGCGCCGTCCGGCCCCGGACCCGGCAAGGACAATTTCGACGCGGCCGCCACCGAGCAGGCCGATGTCGGCTCGAGCGTGGTTGCCGAATTCCGCCGTCACCTGAAGACCTGCTTGAAGCTCCCGCCGACGCTGAGCGCGGGCGACGACGTGAAGATCAAGCTCAGGGTGTTCATGAAGCCCGACGGCAAGCTCGCCGCGCAGCCCTTGCTGATCGAAGCCACCGCCTCGGAAAAGGGGCCGCTGTTGCTGAAGAGCGCGACCGATGCGCTGCAGGCGTGCCAGCCCTATGCGATGCTGCCGCGGGATCGCTATGGCGAATGGAAGGTGCTCGACCTCGATTTCAGCCCGCGCGATTTCGCGTCGTAGACCAGGGACGAGCGGCGCACTCGGCCTCGCCCCGCGTGCGGGGAGAGGCCGGATTGCATCGCCAGATGCAATCCGGGTGAGGGGGAGTCTCCGCGAACGCGTCTCTCTCCGTCGATGCGGAAACAGCCCCTCACCCCAACCCTCTCCCCGTAAGAACGGGGAGAGGGAGCGCAGCACGGCCTCGACCGTCGCGTCAGCTTCCCATCGCCTGCCAGGCATTCGAGGCGAACTGCCGGCGCCAGATCACGATCACGACCGCGGCTGTCGTGACGAACAGCACCCAGGGGCTGACGAACCAGCCGAGATAGCCGAGCGCGAAGAAAAACGCGCGCTGGCCGCGGTTGAAGTGCCGGCCTGCGGTCTCGAACAGCCGCGTGGTGCGGATCACATGGGCCTCGGCCTCCGGCGTGTCGCGCTGGTCGGCCGGCGGCATCGCGCCGAACAGGATCGCCACATAGTTGAACAGGCGATAGGCCCAGGCGAATTTGAAGAAGGTGTAGATGAAGATCAGGATCAGCCCGATGCACTTGACCTCCCACAAAGCGGGCGAGGGCGTGAGGTTGACCGGCAGCGCGCCGAGCACGGCGAGCGCGTCGTTGGTGGCGCGCAACAGCGCCAGCCCGCCGCCGATCGCGATCAGACTGGTGGAGGCAAAGAACGCGGTGCCGTTCTGCAAGCTGGCCATGATCTGCATGTCGACCATCCGTGCGTCGCGGTTGAGCAGATTCCGCACCCAGATCTCGCGATAGACATGCATCCGCGCCGACAGGCTGTCGCGCCCATACGCGGTGTGCTCCAGCGTGATGGTATAGACCAGCCATTCCAGCGCAAAGAAGCCGACGGCCAGGATGTCGGTCCAATAGCCGGTCATGTTGCCTTCCTTCGTGAGCGCGCGGCTGACTGTCCGCGCCGGGCCGCATCCGCGTCATGTACAGGTTGAACGCGTGCGATGCACTATGGCAAACTACCGTGGCAACAGGATCCCCGGACATGCTCAAGCTGGTCATCGGCAACAAGAACTATTCGTCATGGTCGATGCGGCCCTGGCTGGCGTTGCGCGCCAACAACATCCCGTTCGAAGAGGTCTTCATTCCGCTCTACACGGACCAGACCGACAAGGACCGCATCCTATCTTTCAGCAAGGCCGGCAAGGTGCCGACGCTGATCGATGGCGACGTCACGGTGTGGGACTCGCTGGCGATCATCGAATATCTCGCCGAGAGGTTTCCCGAGACGAAGCTCTGGCCTGCGAATCGCGCCGCGCGCGCGCATGCCCGCGCGATCTCGGCGGAGATGCATTCCGGCTTCATGCCGCTGCGCAACGAATGCGGCATGAACCTGCACCGGCCGATCCGTGCCGTCGCGCTGTCGGATGATGCGCGCGCCAACGTGGCGCGGATCCAGGATATCTGGGCTGACTGCCATCTGCGCTACGGCAAGCAGGGTCCGTTCCTGTTCGGCGCATTCTCCGCGGCCGATGCGATGTACGCGCCCGTGGTGCATCGCTTCCGCACCTACGCGATCCCGGTGAAGGCCGAAGCGCAGCACTATGTCGATGCCATGATGCAGCTTCCGGCGTTCCAGGAATGGACCAGCGACGGCGTTGCCGAGACGCTGCGGATCGCCCGATTCGAGGATGTCTGACGGTTGCTGCGCTTCCGAATTGTGACAGCGCTCGCAAAATTCGCGGCTTGACGCCGCGGGGCCGAAGGCGTCGAATCCCGAAAGGCTGGTTTTGCAAGTCGTGAAAGGACTTAGACCATGGGCATTCTCGATTCCCTGGAGAATTCGCCGGAGCTGAAAGGCATGCTTGGCCAGCTTGGCGCGGCGGTGATCCCCGTCGTGCTCGGCGAGGTCCTGGGCAATGGCGGGCAGGGCGGCTTGTCCGCGATCGTCGCCAAGCTCGAGCAGGCCGGGCTCGGCGAGCAGGTCAAATCCTGGATCGGTACCGGTCAGAACCTGCCGATCACAGCTGAGCAGCTCCAGCAGGTGCTCGGCAGCGACACGGTCAAGCAGCTCGCCGCCAGGTTCAACATTCCGGTGGACCAGCTGTCCAAGGTGCTCGCCCAGCAACTTCCGGCTGCGGTCGACGGCGCGAGCCCGGGCGGCAAGCTGCCGCAGACCGCTTGAGCCGGTGGAATCAGGGTTCCAACCGGGCTCGGCGGGCAATTTCCGGCTGGCACGTAAATTGCTGCCTATCGCTCTGAAAAACCTGCAAAAATCGCACCTTCGCTATGCCCCAATCTTGCTGGATTTGGCGAGGTGCGATGTGCTAGCTTGCCGCAGGGTTCTCAAAATGCCGGCCTGAGCTATCGGGACTGTCAGCTCAGCCAGCAATCTCTAAGAAAATGGAGAGGGCGTTGAAGCATAAGTACTCGATTGGCGAGACCGTCTATTTCACGGCCAGCAACGTGGCGCGCCCCGCCGCGAGCGGCACCTATCAAGTGATCCGTCTGCTGCCGACCGACGGTGACGATTGCCAATATCGCATCAAGAGCTCGACCGAAGCTTTCGAACGGGTGGCCAAGGAGAGTCAGCTCGCGCTGTCCTGAAGGAGTTGTGCGCAAGCCGGCGGCTGGAGCGGGTTCCGCGCCGCCGCCGTCAAAAGGCCCTGTTCGCAGACCCATTGTGCTGAAGGTTGGACGTCGGGGTGGCGGCGTTCGCCGTCGCCGATTGTGCTTACGCTGCGTTGAGGGACATCGCGCATGAACTGGGCTTCCTCGCTGGATCAGATCTGGCGCTCACCGACCTTCCCGATGTGGCTGACGCTGGCCGCCGCGGGGTTCTTTGGGATCGTCGTTCTGGTCACGCTGCTGCGCGCGGAAAAATCCGTCGCCAACGGCGCGCTGACCGTGATCACGCTGCTGTCGATCGCGGTTGCGGTCGCCGCGACGATCCGTGGCTTCGGCCCGGGCGGGCAGGCGGCGCCGGCCGAGACACGGACGGCGCAACTGGCCAGCCAGACGGTGCCGGCGCTGGCCTGCGTCGACGACCTCGCCGGAGACGCCGTTCTCAACGCCTGCGAGAAGGTGCTGTTCGGTTCATCGGATACGGCCGCGGCGGCGGTCAGCTACGCGGCGGCGCAGGTCTCGCGCCTGACCGCGCTCGGCGATCTCGCGACCGCCGAGCGCAATTCGACCACCGAGTTGCAGGCGCTGCGCCGCGCCATCGAGCATGACCGCTACGGCCTGGTGGCCTATGCGCTGATGGCGCGCGACCACTGCACGCCGACCGCGTGCCCGGCATTCCGCTCGCTCGGCGACAACCATCAGATCATCGCCAACATGAACGAGCGGACCTACGAGAACCTGATCACGCGCTACGCAGGGTCGTGGAACGCGCCGGCCGGCGCCCAGGCATCGGCTGCCTCCGGCCTGGTCGCGGCGCTGCCGCAGTCATTGCCCACCGGCAAGCCGACCAATGCGGAGTTTCCGAGTTCGGCGAACACGCCGCCGGTCAGCATCATGACGCCCGAGCCGGCAAAGCCGGCCGCCGCCGCACCAGCGCCGGCTGCGCGCGCCGCCGCGCCGCCCGCTGCAGCCCCGAAGCGGCCGCCGGCAGCGAAGCGCCCGGTCCAGATCGCGCCGGCCCCGGCTGCGCCGGCGCCGCCTCCTGCCGCCGCCAGCGCACCGGCGGCTGCGAACGAGCAATGAGCGTGATGGCGGCGGCTTGAGCCGCCGTCATTGCACAGTTCCGGCTTCGTTTGGCTCGAAAAGCGCTCTAGTCCCGATATCCACCGCCGCGGAGAGCGCTCCCTTTTCAAAGCGCGCGCCGGCCGCTACATCCGGCGCATGCCGCTTCATCTCATCAAGCTCGCCGTCGGTTGCGACTCCGTCAAGGAACTCAAGGGCTGGGTTGCCGAACGGATGGCGACCGCGAAGAAAAAGGGCTTGCCGCTCCGTCACGTCCACATCACGCGGATGACGCCGAAGCGCGAGGAAGAGATCCTTGCCGGCGGTTCGCTCTATTGGGTGATCCGCGGCGAGATCGCCGCGCGCGAGAAGATCATCGCCATCGAGCCGTTCCGCGACAAGGACGGCATCGGACGCTGCCGGCTGGTGATGCAGCCCAAGGTGATCGCGGTCTCGCCGCGGCCGATGCGGCCGTTCCAGGGCTGGCGCTACCTGACCGCAGACTCCGCGCCGGCCGATCTCACCAAGTCGAGCGCCGCCAGCGTGGCATCGATGCCCGAGCCGATGCGCCGCGAGTTGCGCGACCTCGGCTTGCTGTAAGCAATCGGGTTGCTCTGAGCAATCGAACGGCAGTGATCCGGGTTCACTGGGTCACGAGATGCAGCCGAGCCCATTCTGAGGCCGGGACCTCGACATGACGGCCACCCGCCCTGTCGGCGGTGACGTCGAACAGTTCATGGCCGATCCCCATCTCGCTGAGATATCTCCGGAACTGATCGGTGAAGATTGTGGTAAGGCTTTCGCGGTGCTCGGCAGAGACGTTGGGTGCGAGCCGGTCGTAGATCTGCATCCTTGCGGTCAGGATGACGCGGTTGCCGGGCGGCAGGCTACGATGCACGCCGCCCGCAAGCATCAATACACATGCAAGCTCGCAGGGCACACCGGAGAGCTTTTCCTTCGCATCCAGCGGGCCGCCGCGCCGCTTCAGTGCAAAGCATTCCTCCTCGGGCTTTCCATTGCACGCCTCGACCTCGGTTGCCGCCACCGCCGCATCGATGCCGCGACCGCGCAGGATGCGACCGAGGCTGGCAGCGACGGTGAGGTCGGAGCCCGGTTTGACATTGATCACCACCGGCAGCTTGCGTCCGTCCTGCCGGTCGAGGATCGCTAGCAGGCGCTTGTAGGTGTCCCATTGCACCGCGCCTTCGGCCGCGATCCAGTCCGAGCAGCCGGGGCCGCAGGCATCAGGCGCACCATGCGCGACATAGAAGATCATGGCGCCGGGCGCCGAATTGACGCCGCCGACCGGCGGCCGGGTCTGTGCCTGCGCCCCAGCGGCCAGCAGCGCGATGCCAAGAACAATGCCTTGCCTGGAGTAATGGTTCATTCCGATCGCCCTTGAAAGGCGCGATCATCCATGCGTCGCGAGCGTGGCGCAAGCACCCGGCCGCACAGATGAGGCCGAGCCCTCATTACAGGCTCGCATCCTCTCTGCGCATGAACCGTTTCACACTTTTCCGGTCCCGTCTCAGACCGCGATATTGTCGATCAGGCGCGTGCTGCCGAGCTTTGCCGCCACCAGCATCCGCATCGGGCCGTCCTTCAGCGAGCCGATCGGCGCCAGGGAGGCGGCGTGGCGCACTTCGAGATAATCGAGCACGAAGCCGGCCCTGGTGATCGCCGCGGCGCCGTCAGCCATTGCGGTCGCGGTATCCTCGCCGGCGCGCAGGCGGCCGGCCGTTTGCTTCATCACCCGATGAAGCTCGGGGGCGGCGTGCCGTTCCTCCGGCGAGAGGTAGACGTTGCGTGACGACATCGCGAGACCGTCGCGCTCGCGCACCGTTTTGGATCCGATCACCTTGACCCCGAGGTCGAGGTCCGCGGCCATCTGGGTGACGACCCGGAGCTGCTGAAAGTCCTTCTCGCCGAAGATCGCGACGTCGGGCCGGACCTGGGTGAACAGCTTGCCGACCACGGTTGCGACGCCGCCGAAGAAATGCGGCCGGAAACGATCCTCGAGCCCGGCGGTGGCCGGCCCCTCCGGCACGATCCTGGTGGCGAAGCCGTCCGGGTACATCGCCTTCACCTCGGGATGCCAGATCAGGTCGACGCCCTCGGCGGCGAGCTTGGCGACGTCGGCTTTCCAGGTGCGCGGATAGGAGCCGAAATCTTCGGTCGGCGCGAACTGGGTCGGGTTGACGAAGATCGAGACGACGACCCGCTTGGCGCGGCGCTTGGCGAGCCGCACCAGCGACACATGGCCGTCATGGAGCGCTCCCATGGTTGGGACCAGCGCGACGGTTGCCTTCTTGGCGCGCAGCGTGTCGACGGCGCGACGAAGGGCGGGGACGGTACGGACGACGGTGGGATTTCTCGGCATCTGGTCTCGGCTCGTGGGGCAATCCGGGTGGGAACGAATCTGGGCGGGACGGGTTGGCGTTCGGCAGGTCACGCAGCTTACCAAGTCCGAACCACGATCGGCAAACCGGCCGATAAGCCTTACACGATCTCGAACGCGCGCGGATCAAAGGCGCCGATCGACGCAGCAGTCTCGCTTGATCGATTCATCGGCACGGCCGCAATTGATTTCCTGTCGTAGCGATGCATTTCACTTGACCGCAGCGGCGCTCGCTTTGAAGATCATTGCGGGGATTTGAATCATGTTGGTGCAGGCTCGTCAGGGTCAATCCGGCTCCGCACATGTCATCGTGCTGGGCAACGAGAAGGGTGGATCGGGAAAGTCGACCACCGCCCTGCATATCGCCGTCGCGCTGCTGAAGGCCGGGCAACGCGTCGCCAGCATCGATCTCGACTGCCGCCAGCAGAGCTTCACCCGCTACATCAGCAATCGCCAGGCCTGGGCGCGCCGCACCGGGCTTGATCTCGAGCTCCCCGCGCACCACTGCATCAAGTACGGCGAGACGATGCAGATCGAGGAGAACGAGAACGCAGAATTCCAGCAGTTCATGGCTGCGGTGAGCGCGGTGGAACGCGCCTATGATTTCATCGTCATCGATACCCCGGGCGCGGACAGCTACCTGATGCGGCTCGCGCATTCGATGGCCGACACGCTGGTGACGCCGATCAACGACAGCTTCCTCGATTTCGACGTGCTCGGCACCGTCGATCCCGCGACCTACGCGGTGACCGGCGAGAGCCATTATTCGGAGATGGTGCGCGACACCAGGCGCAAGCGCCGCCAGCTCGACGGCGCCTCGACCGACTGGATCGTGGTGCGCAACCGGCTGTCGATGCTCGGCTCGCGCAACAAGCAGCTGGTCGCCGACGGCTTGAAACAGCTGTCGCTGCGGCTCGGGTTCCGTGCGGTCGACGGCTTTGCCGAGCGGGTGGTCTATCGCGAATTCTTCCCGCGCGGGCTGACGGCGCTCGACGACATCGACGAGGCGACGCTCGGCACCCGCCCGAGCCTCGGTCACGTCACCGCCCGCGAGGAGGTGATGAGCCTGCTGCGCCAGCTCAAGCTGCCGCTCGACGAGCGCGGCCGCCGCAGGGCCGCCAACCGGGCCGAATGGTTCAGCCAGGTCGACAAACCGTTGGAAGTCGACGACATCATCGGCAGCTAGGCCGCCGGGCACTCCTTCTGGCAGGTTCCAGGGCGTCGGGCGTCCAGGAAGTGACTATCGTCACTTCCTGGACCGTCCAGAAGCACGGTAGTCTTGCGGGGTTTTCGGCCACTCCGTCGCCAATATGCCGGAACAAAGCTGGCCAGATCCGGTTTTCCCAAGCCAGCCGCGTTTCCGCTCTCCGTCGGTTGGTCTTGAGGTATTATCGTGCCGCAGAGCCATGGCGCCAGAAGCGAATGCACAAAGGTTGTGTGCACCGCACAATGAACGTGCTGCGAAGTCCCAACTTTTAGACTTCCTGTCACAGCGCTGTGACATATATTCTCAAAAGGAGGCCGAAGAGTCTCCGGCCAAGAATAGCCCTGAAAAGGCGGGCACCTCGAGGACGTCATGAAGCGTGGAATTCTCGTTCTGCTTTCTCTCTCCGTGGTGATCACGGCGGCCTATTTCACCGCGAGCAAGTGGGCGATCCGTCACGAAACTCTCATGTTCAAGGATCCGACGCGCGATGAGCGGCCGGTCGCGGTCGACGTTGCCGTGCGCTTCGACAAGGAGATGCAAGCCGACGCTGGCATGATCACGCTGCCGGTTGCGATCCTCAATCATGGCAATACCGTCAAATTCACCGAATATTCCTTCCTCGCGAACGTGTTCGCGGCGCGCGGCTATCTGACCATCAGCATTCAGAACGACCTGCCGTCGGACGGACCGATGGTGACCAAGGTCGGCGAGCTCTATGTCGGCCGCCTGCCGCAGTACCAGCGCGGGATCACCAACATCAAGTTCGCGATCGAGGAGATGAAGAAGCGCCAGCCGAATGCGGACTACAGCAAGCTGACGATGGTTGGCCATTCCAATGGCGGCGATATCGCGATGTATTTCGCCAAGCAATATCCGGACGAGATCAAGAAGGTGGTGACGCTGGACAATCTGCGCGTGCCGTTCATGACCGACGGCAAGTTCAAGATTCTTTCATTCCGGTCTCACGATTCGCAGTTCAAGCCGGATCCGGGTGTCGTTCCCGATGCCGACGAATGCGAGAAGGCCGGCATCACCGTGGTGAACACCAACTTCCAGCACAACGACATGCGTGACACCGGGCCCGAGAAGGCCAAGGACTCGATCCAGGCCATGCTCGATAAATTCCTCGCCGACACCGACAGCGCTGTCGCGCCGGTCGACACCAGGAATGCGCCGCCGAAGATTCTGGAGCCCGGTCCCGTCTCGCTCTACGTGCCGGTCGAGAAACCTCAGACCTTGACCGATAAGCTCAAGAAGTCGCTCTCGCTGACCAAGACCGAGACGAAGAAGGATCCGTCGGTCACGAATTGACCGGGCGGCCCGCGGTCCAGGCTGGCCTCTCACGTTGACCAATCCACTGCCGCGGCCCACATAGTGTTTGCTGTACGAGGCAAGCGCTGATGGCCAGCAAGACGATCAAACCGACATCCGGAAGCGATGTACGCCCGGCCCACGCGCCTGGCGTGCCGGCATCCAACGCGAACGACATCGCGGCATTCGTCGCCAAGGCGCGGGCGATGTCGCCGCATCGCGCCGGCGCCCACGGCAGGCTGGTGTTCGCGCTCGACGCCACGATGAGCCGGCAGCCGACATGGGACATGGCGTGCACGCTGCAGGCGGACATGTTCCGCGAGGCCGGCGCGCTCGGCAGTCTCGATATCCGCCTCGTCTATTATCGCGGCTTCAATGAATGCCGTGCGTCGGGCTGGATCTCCGACAGCGCGCAGCTCGCGCGGCTGATGAGCAAGATCGATTGCCAGGGCGGCAACACCCAGATCGGCAAGGTGCTGTCCGAGACGCGTCGCGAAGCAGTCGAGGCCGGGGTGCGCGCGCTGGTGTTCGTCGGCGACGCGATGGAGGAGAGTGCCGACGATCTATGCGCCAAAGCCGGCGAGCTCGGCCTGCTCAAGGTGCCGGTCTTCATGTTCCAGGAGGGCAGGGATGCAACCGCCGAGCAGACGTTTCGCGAGATCGCGCGGCTGACCGGCGGAGCATGGTGCAGGTTCGATCCCGGCGCGGCCGCGCAGCTCCGCGAATTGCTGCGTGCCGCCGCAGCCTATGCGGCCGGCGGCCGCGAGGCGCTGCTGCAACTGGCCAAGACCGCGAGCGGTGCGGCGAAGCTGATCGGCCAGATGAAATAGCGCCGCGTCGCGTCAGGCTCCGCCTGACGCTGGTGAGACGAAGCTTCGCATGCTTTTTGCCGCCGGGCCGCCTATATTCCGGATATGCCAACCCTGATCGCTGGCGTCGTCGCCGTTGTCGTCCTTTATTCCGCGCTGCAGATGTTTCGTGCGGCCAATCCCGCCGTGCTTGCGCGCGCGATCAAGATCGGCGGCGGGGTGCTCGCGCTGGCGGTCGCGGCCTTTACCGGCGTACGGGGCGAACTGGCGGTGGCGATTCCGCTCGGCATTTTCGGCGCCGGACTGCTCGGCTGGTCGCCGTTCGGAAGCACCGGATTTCCCAATCTCGGCGGCATGTTCGGCGGTTCGCGCAGCCAGGGACAAAGCTCGCGGGTGCGCTCGCAATATCTCGATATGACCCTCGATCACGGCAGCGGCGTGCTCAGGGGCCAGATCGTGGCCGGACCGCAGGCCGGCCACATGCTCGATGAGTTCGACCTGTCGCAGCTATTGGCGATGGTCCCGAGCTTCGACGCCGAGAGCGTCGCGCTACTTGAAAGCTATCTGGACCGCCGCTTTCCCGCCTGGCGTCAGGACGCACAGGGCGACCGGGCACGGGGGCAGGGCCGTGCGGCGTCGGGCGGCAAAATGACGAACGAGGAGGCCTATCAGATCCTTGGCCTGCAGCCGGGAGCGTCGCGCGACGACATCAGCCGGGCTCACCGAACCCTGATGAAGAAACTCCATCCCGACCAGGGGGGCTCGACGTACCTCGCGGCCCGTGTGAACGAGGCCAAGGACACTCTGCTTCGCACGCATCTCTAACTCCGGCTACGCTACCAACGCCACAGCCGAGAGCTGCCTTCCGTTTCTGATTGATGCCCCGTCTGGCCCGCCGCTGTCCGGCGTGGCCGATCGCTCTTTCGGGAAAACTTAACCGTAAAAGCTTGACGAGAAGTTTCATGGTTGCGCCGCGCGCGGACGGCCGGCCGTTTTCGCGGCGGCAAAAACAAAACGGCCGGCGCTTGCGGCGCCGGCCGTTCGAAATCAGCAGATGCTGACGATCAGTTGCGAACGGTGATGCAGGAGATCTCGGCGCGCTTCAGCGTCTTGCAGGCCGCTTCGGCCTGATCGCGCTCGAGGCCGGCAAAGCGGGCGCGATAGAGCTTGCGATTATCCTTGGCGACCACCTCGGTGAACGGATCCGCCTTGCTGAGCAGGCCACGGGCGGAGCTGCGCGCCAGGTCGATGCGCTTGTTGGCCTCGCCCTCGGACTCCAGCGCGCCAACCTGGATGATCCAGCCGGTATGCGCGGCGCTCGGCTTGGCGGCGCTGGTCGGCGAGGCGGGCTGCACGCCGCGGGTTGCGGGTTCGATCGACGCCACGGCCTGTGGCGCCGGGGCAGCGGGTGCATGCACGGCCGAGGCCGGCAGCACGCCGAGGATGCCGTTGCCGGTGCCGAAATTGGCCGGCTGCGGCGGCATTTCCGGCCTCGAGGTCTCGGCGGCCCGCGCCATCATCGCATTGGAGGTCTCGGGGACTTCGCCGCGCGAGGGGATTGTGTTGGTGATCGGAGGCGCGGACTGCGCCGGGCCGGCCGCGGCGAGCTTGATCTGGCCGGCCTTGACCTGCACCGTCTTCACCTTGACCGGCTTCATCGGTTCAGCCGAGCCGGGGATCGCGGCGATCGGCTGGGTCTGGATCACGCCTGAGGTCAGCGGCGCCGGCTCGGGCTTGGCTTGCGGCTCCGGCTTGACCGGAAGCGGCGGCAGCGCGGCGGCGGCCGCCGCCATCAGCGAGGGCTTGCTGGCCGGGCGCGGCGCCTGGATCGCGACAGCTGCGGCGGCGGGCTCCGATGCCGCGACCGGCGAAGTGTCCGGCGCGCGCGCATTATCCGCGTCGGCGACCTCGACATTGGCGTCGGCCGGATTGCGTTCGGTGATCGCGGCCGCAGTGCGGGTGGTCGCGGCCTTCCCGACGTTCTCGGCGAGCAGGTTGCGCATGATGGCGTCACGCGAGCCGCCGCTGCGGCCGCCTAGCACCACGCCGACCAGGAAGCGATTGCCGCGGCGCATCGAGGTCACGAGGTTGAAGCCGGAGGCGCGGGTGTAGCCGGTCTTGATACCGTCAACGCCCTCGACGTTGCCGAGCAGATGGTTGTGGTTGCGGATCGATTGGCCGCGGAAGTTAAACACCGAGGTCGAGAAGTAGCGGTAATAGCGCGGGAAGCGGTCCTGGATCGCGCGGCCGAGGGTCGATTGATCGCGCGCCGTCGTCACCTGCTCATCGTTGGGCAGGCCGGAGGCGTTGCGATAAACCGTCCGGCTCATGCCGAGCGCACGGGCCTTGCGGGTCATCATCCGGGCGAAATCGTCTTCGCTGCCGCCGATCGCCTCGGCGATCACGACCGCGGCGTCATTGGCCGAGCGGGTGACCAGGCCCTTGATGGCATCTTCGACCTTGATGGTCGAGCCGGGCCGCAGGCCGAGCTTGGTCGGGTCCTGTTCGGAGGCGTGCTCGGACACCGGCATTTCGGTGTCGAGCTTCATCTTTCCGGAATCGAGGCGCTCGAACAGCAGATAGAGCGTCATGATCTTGGTCAGCGAGGCCGGGTGGCGCAGGCCGTCGGGACTGGTGGCGGTCAGCACCGAACCGGTGTTGCCGTCGACGATGATCGACGCGAATTGCGGGCTGTAGCTCTCGCGCGCTTCCTGGCTGTGGTGGTGACGGGCGTAGTGGCGCCGGTGACGGCGCGCCTCGGCGCTATCACTCGTGATCAGGATCGCCGTCGTGACGGTCACGAGCCCAAGAACGCCAACTCGCAGCGCCCGCGAGGAGGCCAAGGTTGTTCGAAGCATCTACTTCCCCGTCCCAATTTCTATCTAGATCACTGGCTCGTGAGGCGAAATTGTGCCCGGCGGCCATCGATCCTTGCCTGCGCAACAAACCACTTTGGGCAGAACCATCGGCCGAGGTGGCGGCTCAGGTCGCTCTTCTAGCTAAGGTGTTGTTCACAAACAGCTTTCGAGGCTGTCTGTCGGAAGGCGAACAAAGTCCGGGAATCAGGTTAGGCGGACCGAGTTTCCAAAAGATTAAGCAACCGTTGCGTAGTCCCCCGGGGTTTATCGCAAATGCCGGAGATTCGGCCCTGGGTGATTGTGCGATGCACAATATTCGTTGACTCTATTGTGCGATGCGATATGGCTATCGGCGTCAGGGGGCCTGGAGCTTCCCGGCAATGGGAATTTGCGCCTACAAGTCTGGGAAAAGGAATTCCATCCATGGTCAAGATCGAAGACATTCAGAACTACGGCAAAGAGCATTTCGAGTCGGTCACCGCGTCGGCCAACAACCTGCAGAGCGGCGTTCAGGCCATCGCCACCGCCTATGGCGACTACGCCAAGAAGTCCTTTGAGGACACCAAGTCGTTCGTCGAGAAGCTGTCGGGCGTGAAGTCGCTGGACAAGGCGCTCGAGGCGCAGACCGAGTACCTGCGCTCGTCCTACGAGACCTTCGTTGCGGAATCGCAGAAGATCGCCGGGCTGTACAGCGACTGCGCCAAGCAGACCTTCAAGCCCTATGAGGGCCTGGTCTCCAAGTTCGCGCCCGCCGCTCAGTAAGCGCAGCGGACCAAGACAAGCGAAAAGCCCGGCCGTTTGGCCGGGCTTTTTTGTTGTGCCTGAGGCGGGCGACTATTTGGCCAGCCGCAGCTTCGAGATCTGCGTGAGAATATTCTGAAAGGCGTCAGCCGTCTGACCGGCTGACGTGATCATCTGGAAGTTGCCGTCCGTCGCGCAATCCTGCAGCACCTGCGATTTCGGGTCCGCGTTGTTGATGTTCACCTGAATCGTGAAGATTGTGATGCTGCTGGTCGGATCGGCCTTGACGTTCGAACACAGCAACTCTTGCCGAGTGTCAATGTCCGACTGGGTCGTGCTCCACCGGTTTTGGGTGTTCAGTCCGTCGGACAGCAGGACGATATAGTCCTTGTATGCGTAGTTGCTCTCTTTCGGCGGTGCCGCGATCGGCGGGTTTGCGGTGTTCAGCGACAGCCATCCCCACGCCAGCCCCACCGCCTGATTGGTGTTGCCGCTTGGATACATATTGTCGATCTGGGTTTTGAGCGTGCTCCACTGGTTGCTCATTGGCGTCACCGTGCCGGGAAGACAATCCGCGAACTGCTCGGCATAGAACTGCGTGGACGGCGTCCCGCTGCCGGAGGAGGGGCCCGTATTCTTCGTATCGTAGTCCTGATCGCGATCGTTCACGCAGCCGGTCCACGTGCTGTGGCTGGGTGCGGCTGCCGCGGTCGCGGTGGTACCGTCGCCGCGCCAGAGGTGAGAATACGTCGTCGGCGTGCTGCAGACTCTGCTGCTGCCGCTCCCGGAGCAGGTGCAATTGCTGGTCGAGCCGCAGCTTGCGCCGGAGCCGGAAGCCACGGTCGTGCCCGGCACGGTAACAGTCGTGTAGCACCCGTTGTAGTAGATGCTGGTCTTGCCGGGTAGCTTTCTGCCGCTGTCCATGCTGGGGCAGATGTAACCTGCATACGTGCCGCTCGAGGGGATTGTGCTCGTGCTTCGGGCACCGCTCACGGTCGCTGGCCGGTCCGTGCACGTAAAGCCGTGCGTCTTGTTCGTGAACGGGCAATCCGATCCTGCTTGGATCGTGTTCCAGCCGCTCGGATAGTTGTTCTTGAGAATCGGCGGCTCACCCTCCCACTCCGTCCAATTCAACCAAGACTGGTTCAGATTCGACGGATCAACATTCACATCCTTCGAGAACGGAATGATCGAAACATAAACATCGCCGGTCTGCTTGTTGTACGTCGACAGCGTATCGATCATGCTTTTGGCAGCGGATTGGAGTGCTGCCATCTTGCCGTTCTGGGCCATTGATCCGGTGTTATCGAGCACCATCGCGACACGCATACGGGTGTTGCCCCATGTGGTGGTCGTCGAGCTTTTGAAACCCAGCGTCGGAAAACCGGCCAGCTGCATGAAATCGGATTTGATGTGGCCGGATCCGCCCAGCAGAATGTTGGCCGCCGCGCCAGAGGTCGGGGTGGTATAGTTGGCCGTGACGGAAATGCCCTGGCCGTCCTTGTTGGTGTAAAGCGCCGTGAAATAGGTCTGCGCCTTGCTCGGGATGTCCGCGGCCGTGATGTTGCCCATGGTCAGATCCTTGGACAGCATCAGCGCGGTCGAATCGAGCGCCGCCTGCATCGCGGAGCGGGCGTTGTTGGCGCGGGTATAGTCGATCGCGGCTCCCACGAAAGCGAGGAGCGGCAGCATTGCGAAGGTGAAGATCACCGCGACATTGCCGTTATTTGCCCTGGAAAACCGGCGAGCAACCGCACAGACGCGATCGGAAATGGCTGAACCAAGCATGGCACTCTCGTCGAAATGGATTGCGGTGGCATCTCGACCGGCGCCGCTAAACAGATGGTGAATCGGGCGCGGGAAACCCGGCAGGGTGGCGCGGGGGAGGCTCAAAAGCCGGGCAAAAGCGCTCGCTATCCTCAATGACGTCTAAATTGGCGGCCCGGCTCCTTTGTCAAATCGGGCAGAAATGATTAACCTTCCGAGGGTTGCCGCGCCGGGAATCGGACCGGTGGGCCGCGCCGGGTCTGCGCTTGCGGCAGGGCCTCGCGAGGCCCATATTCGGGAAGTCGATCCGGCCGCCGGATCGGACCGGGAGCGGCAATCTGGAAAGCATTGCTGGGGGTTCCGCGATCAGTCTTGCGGCAATCGCGACCACCATCCAATTGCCATCCGGTTTCCCGCCATCCGGCTTCCCTTGGGGAATTCGAACGCCTGAGCCATGTTGCGATCCACGTTGACAGTCCCGATTTCCGAGCCGGTTTCGTCGATGCCGGCGGTGGCCGCCGCGCCGGCGCCGAAAATGAACAATGACGACAACCGCAATGGGGCGGGCAGCGGCCCGTCGACCTCGGTCATCACCAAGGTCAAGCCGAAGACCAAGCGTCCGAACCTGTACCGCGTCCTGATCCTGAACGACGACTACACGCCGATGGAGTTCGTCGTTCATGTGCTGGAACGATTCTTCAACAAGGATGCCGAGGCGGCGACCAAGATCATGCTGCACGTTCATCACCACGGGATCGGCGAGTGCGGCGTTTTTACCTACGAGATCGCCGAGACCAAGGTGACGCAAGTCATGGACTTCGCGCGCAAGCACCAGCATCCACTGCAGTGCGTGATGGAAAAGAAATAGGTCGCTGGAACGACTGCCCCGCCGCGGGCGCGGAACGGGTCTTGCATCGCGGTTTTTGATGGTGATGAACGGCGTTCCCGTACGATCACGGGCGTCGCCGCGCGACGCCCCGATGCCCCGAATTTAGAAGAAAACCATCATCGCGGGACCGGTCTTTCGCCACGATCCGTCGTAACTATATCAAAGGCGATCACGAAGGTTGTTATTGCCTGACCCGGTAATGGCGATCATGATGGCAGGGGGCCATAGAGGACGCGAATGCCAACTTTTTCCCAAAGCCTTGAACAGTCGCTGCACCGTGCATTGGCGATCGCAAACGAGCGTCACCATCAATACGCGACGCTCGAACATCTGCTGCTGTCGCTGATCGATGACTCGGATGCGGCGGCTGTGATGCGGGCCTGCAGCGTCGATCTCGACAAGCTGAGGACCAGCCTCGTTAATTATCTCGAGACCGAATTCGAAAACCTGGTGACTGACGGCGCCGATGACGCGAAGCCGACCGCCGGGTTCCAGCGCGTGATCCAGCGCGCGGTGATTCACGTCCAGTCGTCCGGTCGCGAGGAAGTGACCGGCGCCAACGTCCTGATCGCGATCTTCGCCGAGCGCGAGAGCCACGCCGCGTACTTCCTGCAGGAGCAGGACATGACGCGCTACGACGCCGTCAACTACATCAGCCACGGAATCGCCAAGCGGCCCGGCGTGTCCGAGGCGCGGCCGGTGCGCGGCGTCGACGAGGAAACCGAGACCAAGGGCAACGAGGACGCCAAGAAGAAGGGCGAGGCGCTCGAGACCTATTGCGTCAACCTCAACAAGAAGGCGCGCGACGGCAAGATCGATCCGGTGATCGGCCGCAATGCCGAGATCAACCGTGCGATCCAGGTGCTGTGCCGCCGCCAGAAGAACAACCCGCTGTTCGTCGGCGAAGCCGGCGTCGGCAAGACCGCAATTGCCGAAGGCCTCGCCAAGCGCATCGTCGACAGCGATGTGCCGGAAGTGCTGGCGGCCGCGACCGTGTTCTCGCTCGACATGGGCACGCTGCTTGCGGGCACCCGCTATCGCGGTGATTTCGAGGAGCGGCTCAAGCAGGTCCTGAAGGAGCTGGAGGCGCATCCGAACGCCATCCTGTTCATCGACGAGATCCACACCGTGATCGGCGCCGGCGCCACCTCCGGCGGCGCGATGGATGCGTCCAATCTGCTGAAGCCTGCGCTGGCTTCGGGCACGATCCGCTGCATGGGCTCGACCACCTACAAGGAATACCGTCAGCACTTCGAGAAGGACCGCGCGCTGGTGCGGCGCTTCCAGAAGATCGACGTCAACGAGCCGACGGTGGAAGACGCAATCGCGATCCTCAAGGGCCTGAAGCCCTATTTCGAGGATTACCATCGGCTGAAATACACCAATGAGGCGATCGAGGCGGCGGTGCAGCTGTCGTCGCGCTACATCCACGACCGCAAGCTGCCCGACAAGGCGATCGACGTGATCGACGAGTCCGGCGCGGCGCAGATGCTGGTCGCCGAGAGCAAGCGCAAGAAGACGATCGGCATCAAGGAGATCGAGACCACGATCGCGACCATGGCGCGGATCCCGCCGAAGAGCGTGTCGAAGGACGATGCCGAGGTGCTGAAGCATCTCGAGCAGACCTTGAAGCGCACGGTGTTCGGCCAGGACAAGGCGATCGAGTCGCTGGCGGCGTCGATCAAGCTGGCGCGAGCCGGCCTGCGCGAGCCGGAGAAGCCGATCGGCAGCTATTTGTTCTCGGGTCCGACCGGCGTCGGCAAGACCGAGGTGGCGAAGCAACTGGCGGCGTCGCTCGGTGTCGAGCTGCTGCGCTTCGATATGTCCGAATATATGGAGCGGCACACCGTGTCGCGCCTGATCGGCGCACCTCCCGGCTATGTCGGCTTCGACCAGGGCGGCCTGCTCACCGATGGCGTGGACCAGCATCCGCATTGCGTCGTGCTGCTCGACGAAATCGAGAAGGCGCACCCGGATCTCTACAACGTGCTGCTGCAGATCATGGATCATGGCCGGCTCACCGACCACAACGGCAAGCAGGTCAACTTCCGCAACGTGATCCTGATCATGACCACGAATGCCGGCGCGGCCGATCTTGCGCGGCAGGCCTTCGGCTTCACCCGCTCGAAGCGGGAAGGCGACGATCACGAGGCGATCAATCGCCAGTTCGCGCCGGAGTTCCGCAACCGGCTGGATGCGATCGTCTCCTTCGCGCACCTCAATGCCGAGGTGATCGGCATGGTGGTCGAGAAGTTCGTGCTGCAGCTTGAGGCGCAACTCGCCGACCGCGACGTCACGATCGAGCTGTCCGAGCCTGCAAAGGCCTGGCTGATCGAGCACGGCTATGACGAGCAGATGGGCGCACGTCCGATGGCGCGCATCATCCAGGAACACATCAAGAAGCCGCTCGCGGATGAGGTGCTGTTCGGTCAGCTCAAGGGCGGCGGACACGTCCGCGTCATCCTGGTCAAGGACGAGGCGACTGCCAAGGACAAGATCGGCTTCGAATATGTCGAGGGCCCGGTCACGCCGAAGCCCGAGAACCTGCCGCCGCGCAAGCGCAAGCCGCCGAAGGGCGGTCCCAACGGCGGCGGAGGCGGCACCAAGGGGCCGGCCTCAAAGGGGCCGATGGTCAAGGTCTGAGGCGCGAGCGAACAACCAAACGAAAAGGCCGGCTGAACAGCCGGCCTTTTTGTTTCTGGCGGTGGGTGGCGCGTCTCCGCGCCTTCACTCGCCCTTCAGCCGCTGACCCTCCTGGACCCGCACCCGGTCGGCGCCTCGGCTGCCGGCGGAGGACAGCCGGAGCGTGCTGAGCGCAGCTCCCACGACGGCAAAGCCGACGCCGACCATCAGCGAGATCCGGGTGCCGTCAGCCGGATAGCGCGCCAGCAGCAGCGCCACCAGAGCGGCGCCGATGGTCTGTCCGAGCAGGCGCGCGGTCCCTAACATGCCGCTGGCGCCGCCCGAGCGCTCGCGCGGGGCGGCGGCGATCATGGTGCGGTTGTTTGGGGTCTGGAACAGGCCGAAGCCGGCACCGGCGAGCGCCATGCGCCAGATCACGTCGACCGGCGTCGCGTTGGCCGGCATCAGGGCCAGCGTGCCCAATCCCGTCGCGAACAGCAGCAGGCCGATGCCGCCGAGCAGGCCGGCCGGATAGCGTTCCACCAGCCAGCCCGCGAGCGGGGCGGCGAACGCGACCGCGATCGGCCAAGGCGTGATCAACAGGCCGATCTGAACCGCCGAATATCCGAAATGATTTTCCAGATAGAACGGCATCGCGACAAAGGCCAGCATCTGGCCGCAGAACGAGGCGATCGAGGTGCCGATCGAGAGCGCGAAGATCGGAATCCGCAGCAGGTCGACGGGCAGCAGCGGCGAGGGCAGATGCTGCTGCCGCCGGTACAGCAAATGCGAGGCGACCGCGGCGACCGCGAACTCCAATGCGCAGAGATACAGCGACCCGCCATGGCCGGCGCTATCGATCGCGCTGATGCCGAATCCGAACGCGATGGCGCTCAGCGCGGCGCTCTGCCAGTCGAAGGCGTGAACCGCCGGCTTGGTGTGCGGCAGGAAGCGCCAACCCAGCGCCAGCGTGACAATGCCGAGCGGGACATTGATGGCGAACAGATACGGCCAGGTCCCCACCGCCAGGATGAACGAGGCGATGGTCGGACCGACCGCGGCAGAGATCGCGACCACCAGCGCGTTGACGCCGATGCCGCGGCCGAGCAGCGAATGCGGATAGATGAAGCGGACCAGCGCGGTGTTGACGCTGAGGATTCCGGCAGCGCCAAACCCCTGCAGGATGCGGGCGACCGTCAGCAGCGGCAGCGTGTGCGACAGCGCGCAGAACAGCGAGGCCAGCGTAAACAGCAACAGCCCCGCCAGATAGACGCGGCGATAGCCGATGATTTCGCCGAGCGAGGCCAGCGGTAGCAGCGAGATCGTGATCGCCAATTGATAGCCGTTGACGATCCAGATCGAAAACGCCGGGCTGGCGTTCAGATCCCGGGCAATGGTCGGCAGCGCAACGTTGGCGATCGAGCCGTCGACGACGGCCATCACGAGGCCGAGCGCGATCGTGAGAATGGCCCAATTGCGCTGCGGCTGCGGCAGCCCGTCGGGATGCTCAATGATCGCGGACGACATGTCGTGGAGTGGCTCTCGGTTCCGGCGTTGCGGGGGTTACCGCATGCTGGATTAGCCCGGCCTTTGCAACCCCGAATGCCGGATGCCGGCCGCGACTGGAACGAGGGCTCCGAGCCGAGATGGCTCAGCCCTGGCCGAGCAATTCATTGATGCGCCGCTGAAGCTGTCGCTTCTTGATCTCGCTGCGGCGGACCCGCTCGTCGAGATCGCTGACCGGCGTACCGGAGGTCATGATCCGGAAGGCGAGGCCGACCTTGTTAGCCTGGCGCCAGATCAGGCGGGCCAGGAACGAGCGGCCCTTGCGTGCGACGCTGAGATTCATCTCTTCGGGCAAGTGCGCGGCATCGCTAAATTCAACGCAGGCACCGCCTTCGCTGATATTGCGGACGACGCAATCCATCGTCGAGCCGCGTCCATTGATCTCCGCAACCGCACCATAGAACACCTTCTCGCGTACGTTCTGGCGCCGGTCCTGCATGGGAAATCCTCCAAATGAACGGCACGACTGTACCGGTCCGCCCCAGCGAAAAGAAGGGCGCCGGGGAACCCATTGCAGTTAGTGTAAATATTTGCATCCGTGAGGGCGTGGATTCCCGGCTATTTTGCGCCGCAAGAGACCTATGGCTTCCCTCAAAAGCTTTAGTTCGGCAGCCGGCTTTGCCGCCAATCGCGCGGCGACAGGCCGTAATGGTCGCGGAACACGCGGCCGAAATGCGAAAGATCGTTAAAGCCCCAGGCGAATGCGATCTCGCCGATGTGGCGATGCGCGTGCGCCGGCGAGGCGAGGTCGCGCTTGCAGCGCTCCAGCCGCTGCGCCAGCACGAAGCGCTGGAACGAGGTGTCCTCGTCGGCCAGCAGGCTGTTGACGTAGCGCGGCGAGATGCCGAGCGCTGCGGCGGTCTCGGTGAGGTTGAGCTCGGGGTTCGGCAGATGCGCAAGCACATGCGCCTTCAGCCGGTAGAGCAGCGCGGAGCGGTGGGTCGAGGCGGGCAGCGCGGCGCCGCCGAGTCGCTCGCTCATCGCCATCGCCAGCAGGTCGGCGGCCTGGTCGGCAAGGCGGATCGCGTTGTCAGGATCGAGCTTGTCGGCGATCTCGGAGAGCCCCGCGATGAACTGCCAGGCGAGCCGCTGCACGGGACGATCCGATGTGAACGTGGTCGCAGTTAAGCCCTGGGTGCCGGCAAAGCGCCGGTGCAGCATGGCGCGCGGCACCTGGAAGATGGTCTGCGTGAAGTCGGCGTTGAAGCGCAGCTCATAGGGCCGGGTGGTGTCGTAGAATGCGAACTCGCCGGGCTGGATCACGGTCTCGCGGCCGTCCTGCACTACGCCGCCCGCGCCACTCCGGCCGAGGGCGAACAGAACAAAATCCTCGCTGGCGCGTGCGATCCGCGACGGCGTACGCAGCACCCGTTGCTGGCCCGACGAGACCACCGAGCATTTCACCGCGCCCAGCTGCGCGCTGGTGATGGCGCCGTGGAAGTCGGTGCCGAGATCGGACTTGCAGTCGAGCTGCACGAACACGTCGCAGACGATGTCCTGCCAGAGCGCAAGGCGCCGATGGGTGGGCGCGTCTTCCGTGGTGAACAGGGCCGGCATGATTTCCTCCCTTCACGAGTGCAAACGCTGGCCACGCAAACAAAGCAAGCTTCATACCGGGGACGGCCGGGGAATCTCCTCCGCAGTCGAATTTTCCTTCCGTCCTGGTCGAACGGCGTGCCCGGTCCCGGGGCAGCATGATGTCAGAGGCCGCCATGGCCGATCAAGCACGAACCGGCCGGAAGCGTCGGCCGCGAAGAGGACATCATGGGCATCGAACATCCGAAATACCGCGTTGCGGTGGTGCAGGCCGCACCTGCGTGGCTCGACCTCGACGCCTCCATCGCCAAGTCCATCGCGCTGATCGAGGAGGCCGCCGCCAAAGGGGCGAAGCTGATCGCGTTTCCCGAGGCCTTCATCCCCGGCTATCCTTGGTACATCTGGCTGGACTCGCCGGCCTGGGCGATCGGGCGCGGTTTCGTGCAGCGCTATTTCGACAACTCGCTGAGCTACGACAGCCCGCAGGCCGAGAAGCTGCGGCTCGCGGTGAAGAAGGCCGGCATGACCGCAGTGCTCGGCCTGTCCGAGCGCGACGGCGGCAGTCTCTATCTCGCGCAATGGTTGATCGGGCCCGACGGCGAGACCATCGCCAAGCGGCGCAAGCTGCGGCCGACCCACGCCGAGCGCACCGTCTATGGCGAGGGCGACGGCAGCGACCTTGCGGTGCATGACCGTCCCGGCATCGGCCGGCTCGGCGCGCTGTGCTGCTGGGAGCATCTGCAGCCGCTGTCGAAATACGCGATGTACGCCCAGAACGAGCAGGTCCATGTCGCTGCCTGGCCGAGCTTCTCGCTGTATGATCCGTTCGCGCCGGCGCTCGGCTGGGAGGTCAACAACGCGGCCTCGCGGGTCTATGCGGTCGAGGGCTCGTGCTTCGTGCTGGCGCCCTGCGCCACGGTCTCGCAGGCGATGGTCGACGAGATGTGCGACCGCGACGACAAGCACGCGCTGCTGCATGTCGGCGGCGGACATGCCGCGATCTACGGGCCGGACGGCAGCTCGATCGCCGAGAAGCTGCCGCCCGAGCAGGAGGGCCTGCTGCTCGCCGATATCGATCTCGGCGCGATCGGGATCGCCAAGAACGCCGCCGATCCGGCCGGGCACTATTCGCGCCCCGATGTCACGCGCCTGCTGCTGAACAAGAAGCCCTCGAAGCGCGTCGAGCATTTCGCGCTGCCGCTCGACAGCCTTGAGGAGATCGACGCGGCCGCGAGCTGAACAGACTACGGGCATGATCTTTTCGGAAAACCGCTTCGCACTTTTCCGGATCATGCCTTGGGCGACATCCAACCGGAGGCGACTGCCATGGAATCCGCCATTCCTTCTCATCTGCAGACAGCCCGGTCGCGTCATCGGCGTGTGCCCGACGATTACGCGCCGCCTTATCCGTCCTTCGTTGCGCGCCACAAGCCCGCGATCACGCGCGTAATCATGGCCTATTTCGGCGTGCAATATCGCGGTGAGCGGAGCGCGGCGGCGAACGAGGCGCTGGCATCGATCGCAAAACGCTTTGCCGGCGAGAACGGCCCGACGCATTGGGACCGCGCACAATATGTCGACCAAGCCGGCTACACCAACGTCGTCTCGGTCGCCTATTGGGACGATGCCGGGCGTTTCGACGCCTGGTTCGACGGCGCGCGCGAGGCCTGGACCGGCAGCGGCGCCAGCGACGGCGTCGGCCGCTTCATCGAGGTGCTGCGGCCGCATGTTGCGCGCTACGAGACGCTGTTCTCGTCGCTGGGCCGTCCGGAGGGCGTCGCGGTGCTCGCCGACGGCATGAGCGGAGAGGTGCAGGAGCATGCCTATTGGGGCGGCATGCGCGACCGTATCCCGCTGTCGCAGACCGACGCGATGACGCCGGGCGGCGAGCCGCGCGTGATCCGCGACGGCGCACGCATCCGTGTGGTCGCGCATGACAATCTCTGCCTGATCCGTTCCGGACAGGATTGGAGCGATACCGAGGCAGCGGAACGCAAGATGTATCTCGACGATGTCGAGCCGGTGCTGCGCGAGGGCATGGATTTCCTGCGCGACGACGGTGTGCCGATCGGCTGCTATGCCAACCGCTATATGCGCGTTGTCGATGCGGAGGGCAGGCCGACCGAAAAGTCTTACGGCCAGAGCTGGTGGAAGAGCCTTGCGGCACTCGAGCGCTGGGCGGAATCGCACCCGACCCATGTCAGGATTTTTGGCGCGGCGATGAAGTATCTCTCGACCTTGGGGCCGAACGCCAAGCTCAGGCTGTATCACGAGGTCACGGTGGCAGGCGCCGACGAGCAGTTCTTCGAATATCTCGGCTGCCATGAACGGACCGGCATGCTCACCGCCGTACAGGTCGCGGCGGCGCCATCCGCCTGAGAGCTCGCCTCAACGTTGCTCCGTCACGGCCGGGCTTGTCCGCGCCATGCCAGCACGCTGCGGCTTCTCCGTGACTGACTGGTGTCTCTGGAATACCGGATCGCCCAGTCGAGCCGAGCGACGACGCCTTGAGTTGGCTAAGTGCTCGTGTCTAGCGCCGAGCCTTACGCCACGCGCTCGCGCAGGCCCTTGGCGACTTCCTTCTGCGCGTCGAACTCGCGGCGCAGGCGGGCCAGCTCCTCGGCGCTGAGCGCATCGGCGTTGCTGTAGTCGCGCTTCCAGGAAGCATCCTCGCTCCAGCGCAGCGGTGACTGCACGGTGGTCTGCGGACCGGGCGCCTGCTCAAGCACGCGCAACGCCAGCTCCAGCGTGAACGCCTGCGAGGCGACGTCCTGCGGCTTGCCGGCGGAATTGCCGAGCGGGAAATCGGAGAACAGGAAACGCGGCACCGCGGCATGCTCGACGATATCCTTGGCGCAGCCCATCACGACCGTGGAAATCCCGTTGGCCTCGAGATGCCGCGCCACCAAGCTGACGGTCTGGTGGCAGACCGGGCAGTTCGGCACCAGCACCGCGGCGTCGACCTTGTCGTCACGGCAACGCTTGAGGATTTCGGGCGCGTCGGTCTCGATGGTGACGCGGTGGCTGCGGTTGGTCGGGGCGCCGAAGAAGCGCGGCGCGACGTCGCCGATCGTGCCGGCCGCGGCGAGGCGCTTGAGCTGTGCCAGCGGGAACCAGGTGCCGTTGTCGGTCGCCGTGGTGTGGGTGCGGTCATAGGCGATGTGCGAAATCCGCAGATCGTGCTGCTTTGACGTGTCGCCGTCATAGACCGCATAGAACTTGGCCCCGCCGTTGTATTTCGCGCCGGGACCCTGGTCGCCCCGTGCCGGATCGAACGGCGCCGCGGTCGTGATGATGGCGACCCGGGACTGGTTCAGCGGCTTCTTCAAGGGCTGGAACGGGGCGGAGGTGTAATGCGCCCAGCGGTAGGGGGTGGTGTAGCCGATCGCCGCGTAATAATCGCGGGTTCGCTTCATATAGCCGATCGGGGCGTCGTCATCGGGGGCAAAGCCGAGTTGATCGTCGGATGCTGCGGCCATTTTGCGCTCCCTTTTGCGCGCCATCATTTCAGTCCATAGCTAGACCACGAGCTTGCGGTGTCAAGCCGCGCCCGCACGGGAACAGAATTGCCATGCGAACCGGTCGTTGCGCCGCATTGGTCATGCTTGTGCTGCTGGTGCCGCCGGCCGGGGTCGGCGCGGAGGACGCTCCGGCCGCGGCTCCGGCCCCGCCGCCAGGCGCCGAGCAGCCGGCAGCGCCGCCCCCGGACAAGCCCGCTGAGCAGCCCGCGGCCGCGCCGGCGGAGCCGCCTGCGCCACCGCCGGGAGAGCAGGCCGCACCATCGGCCGAGAAACCTGCCGCGCCCCCGGCGGATACGCCCGCGGCACCGGCCGAGAAGCCAGTGGCGGCGACCGACAAGCCCGCGGATGATGCGCGCGAGAGCGACACCCGCGAGGCGATGTGCCTGATGATCGAGTCGGCGGCGCGGGCCAACGATTTGCCGCTCGAATTCTTCGCGCGCGTGATCTGGCAGGAGAGCCGCTTCCAGGCCGATGCGGTTGGTCCGATGACCCGCAACGGCCAGCGCGCGCAGGGCATCGCGCAATTCATGCCGGGCACCGCGAACGAGCGCGGGCTGCTCGATCCATTCAATCCGGTGCAGGCGCTGCCGAAGTCGGCCGAATTCCTCAGCGAGCTGCGCAACCAGTTCGGCAATCTCGGCCTCGCGGCCGCGGCCTACAATGCCGGCCCGCGCCGGATCCAGGATTGGCTCGCCGGCTCCGGCTACATGCCGCAGGAGACGCGCAATTACGTCTCCGCGATCACCGGCTCCAGCGTCGACGACTGGGCCGCTGCCGGGCGCAACGGCAAGATGCCGCAGCGCGCGCCGACCACGAGCTGCCGCGAGCTGATGGCGCTGCTCAAGCGCGCGCCGAATCCGTTCGTCGCTGGGCTGGAGCAGCACATCACGCTGTCGGCCGCCAAGGTCTGGGGCGTGCAGCTTGCCGCCGGCTTCAGCCGCGACAAGGCGCTCGCGATGTATGCCCGCGCCATCAAGCGCCTTGCCAACGTGATCGGCGATCAGGATCCGAGTTTGCTGAGCTCACGGCTTCGCACCCGCGGCAGCGCGACCTTCTACCAGGTGCGCATCGGCGCCGACACGCGCCCCGAGGCCGACGGCCTGTGCAACCGCATCCGCAAGGCGGGCGGGGCGTGCTTCGTGCTGAAGAACAGGGCGTGATTGCGTGGATCGGTAGCCCGGATGAAGCGAAGCGCAATCCGGGACAGCTCTCGCCGGTTGCAAGAGCGGCCCCGGATTTCGCTGGCGCTTCATCCGGGCTACCGAGGCGCATACCGGACCTGTGCCGTCTCTTGCTTGACCCTGCGTTGTCAGCGCCCTAAGCCGCCACGATTGCAAAACCATCCGGTTCCCCGTGGCGCTTCCTCCGCTCGATTCTCCGCAATGGCACACCTCGTTCCGCGCCTTCCTATGGGGCGCGCGGTCGATCGGCGCGACCGTGCTGACCCTGGTGCTGTTTGCGACCTATCTCGGCATCGGCGCGCTGGCGCATGATTCCGGCTTCTCGCTGGGCTGGACGCTGGCGAGCACGGCGTTCGTCTGGGCTGGCCCTGCGCAGATCATCGTGATCACGACACTCGGCTCCGGCGCCACCGTGCTGCAATCGGCGATCGCGGTCACCGTCAGCGCGATCCGCCTGTTCCCGATGGTGGTCTCGGTGTTGCCGATGATGCGCACCGAACAGACCAAGCGGCGGCATCTGATCCTGGTGGCGCATCTCACCGCCGTGACGCTGTGGGTCGAATGCTTCCGCTTCCTGCCGCAGGTGCCGCGCAACCGGCGGATCGCCTTCATCCACGGGCTCGGCTGCGGGCTGGTCACCGTCTGCCTGATCGCCAACACGATCGGCTACATGCTCGCGGCCAACCTCACGCCGCTGTTCGCCGCCGGCATGCTGATGCTGACGCCGCTCGCCTTCCTGTTCTCCACGGCGCGCAACTGCCGCGAGCTCGCCGATGTCATCGCGCTGGTGCTTGGCTTATTGCTGTTCCCGCTGGCGGCGATGCTAAACAGCGGCGCCGACATCCTGGTCAGCGGGGTCGTCGCGGGCACCATTGCTTATGCCGTGCACCGGGCGAGGGCGGGCATCGTCGGGGCGCGCGCATGAGTACCTTCATCGGCGACTGGCACGCGCTCGCGATCCTGTTCGTTGCGGGCGTCATCCCGAACCAGATCTGGCGCATGCTCGGCCTGTGGTTCGGCGGCGGCATCGACGAGAACTCCGAGCTCTTGGTCTGGGTGAGGGCGGTCGCCACCGCGATCCTCGCCGGTATCATCGCGCAGATCGTGGTGCAGCCGCCGGGCGCGCTCGCCAGCGTGCCGGACTGGCTGCGTTACGGCGCCGTCGCCGCGGGCTTTGTCGTGTTCATGCTGGCGAGGAAGTCGATCTTCGCTGGCGTGATCGCGGGCGAAGTCGTCATGATCGCGGGCAAATACTGGCTCGGCTGATTGCGGCGTCCGCATTATCCGCTAGTCTCGCTCCCCAAGAACAAGACAACGGGGAAACGGCATGCAGCGGCGCGCATCATCGCTATTCATTGTTGCTCTGACGGGGTTGCTGGCGGCGACGCTGCCGGCGCGTGCCGCGGATTATCCGACGCGACCGATCAAGCTCGTGGTGCCCTATGCCGCGGGCGGGCCGACCGACGTGCTCGGCCGCATCGTCGGCGAATATCTCGGGCGCGATCTCAAACAGGTGGTCGTGGTCGAGAACAAGGCCGGTGCGCAGGGCGCGATCGGCGCCGAGGCGGTGGCGCGCTCCGATCCCGACGGCTACACGCTGTTCGTGACGGCCGCCTCGATCTTCGTGCTCAATCCGATGCTCTACAAGAAGCTGCCCTACGATCCGGCCAGGGATTTTCGCCTGCTGTCCGTCATCACGGACGCGCCGATGATCATGGAGGTGCACCCGTCGGTGCCGGCGAGGACGATCGCGGAGTTCGTCGCTTACGCGAAGAAGAATCCCGGAAAACTCAATTTCGGATCGGCGGGCACCGGCGGCACGGTTCATCTCGCCGGCGAGATGTTCAAGCAGATGGCCGGCGTCGAGATGACCCACGTGCCGTACAAGGGCGCAGGACCCGCGCTGACCGATCTGCTGTCCGGCAACATCCAGCTGATGTTCGACACGCTCGGCACCGCGCTGCCGCCGGTCAAATCGGGCATGCTGCGGCCGCTCGGCGTCAGCTCGACCGAGCGCATCCCCGATTTGCCCGATCTGCCGACGATCGCCGAGAGCGGCTATCCCGATTATGCGGTCAGCGTCTGGTATGGTATCGCAGCGCCGTCGAAAGTGCCTGACGACGTCGCCGACAAGATCAAGGCTAGCCTCGACCGGGCCTTGAACGACGAAGCGTTCCGCGCTTCGCTGCTCAAGATCGGTTTCCCGCCGCTGCATGCGAAGAGCCAGGCCGAGATCGACAAGTTCGTGAATACCGATCGCGCGCGATGGGCGGGCGTGGTCAAGGCGCTGAACATATCGCTGGATTGACACATGGTACGTGAAATGGAACTGCGCCAGGGCGAGGTCGCCGTCGACATGCCGACGACGCGCGATGCCGGGCTCGTCTTCATCGGCCGCATCCGCACGCCCTGGACCTCGCGGCTGGCGACGCCGCGGCAGGGGCGGCATGACGGACCGGTGTGCCGGCTCGAGATTTTCGAGCCCTGGGTCGCCGCGATCAAGGGCGTCGATTTCTATTCAAATCTCGAGGTGCTGTACTGGCTGCACCAGTCGCGCCGCGACATCGTGCTGCAAAGCCCGAAGAACAACGGCAACACCCGCGGCACCTTCTCGCTGCGCTCGCCGGTGCGCCCCAATCCAATCGGCACCGCGATCGTCAAGCTGGTCGGCGTCGAAGGCAACGTCATTTTGGTGCGCGGCCTCGACTGCCTCGACGAGACGCCGCTGATCGACGTCAAGCCCGACCGCTGCGAGTTCACGCCGTTGGCCCCGCCGCAGGCGGGGGATTTCGAGACCGAGTAGAATCTCTCAACCGGTCATTCCGGGGCGATGCGAAGCATCGACCCCGGAATCTCGAGATTCCGGGCTCCGCGCGCCCCGGAATGACAGTGGTGGGATTACTTCAACGCCGCGATCAGCTTCGCCGCGCTGGCCTCCAGCACCTTGGCATCTTCCTTGTGGCTCGCAGGCGGCAGCAGTGCGACGCCGTCCTTGCGTGGCATGACGTGCATGTGCAGATGGAATACGACCTGGCCACCGGCGGGCTCGTTGAATTGCTGCACCGTGATGCCGTCGGCTTCGAACGCCTTCATCGCGGCGGCGGCGATCTTGTGCGAGGCGCGCGCGACATGGGCGTAGTCGTCGGGCTTGATGTCGAGGATGTTGCGGGCAGGGGCCTTCGGAATGACGAGCGTATGCCCCGGCGAGCGCGGCATGATGTCGAGGAACGCGAACACGTGCTCGTCTTCATAGACCTTGTAGCAGGGCAGCTCGCCGCGCAGGATCTTCGCGAAGATGTTGTTGTTGTCGTAGGCGGCGGGCATGGCGGCGGTTCCTTGATGATGCTGGTTTATTGCCTAGGTGGCGGCGGAGACGTCAAGCGTCGTCGTCGACCGTCTTGCGGAACGGGCCGGCCTCGGTGAGCTCGCGGCCGACCTCGGCGACATAGTCGCGCTCGCGCTTGAGGTAATCGGCGATCGCCCGGCGCAGTCCGGGGTCGGCGATGAAATGCGCCGAATAGGTGGTCTGCGGCAGGTAGCCGCGCGCCAGCTTGTGCTCGCCCTGCGCGCCGGCCTCCACCACCTTGAGCCCGCGTTGAACCGCGAAATCGATCGCCTGGTAGTAGCAGACCTCGAAATGCAGGAACGGGTGGTGCTCGATCGCGCCCCAGTTGCGGCCGAACAGCGTGTCCGAGCCGATGAAGTTGATCGCACCGGCGATCCAGCGGCCGTCGCGCTTGGCCATCACCAGCAGCACGTCGCGGCTCATGGTCTCGCCGATCAGCGAGAAGAATTCTCGGGTCAGATACGGCCGGCCCCATTTGCGCGAGCCGGTCTCCATGTAGAACTCGAAGAACGCATCCCAGGCGTCCTCGGTGATGTCCGAGCCGGTGAGCCAGTGGATGGTGATCCCGGCGGCAACCGCCTCGCGGCGCTCGCGCTTGATGCCCTTGCGGTGGCGCGAGTTCAGCGAGCCGAGAAAGTCGTCGAAGGTCTTGTAGCCGTCATTGTGCCAGTGGAACTGCTGGTCGGTCCGCTGCAGGAAACCGTGTGCGCCGAGGAACCTGGCCTCGTCCTCGCGGGCGAACGTCACATGCACGGAGGAGGCCTCGGTGGCGTTGCAGAGCGCCCGCAGGCCCCGCGCCAGCGCCGAGCCGATCACTTCGCGGTCGACGCCGTCGCGGATCAGCAGCCGCGGCCCGGTCGCGGGCGTGAAGGGGACGGACACCTGCAGCTTCGGGTAATAGTTGCCGCCGGCGCGGTGATAGGCCTCGGCCCAGCCGCGATCGAACACGTATTCGCCCTGCGAGTGCGATTTCAGATAGCAGGGCACGACGCCGACGATCCGGCCATCGAGCTTTGCGATCAGATGCCGCGGGCCCCAGCCGGTCCGCGGGCAGGCCGAATTGGAGGCTTCTGCGGCGGCAAAAAAGGCGTGGGAAACGAATGGGTTATAGCTCGAACTTGCGGCGGTCTGGCAATCATTTGCGGAACCGGGCGAGGCCAGCGTGTCGAGGTGATGGATGCTGTCCGCATCCGCCTTGGGATTGGCGCAGGCGTCCCATTCGGCGGCCGGAATGCCGCCGATGTCAGCTACAGCCTCTAGGGTGATTTCAGAAGACGCCATCGAGAATGAAGACCGGTGCCTCGTTTGAGCATGATCTTTCCGGAACAGCTGGCTCCACTTCCGGATCATGCCCCGCATTCCGCCATCGCCGATGACGACCAACCCTCGCCAACATCGTGCGTCGCAGCGACGAGTTCAAGACTGCAAGGGCATGCCTCGGACATGTCAGGTTCCCGGCACGAACCCCTCGAAGATCATCTGGTCGGCGTAGCGCGCCGCGCGCTCGCGCTGTTCCACCGTCCGCACGGTCCAGGCCAGCAGCGGACAGCCGAACACGTTGCGGGCGATCCACGGCTCCGGCGCCGGCAGCTGGTTGACCCAATAGGCGACGAAATGCGGCTCGGTCGTAAAGCCGTGCCGCAGGTACAGCATGCTGTCGCGCTGCGCCGGCGTCAGCTTGTCCCAATGGCCGTCGTCATAGGTGCGCTGGGCGGTGATGCCGCGCGGCAGGTTCGGCATGATCTCGCGCAGCGCCAGCACCTGGTCGGGATCGAAGGACATGCCGACCACCGGGCCGGAATACGACGCCAGCACCTCGGCCATCCGCCGCACCAGCTTGCGGTCGCCGTCGAAATGGCTCTTCACCTCGACCACCAGCGGCACGCGGCCGGCGACCAGCGCGCAGAGATCGCCGAGCGTCATCATATGCTCGGCGGTGTCCTTGAACTTGACGGCCTTCAGCTCGGCCGCGGTCCTGGTTGCCAGCAGGCCCGCCCCCTCGGTGAGGCGGCCGAGCGCATCGTCGTGGTGCACCATGGCCTCGCCGTCGGCGGTGAGCTGGATATCGCACTCGATGGCGAAGTTGCCGGCGACCGCGGCGGTGGCCGCGGCCGGCATGTTCTCGATGATACCGCGCGCGGCATCATGCAGGCCGCGATGGGCGACCGGCCGTTTCGTCAGCCAATCAGGAGCGCGCATCGATCAGGCGACTTCGAACACGCCTTCGACTTCGACCGCGGCGTCCGCGGGCAGCGAGGCGACGCCGACGGTGGTGCGGGCATGGCGGCCCTTGTCGCCGAATGCTTCGACCATCAGGTCGGAAGCGCCGTTCAGTACCTTCGGCCCGTCGAAGAAGTCGGGCGCCGAATTGATGAAGCCGCCGAGCCGCACCACGCGCACGACCTTATCGAGGTCGCCGAGCGCGGCCTTGATCTGGGCCAGCAGGTTGATTGCGCAGCCGCGCGCGGCAGCGGCGCCCTGTTCGAGCGTGACGCCGGCGCCGAGCTTGCCCTTGGCGATCAGCTTGCCCTCGGCGTTGAAGCAGACCTGGCCCGACACGAACAGCAGGTTTCCGCTGCGGACGAAGGGGACATAGTTTGCGACCGGGGAGGTCGGCTCCGGAAGTGTGATGCCCTGTGACGCCAGTTTTTGTTCGACGGTACCCGCCATCTTTTGGTCCCCCAATTGGATTGCACGAAGCCTGAAACGCGGTCAGGGCCAAGTTTGTTTCGATTGTTTCGCGCATCGTGCCGCCGGTTGCAAGCGACGGTAAGGTGAGGACAACGCGGCCATGAGGTGCCGAATCGCACGGAAAGCTGCTGAAAATGACGGCATTTTCGCTGCGTACATTGCCATTTTGTCAGACTTGCCCCAGTTGCGGCGCAATACCACCGTCACTATTGTGGCGAATCCCTGCCTCCTTGAGGAAACCATATGACCCTGCCGTTCCGGACTCCGTCGCGTGCCCTGGTGTTTGCGATCGCCGTTGCCGCAGGATCCGGCCTGGTTCAGGCGTCCGCAGTCGCTGCGGCAAGCGGGCCGTTTCTCGCGCATCAGGCGCTCTACGACCTCAGCCTGGTGAAGTCGCGCGGCTCCAACTCGGTCAGCGATGCGCGCGGGCGCATCCTCTACAATTTCTCCGGCAACTCCTGCGAAGGCTATACCTCCGAATTCCGCCAGGTGTCGGAGCTCGACAGCGGCGAGGGCAAGGTGACGCTGTCCGATCTTCGCTCCACGTCCTGGGAGGACGCGTCGGGCAAAAGCTACCGCTTCAAGATCGACACGCGGATGAACGACAGCGAATCGTCGCCGGTCGACGGCATCGCCGAGCGGGTCGGCGATCATATCACCGTGAAGCTGACCCAGCCGGTGAAGAAGACGTTCAATATCGACGGCAAGATCGTGTTCCCGACCGAGCAGATCCAGCACATCATCGCTGCCGCCCGCGACGGCAAGTCGGTGCTCGAGCAGACCGTCTATGACGGCTCCGACAACGGCGAGAAGATCTACAACACGCTGACCGTGATCGGCCGGCCGATCGCAGGCGACCGCGCGCCGTCATCGCCCGATCCGTCGACGGCGAGCAATGCGATGAAGACCATGACGCGCTGGCCGGTGACGGTGAGCTATTACGACAGCGACGCGCGCGCGAAGGACGGCGAGCAGACGCCGGTCTACGCGATGTCGTTCGAGCTGTACGAGAACGGCGTCTCCCGCGCGCTGGTACTGGACTACAACGATTTCGTGATCTCGGGCGCGCTGGACAAATTCGACGTCAGGGATTCCAAGCCCTGCAAGTGAGGGCTGGCTATCGCCACCCACTCAGCGTCGTCCCGGGCAAGCGAAGCGCGACCCGGGACCCATCACCACAGGGGTGAGTTGTTGAAGGGGGCTGTGGCCCCAGCGTCGCACAACAATCACCTTCGGTGGTTATGGGTCCCTGCTTTCGTCGGGACGACGGCGGAGCAAGCCCGAGCACTCCACGACACCGCACTGGCCGGAACCGTCCGACACGAGTAGGCTTCCCACAAACACGCGTGTCAGGGAGGCACCTCATGAGCGAGCTCAACCACCTTCGCCCCAGCGGCCTGCATCACAATCCGGCTTACTCCCACGTCGTCGTCGCCTCCGGCGCGCGCACGATCTACATTTCGGGACAGGTGTCGGTCGACGAGGAGGGCCGCGTGGTCGGCGCCGGCGATCTTGCCGCGCAGACGACGCAGGTGATGCAGAACCTCGGCATGGCGCTGAAGGCCGCCGGAGCCGGCTATTCCAATATCGTGAAGATCACGACCTTCGTCGTCGGCTACAAGCCGGAACTCCGTCCCATCATCGGTAAGGCACGCTCGGCGTTCTTTGAGGGCATGGAGCCGCCGGCCTCTACGCTGGTCGGCGTCACCGCGCTCGCGGCGCCGGAATGGCTGATCGAGATCGAGGCGGTTGCGGTCACGGATTGAAGGGCTGCGCAGTCGCCATGCGCGGGCTCGACCCGCGCATCCATCGCTTTTCAAAGAGTCCTCGTTGATGGATGGCCGGGTCAAGCCCGGCCATGACGACCGATTACTCCTCCGCGCTCTTCTGCGGCCCCTCATAGGCAATGCCCCTGATCACGGCGGCATTGCCGAATTTCTTGCGCAGATTGTCCATCGCGCGTTCGGCGTGCGCCGAGCGGCGGTCGAGCATGTCGGAATCGTTGGCCTGCGCGCCCGGGCGCAGCGCGCTGACGCCGGTGCCCATCAGGCGGAAGGCGGTGCCGTCAATTTCCTTCGCGAGCATCTCGCGCGACACCGCAAAGATCTTGGCGGCAAGCTGGGTCGGGGTCTGGATCGATTGCGAACGGGTACGCTGGCGGAAGTCCGCGGTCTTCAGCTTCAGCGTGATGGTGCAGCCCGAGAGCTCGCTGGTCTTCAGCCGCGCCGAGACTTTCTCG
Organism: Bradyrhizobium australafricanum; assembly: GCF_020329495.1. Classification (NCBI taxonomy): domain Bacteria; kingdom Pseudomonadati; phylum Pseudomonadota; class Alphaproteobacteria; order Hyphomicrobiales; family Nitrobacteraceae; genus Bradyrhizobium; species Bradyrhizobium australafricanum. The sequence goes on along the minus strand of NZ_JAGKJL010000034.1, from coordinate 19,300 downwards.
GACAGTTTCCAGAGCAGTCTTTCCAGCGTTGCGAAGTCGCGGATGTCGGTCTCGAAGGTGGTCTCGCTCGAGATCGTCTTGGCGCCGCGATCGGCCACCACGCTGCGGTCGTCGATGCCGCGCGCGAGCCGCCACAGCCGGCGGCCTTCGCTCGCGAACTGCTTCATCAATTCGTTCTCGTCGGCGCGCTGCAGGTCGGCGATGATGCGAAAGCCGCGCTGCACCAGCTTCTCCTGGGTCGCAGGGCCGACGCCGTAGATGAACCCGACCGGTTTGCTGGCCAGCATCTCGCGCGCCTCGTCCTGGTCGAGCGCGGCAAAGCCCCTCGGCTTGTCGAGGTCGGAGGCGATCTTGGCGAGGAACTTGTTGCAGGACAGGCCGACCGACACCGTGATGCCGATGTCGCGTTCGACATCGCGGGCGAATTTGGCGAGCACCTTGGCCGGGATCATGCCATGGACGCGCTGCGTGCCGGCGAGATCGAGGAAGGCTTCGTCGATCGACAGCGGCTCGACCAGCGGCGTCAGCGCCTGCATCGCCTGCCGCACCTCGCGTCCGACCCGGACATACTTCGCCATGTCCGGCGGAATCACGGTCGCGTCCGGGCAGAGTTCCAGCGCCTTGAACATCGGCATCGCCGAGCGGACGCCATAGGTGCGGGCGATGTAGCAGGCGGCCGACACCACGCCGCGCTTGCCGCCGCCGATGATGACCGGACGGTCGGCGATCTCGGGATTGTCGCGCTTCTCGACGGTGGCATAGAACGCATCGCAGTCGATATGCGCCAGCGCCAGCGCGGGTAGGGAGCGATGACGCACCAGCCGCGGCGAGCCGCAATGGCTGCATCGCTTCATCTTGATATCGAGGTCGCCGAGGCAGTCTCGGCAGAAACTGAGGGGGCCGTCGGAAGCTGCCGCTGCCGTCGTCACGGCACGTCGCGCTCCCATTTCGGGTCGCCCAGCGCTTGATGGGCGGCGGCGATATTGGTCGGGTGCAGTTCCGAGGCCTTTGCAAACGCCTTGACGGTTGCGTCGTCGCGCATCACGAAATCGAGCACGCTCGCAAGAAATTGAGGATCGGACGCGGCGTTCCGCAGCGTCTCTGGACCGATTCCGGTTTCAGCCAGGAACAGGCCCAGCCGCTCGGGATCGCCGGCAATGAAGCCGAGCGCCTGAATCGCAACGATTTCAGCAACTTCCCGGGGGTTGTGAACAGGCTTTTTCAACGCGCCGGTTTGCCTTTCCGTTAACTTATGGTCTCTATTGAGAGGCCCATCATGCCCGAGTCTTCCGCATGTGTTCAAGCAACGGAAACCACGCTGCGGAAGTTGGACTTCGGGTTAACGGGTTAGAGCGATTCTGGCGCTAGTTTGAATTCACATTTTCGACGCGCCCCGAGCGCGGTGCGTGAGGTACCGCAGCCGGGCCCGTCTCCTGGGTTTGGGAGGGACGGGATGGCCAAAACCGTCCTGATCGTGGAGGACAACGAGCTCAACATGAAGCTCTTTCGCGATCTGTTGGAAGCGCACGGCTATCAGACTTCGGGCACCAGCAATGGCTTCGAAGCGCTCGACCTTGTCCGCAAGCTGCGCCCCGACCTCATCCTGATGGACATCCAGCTACCCCAGGTTTCCGGCCTGGAGGTCACGCGCTGGATCAAGGACGATCCCGATCTGCGCGCGATTCCGGTGGTCGCGGTCACCGCCTTCGCCATGAAGGGCGACGAAGAACGCATCCGCGAGGGCGGCTGCGAAGCCTATTTGTCCAAGCCGATCTCGGTCGGCAAATTTATTGAGACTGTCCGACGCTTTATCGGATAGGGGAGTTGTGGTGCAATGTCCGCGCGTATCCTCGTGGTCGATGACGTTCCGGCGAACGTCAAGTTGTTGGAAGCCCGTCTGTCAGCGGAATATTTCGATGTGCTGACTGCCTCCAACGGGACCGAGGCACTGGAAATTTGCGCACGCGCCGAATGCGACATCATCCTGCTCGACGTCATGATGCCCGACATGGACGGCTTCGAGGTCTGCCGCCGGCTGAAGTCGAATCCGGCGACCCATTTCATTCCGGTCGTCATCGTCACCGCGCTCGACAGCCCGGCCGATCGCGTGCGCGGCCTTGAAGCCGGCGCCGATGACTTCCTGACCAAGCCGGTGTCCGACGTCGTGCTGATCGCGCGCGTGCGCTCGCTGACGCGGCTGAAGATGATGACCGATGAGCTGCGCATGCGCGCCATCACCTCGCTCGAGATCGGCATGCAGGCGCCCGAGCGCAGCGCGATCGCCGACAAGGGCACCGGCGGCCGCATTCTCCTCGTCGACGACCGGCCGTCGTCCTACGAGAAACTGGCGCCGATCCTCTCCGCCGAACACAACGTCGACGTCGAGATCAATCCGTCGGAAGCTTTGTTCCACGCCGCCGAGGGCAATTACGACTTGCTGATCGTGTCACTCAGCCTCGACAATTACGACGGTCTGCGGCTGTGCAGTCAGGCCCGCTCGCTGGAGCGCACGCGCCAGGTCCCGATCCTCGCCATCTCGGATGCCGACAACAACACGCGGCTCATGCGCGGGCTCGAGATCGGCGTCAACGACTACCTGCTGCGTCCGGTCGACAAGAACGAGCTCTTGGCGCGTGCGCGCACGCAGATCCGCCGCCGCCGCTACACCGATCATCTGCGCGACAATGTGCAGAACTCGATCGAGATGGCGATCACGGATGCGCTGACCGGTCTCAATAACCGACGCTACATGGAAAGCCACCTCGCGACGCTGGCGGAGCAGGCCTCGATCCGCGGCAAGCCGCTGGCGCTGATGATCCTCGACATCGACTACTTCAAGGCGATCAACGACACCTACGGCCACGATGCCGGCGACGACGTGCTGCGCGAATTCGCCGTCCGCATCCGCAAGTCGATCCGCGGCATTGATCTCGCCTGCCGCTATGGCGGCGAGGAGTTCGTCATCGTGATGCCCGAGACCGACCTGCATGTCGCCGGCATGGTCGCCGAGCGGCTGCGCCGCTCGATCGCGGGCGAGCCCTTCACCGTCGACAAGGGCGGCAAGCGGATCACCGTCACGATCTCGATCGGTCTCACCACGCTGGAGCGCAAGGGCGAGCAGGTCACCGATGTGCTCAAGCGCGCCGACACCGCGCTCTATCGCGCCAAGCACGACGGCCGCAACCGCGTGGTGTCTGCGGCAGCGTAGCGCGATCTCGTAGCCCGGATGCAGCGAAGCGCAATCCGGGGTATCGCGCCGCTTGCACCAGCTTCCCGGATTTCGCTGCGCTTCATCCGGGCTACGAAGTGCCCTTAGCGGCCGTGCTTCACCGCGTCGTAGGCCATCCGCTTGAACTCGAACGAGAACGGATGGACGAACGCCATCTGGCGCTGCGTCATCATGACTCCGGCGATGCCCGTTTTGGGCGAAATCCACCACTGCGTGCCTGCGACACCGCCCCAATAGAGTTCGCCGGCGGCGTCGGGATGATCGATCGGGGAGGGGTTGAGGATCAACCCGCCGGTAAGACCATAGGTCTTGCCGGGTTGCTCGCCCATCATCGCGAAGCGGATCCATTGGCCCGGCGTGAGCTGGTTGGTCATCGCCTGCGCGATCGTCTCCGGCTTCAGCAGCGTCGGCCCGCCGGGCAGCAGGCTGTGGATCAGCGCGACCATGTCATGCAGCGTCGAGACGAGGCCGCCGCCGCCATTGAAGCGCGGCACCGGGCGCAGATAGGCGCCAGGATAGGGCGCGTTGTCGGTGCGCGTCAGCCCGGGCTTCATCGGGTCCATCAGATCGGCGCCGGCGTAATAGGCGACGAGCCGGTTGTGATCCTTCTCCGGAACATGGAAGCCGGTGTCGACCATGCCGAGCGGATCGAGGATCCGCGCCTTGATGAACTTGTCGAACGGCTGGCCGCTCACCACCTCGACCAGCCGTGCGACCACGTCGATGGCAACGGAATATTCCCATGACGAGCCGGGATGGAACACCAGCGGCAGATCGGACAGACCGTCGACCATGTCAGCGAGCGTCGTCATCGGATTGAGGATCTTGCGCTCGTTGTAGGCCTTGAAAATCGGTGTGCCCGGATCGAACAGGCCGTAGCTGAGGCCGGCCGAGTGGCTCAGCAGATGGCGAATGGTGATCGACCGCTGCGCCGGCTCGGTGTCGTCGATCGACGTCGCGCCCGGCCGCAGCACCTTCCGGTTTCTGAGTTGCGGGATGAAGGTCTCGATCGGATCGTCGAGCCGAAAGCGGCCTTCCTCGACCAGCAGCAGCGCCGCGCAGGAGGTGATCAGCTTGGTGTTGGAGAAGACGCGGAAGATGTGATCGGTGCGCAGCGGAATCTGCGCTTCCTTGTCGGCCCATCCGACGCATCCCGTGTCAGCGATGTCGCGCCCGACCAGAACCGTCCAGGAGATGCCGGACAGGAGATCGTTGTCGATATAGCGCTGCATGGCCGCGCGCGCCGGCGCGAAATCATAGCCGGTGGCCGTCACCTTCAGATCTTCCATGGTCGTTCCCCTGTTGTGCCGCAAGTCTTCTAAGTAGCAGGTCTTCGCGCGGTCGCTGCCAATCTCGCCGGACGGAATATCCAGCCGGGAATGCCGTGGCCTGCGGTCGGTGTTAACAACCAAACCTGACTTCCGCACGCAACCGGATTTATCCGGCGCGTTTCTTGCCGGCGGGGGCGGGGCTGCCGACCTTGACGCCTGCATTTGCCAGCAACACGCGCGCGGCTTCCTTGGCCGCGCGCGCCATCGCCGGATCGTCGCGCACCAGATCCTGCGCGATCGAGCCATCGACCAGCAGCGTGAGCTGGGTCGCAAGTCCCTCGGCATCGGCGACGCCGAGCTGTCGCAGCAGATCGCGAAACCAGAGCCGGCGGCTTTCCTTGAAGGCGATTGCGATGTTCCTGAAGGTGCGATCCTCGTCCTCCGGCCCGAGCTCGGCCACCGCGTTCACGAACGGGCAGCCGCGAAAATCCTTCGCCGAGAAGCGCCGCTCCAGCGAATCGAAGGTTGCGAGAATCTGCTCGGCCGGCGGCTTGTCGGAGGGACGCGGCTGCACGAAGCGGCGTTGCAGATAGGCTTCGATCAGCGCGTCCTTCGACGGGAAGTGGTTGTAGAGCGTGCGCTTGCTGATGCCGATCTCGGCCGCGATGGTGTCGACGCCGATGGCGCGAATGCCTTGCAGGTAGAACAGTCTGTCGGCGGTCTCGAGGATCCGCTCCTTCATGGTCTGTTTGGGAGGCGGGGAAGCCATGCGCCAGCCATGATCCTCTTCGCTTGACAGTCGGCCCCCTGTATAGCCTAAGTATACAGGTCTGTGTAACCAAAACATGCATGAATCGCAGGCCATGGCACGCGTGCCGTGCCGTTATGGGAGAATAAGAACAATGCCCCTGTTGCAGGTCCTGCGTCCCACCCTTCCCATCCTGATCGGCGCCTCCATCATGCTCACGCTGAGCATGGGACTGCGGCAGAGCCTCGGCATCTTCATGCAGCCGCTGACGCACGACATCGGCATCTCGATATCCCACTTCACGCTGGCGCTCGCGGTGCAGAACCTCGCCTGGGGTTTTCTGCAGCCGGTCGCCGGCGCGATGACGGTGCGTTACGGCTTTCGCCCGATCATGGTGGTCGGCGCGCTGGCCTACATCGCGGGCCTCGTGCTGATGACGACGGCGCATGGGCTCGTTGCCATCATGATCGGCGCCGGTGTCCTGATCGGCCTTTCGCTCGCCTGCACCGCGAATGCGATCGCAATGTCGGTCTCGGCGCGCGCGGTGCCGGAGACGGTACGCTCGACAGTGCTCGGCATGGTCTCCGCCGCGGGCTCGCTCGGCGCGCTGCTGTCGGCGCCGATCGGCCAGATGCTCAATGAGGGTTTCGGTTGGCGCGTCGGACTTGCCGGTTTTGTCATTCTCTCGATCTTCATGATCCCGGCGGCGTTGTACGCCGGCCGCGTCGACAAGATTCCGTTGCCGAAGCCCGCTGGCGACGACATCGGCAACGCCACCGCGGCGACGGCGGCGAAGACCGCGTTCGGCAACGCAGCCTTCGTGGTGATGACCTGCGCCTACATGGTCTGCGGCATGCAGCTCGTCTTCCTCACCACGCATCTGCCGTCGTATCTCGCGATCTGCGGGCTCGATCCGATGCTGAGCGCGCAGACGCTCGGCATGATTGGCGGCTTCAATGTGCTGGGCTCGCTGTTCTTCGGCTGGGCCGGCCAGCGCTGGAACAAGCTGGCGCTGCTCGGCGCGATCTACATCCTGCGCTCGCTGGCGCTCGCCTGGTACTTCATGCTGCCGGCAACGCCCGGCTCGACGCTGCTGTTCGGCGCGATCATGGGCTTCCTCTGGATGGGCGTCGGTCCGCTGGTCGCGGGCGCGGTGGCCGAGATGTTCGGCTTGCGCTGGCAGGCGATGATCCAGGGCCTCGCCTTCATGAGCCACCAGGTCGGCAGCTTCCTCGGCGCTTACGGAGGAGGGCTGATCTACGACTCGCTCGGCTCCTACACCATGGCCTGGCGCATCGGCGTCGCGCTGGGCCTTGCCGGCGGCATCATCCAGTTCGCCTTCGCGTTGATCAGGCCGGCGCAACCACCACTGCTCAAGGCCGCTTAGCTTTCAGAATTCCTGCGAAGCTGGCGGCTGCTCCTTGCGAGGGCAGTCGCCAGATGCTGCCTAGTTTTTGACCGGACACTTGCCGCAAGAGCGTGCAATGGAGCGCGATGCGGTTCCGGCCGCGGATCGAAGCGATAGCGTTTTCAAAGTGTTACGCGGCGCGCAGTGGTGGCACGAATCTTGTTTCAATTTGGCTAGAAATCGTGCCGGAAACCCTCGCTGAGGGTTCCGGCCTGGGGACTTTGGGAAGGGCTGGCCGCGATGGGGCTAGTCGCCGTCATTCTCCAGCCATCCGCGCACCACGGCCTTTGCCGCGCCGCCGAGCAGGAGGCCCTTGTGCCCTGCGTCGGGCCTGATGCCGCTGCGACTTCGCTGCATCCCGCCACCCGCACCGCGGCACTTCGAGACATCCCGATAGCCGGACGCGCGCTGTCCTTCGGCGCTCACGCTGCGAACGCGCCGCGCCCATTCCGAACGCCAGCATTTCTCTTGTGATGGGAGGTCGATGATGGAGTCTGCGACACACACGCGCCAGAAGCTCGTGAGAATCGTGGTTGCCTTGTTGGGCGTGGCGTTCCTTTGCCTGCTGTTCAGCGAGCTCGCGCTGGCCGAGGATGCGGCGGCGCCGCCTGCCTGTGGCGGCAAGATTCTCGAGAAGTGCACGCCGAATTCCGGCGACACCGCCTGGATGCTCACGTCAGTCGCGCTCGTCCTGATGATGACGATCCCGGGGCTCGGCCTGTTCTATGGCGGCATGGTGCGCAAGAAGAATGTCGGCGATACCGTGATGACCAGCTTCGCGGTCACCTGCCTGGTCACGATCCTGTTTGCCGTCCTCACCTACAGTCTGGCGTTTCGTGCCGGCACGCCGTTCATCGGCGGACTCGATCGCCTGTTCCTCAAGGACATCCTGAGCGACATCGGCAAGGGTGGCATCGGCAATCCCAATCCGCTCGCTGCGACGATCCCCGAGTCCGTTTACATCTGCTTCCAGATGACGTTCGCCATCATCACGCCGGCGCTGATCGCCGGCGCTTTTGCCGAGCGGATGAAGTTCTCCGCGATGCTCTGGTTCATCGGGCTGTGGGCGATCTTCGTCTATGCGCCGATCGCGCACTGGGTCTGGGGCCCTGACGGGATCTTCTCGGCGGGTAACGACGCTGCGTATGTCAAGGTTCTCGATTTCGCCGGCGGCACCGTTGTGCACATCAATGCCGGCGTGGCCGGCCTGATGTGCGCGATCATGCTCGGAAAGCGTAGCGAGACCGGACCGGCGCACAACATGGTGCTGACCTTCATCGGCGCCTCGCTGCTGTGGGTCGGCTGGTTCGGCTTCAATGCCGGCTCCGCCGTCACGGCCGGAATGCAGGCGGGCATGGCCATGCTGGTGACCCAGATCGCAACGGCTGTGGCAGGCTTCACCTGGATGCTGGTGGAATGGGCGTTGAAGGGCAAGCCGACCGTGGTCGGCATCTGCTCGGGTGCCGTGGCGGGCCTCGTCGCGATCACGCCGGCCTCCGGCTTCGTCGGGCCGGTCGGCGCTTTCGCGATCGGCATCGCCGCCGGCGTCTGCTGCTACTGGGGATGCACCGGCTTGAAGCGCATGTTCAGCTACGATGATGCGCTGGACTGCTTCGGTGTCCATGCCCTTGGCGGCATCGTCGGGGCGCTGCTGACCGGGGTGTTCGCGGTCGAGCAGTATGGCGGAACGGCAGGTGTTCTGGAAGGAAATCCCGGGCAGTTCCTCAATCAATGCATCGGCGTTGCGACGGTTTTCGTGTATGATGCTGTGGTGAGCCTGATCATCCTGTTCGTGATCAATCTCTTCGTCGGGCTTCGCGTGACGCGGGACATCGAGCGCGAAGGGTTGGATTTGGCACTGCACGGCGAGGTCGTGCAGTAGACTTTGGCGGCATTCCGCGCAGCTGGCGATCTTCGCCCGCTGGCGCGGATTTAAGCTGTTCGAGGTGATCCGATGAACTGGTTCTATTGGAACACAGCGTGGTCGCTGTTCTTCAGCCTCATTTGGTTCATGACGATCACACACAATCCGGATGCAGAGATCGCAGACGCGCATCTGCGTGACGAGGCGTTCAAGGGTTAGCTCCGGTAGTAACGCCACATCCTGAGGAACGTCCGGTGGATCTCGTCGGGCGTCCGGTCGAATGGCTCCAAATTGACGCGAACTACGCCACGATGGTCCATGCGCCACGGCAGGCGCATCAACAGCCGGTAGGCCGGCCGCTTGCGCCAATCGGCCACCAGCGCGCTGCCGAGCGGTCCGTTAAGCGCGATCTGCAACTCGTGAACCGTCATCGCGCGCTCAGCGATCTCGACGAGGTCGATGCGCGTGATGGCGCGCCAGCGGATCAGCCCGAAGGCCTGGATGAAGATGCCGTACTGGTTGGCCCCGATCGTCGGACGACCAGCCTCCAGCAGGGGGATGTTGTAATAGGTGAAGCCGCCCGCTGCCGCTGCCGGCGCCAGCCAATAGATCGCGCCCGTGATCCAGGTCGCGGTCAGGAAGATCGCGGCGAGGGCTGCCGTGACATAGACCGGAAAGTAGATGTCCTCGCGGCCGTAAGCGACCGAGTAGCCGCCGACGTTTCCCTCGTCCAAGGTTGCGATCATCTGAGCCCTGCGCCCGGGACTGCTCCGGGAATCATGAGGGATGACGCAAGCCTAGAAAGCAAAAACGGGGCCGCGAGGGCCCCGTTTGAAACGTCGGAAGCAGCCGATCTTACTTGATCTTGGCTTCCTTGAACTCGACGTGCTTGCGCGCGACCGGGTCGTACTTCTTCTTGACCAGCTTGTCGGTCATGGTGCGCGAATTCTTCTTGGCAACGTAATAGAAGCCGGTGTCGGCCGTCGACACGAGCTTGACCTTGATGGTGACCGCCTTGGCCATGTGCAAAACCTCGAAAATCGGGGGAATTCGGGAGCCGGCCAAATCGGCCCGCGTTTGGCCGGGAAACTAGCCAGAAACAGCCCAAAGTCAAGGATTTCTGAGCCAAGATCACCCCGATTCCGGGCCTATTACCCCTCGAAGAACTGATTTTTCGGCCGCGGCAGGCCCAAATTCTCGCGCAAGGTCCGCCCCTCATACTCTGTGCGGAAAATCCCGCGCTTTTGCAGTTCCGGCACCACCTTATCGACGAACTCGAACAGGCCCTGCGGCAGATAGGGGAACATGATGTTGAAGCCGTCGCTGCCCCGGCCGGTCAACCATTCCTCCATCTGGTCGGCGATGGTCTGCGGCGTGCCGACGAAGGCGAGCCCGCCATAGCCGCCGACGCGCTGCGCGAGCTGACGCACGGTGAGCTTGTCGCGCGCCGCGACATCGACAAGGCGCTGCCGGCTGCTCTTGCTGGCATTGGTTTCGGGGATCGGCGGCAACTGTCCGTCAGGATCAAAGCCGGACGCATCGGTGCCGAGGATCACCGACAGTGAGGCGATCGCGCTGTCGTAATGCACGCGGCTGTCGAGCAGTGCGCGCTTCTCCTTGGCTTCCTCAACGCTGTCGCCGACGACGACGAAGGCGCCGGGCAGGATCTTCAGATGTTCGGGATCGCGGCCGATCTTCTCCATGCGGCCCTTGATGTCGGCATAGAGCTTCTGTCCGTCGGCCAGGCTGCCGCCGCCGGTGAACACGGCTTCCGCGGTCTCGGCCGCAAGCTGCCTGCCGTCATCGGAAGCGCCGGCCTGCACGATGACAGGCCAGCCCTGCACGGGGCGGGCGATGTTCAGCGGCCCACGGACCGAGAGATATTTGCCCTTGTGATTGAGCACATGCATCTTGTCGGGATCGACGAACAGCCCGGACTCGACATCGCGCACGAACGCATCGTCGGCGAAGGAATCCCACAGGCCGGTGACGACGTCGTAGAACTCGCGGGCGCGCCTGTAGCGCTCGGCGTGCTCCATGTGATCGTCGAGGCCGAAATTCAGCGCCGCGTCCGGATTGGATGTGGTGACGATATTCCAGCCGGCGCGGCCGCCCGAGATGTGGTCGAGCGAGGCGAAGCGCCGCGCGACGTGATAGGGCTCGTCGAAGGTGGTCGAACCGGTCGCGATCAGGCCGATATTCTCCGTCACGGCGGCGAGTGCCGACAGCAGGGTGAACGGCTCGAACGAGGTCACGGTGTGGCTGCGCTTCAGCGCGTTGATCGGCATGTTCAGCACGGCCAGATGGTCGGCCATGAAGAAGGCGTCGAACCTGCCGGCCTCGAGCTTGCGGATCAGCGTCTTGATGTGGTCGAAGTTGAAATTGGCGTCGGGCCAGGCCCCGGGATAGCGCCAGGCACCGGTGTGAATGCTGATCGGCCGCATGAACGCGCCGAGCTTGAGTTGACGCTTCGCCATTGCCCGTTCCGTCCTTGATGTCGTTAGCGGAACAGATAGGGAGGCGTTTCGCGGCGCGCCATCGGGAAGATTATTTTGTTTTTGGCAGCTCTCTCGACAGTGTCATTCCGGGGCATCGCGCAGCGATGAACCGGAATCTCGCGCCGCAATCTCGGGATTCCGGGTTCGATGCTGCGCATCGCCTCGGAATGACGAGGATCATACTACGCCCCCAGCACGTCCTTCTGCATCTTGCCGCCGTAGAAATGGAAGAACGGCACCGGCGCGTCGTGGCGGAGCGGTCCGGTGGCGAGACGGCGGTCGAGCTCGGCGAGCACGTTCTTGGTCATGGCATGCGCGTCGGCGAGCGGCTCGGAGCCGATCTCGACCCAGACCAGCTCGACCAGCTCGGCATCGGCATGCACCACGCCCTCGACACGATGCGCGATGGTCGAGGCGTCGGCAGTGAAGAAGCGCGTGTCGAAGCGGCGGACGCGGCCGGGCGGGGTGATCGCGCGCGCGATCAGGAACAGGCCGGACGGATCAGGCAACAGACCTGCATCGGCGAACGGCGCCCAGGGCCCGTCGAGCTTGTGCCGCTTCTCGACCTTGCGGCCGAGGCAGAGCCCGGTCTCTTCGCAGGCCTCGCGGATCGCGGCGTTGGCAAGCGCACGCGCGCGGCCGGGCGTGATCTTCGGGCTGCCCTTCAACAGATTGGCTTCGAGCTCCGGCGTGATCGGCGCTGCGACCGGCACGCGATTGTCGGCCTTGTCGACGCGGCCGCCGGGGAAAACGAATTTGCCGGGCATGAACACGACCTTGTCGTGACGCTTGCCGACCAGCACCTTCGGCTTGGCGCCGGAGCGATCGATCAGGATCAGCGTCGCCGCATCCTTCGGCCGGAAATACGCATGATGGTCGGCTTCTTTTTCGCCCTGGTGGACGACAGCGGCGGGCGCGGCAGCTTCAGTCATTTCATCCCTTTCATTTCTTCTTGCGGCCCGGTTTAGCTAGACCGGCGGGATGTCGCTAGGGGGATTCTCGTCAAAGCCATGCATGCGCAGGGCCCATTGCAAGCCGATCACGGCTCCCTTCACCGGCTGCAACAGCGCCAGCGATGCGAACAGCGTGAACGGCAGATAGATCGCAAGTTGCAGCCACACCGGCGGCGAATAATTGGTCTCGATCCACAGCGCCATCGGTACCACGATATGGCCGACGATAACGATGACGAGATAGGCAGGCAGATCGTCCGCGCGATGCGGCGTGAAGTCGAGGTCGCAGACCGGGCAATGGCCGTCGCATTTGAGAAACTTGCGGAACAGTCTGCCTTTTCCGCAGCGCGGACAGCGGCAGCGGAACCCGCGCTTCATCGCGCTCCACACGTCGCGCTTCTCGGGCTCGGCCGCCTCGCGAGTCCAGACCACTGTCGGTGGTGTCACTTCCATGACTTGCCTCGCTTCGATTTGCCGGACTTCTGCTGCGCCGGCTTGCGATCCTTCTTGCGCGATTTCCGCTCCTTGTGCGCCTTCTTGCCTGATCGTTTTGGTCCCTTGTCAAATCCGGCGGCACGGCGCTCGGCCCTTACGCTGTCGCGTTTTCTGCCGCGCGGAATTGCCTGACCATCGGATAATAACTCAAATCGCAGCGCGCCGGCTATCGGCGCGGCTTCCACCAGACGCACATCGACGACGTCGCCGAGCCGATACATGGTGCCGCTGCGCGTGCCGATCAGCGCGTGGCGGGTTTCGTCGTAGTTGAAATATTCGCTGCCGACGGTGCGGATCGGGATCAGACCGTCGGCGCCGGTGTCGTCGAGCTTCACGAACAGGCCGGATCGCGTCACGCCGGAAATGCGGCCCTGAAACGAGGCGCCGACCTTATCGGCAAGGAAATGTGCGATCAGCCGGTCGGTGGTCTCGCGCTCCGCCTTCATCGCGCGGCGCTCGGTGACGGAAATCTGCGCGGCGATCTCGGCGAGCGTCTCCACGGTTTCATCGGTCGGCAAGGCGCCTTCGCCAAGCCCGAGCGCGCGGATCAGCGCGCGATGCACGATCAGATCGGCATAGCGACGGATCGGCGAGGTGAAGTGCGCGTAGCGGCGCAGGTTCAAGCCGAAATGGCCGTAGTTCTCGGCGGAGTATTCGGCCTGCGCCTGCGAACGCAGCACCACCTCGTTGACCAGCGGTTCGTAGTCCTCGCCCGCAACCTGCGCCAGCACGCGGTTGAATTGCGTGGGACGCAGCGCGCCCTGCTTGGTGAAGGGCAGGTCGAGCGTCTTGAGGAATTCCTGCAGGTTGTGCACCTTCTCCTGACTCGGCTCGTCGTGCACGCGGTAGATCAGCGGCAGCGCCTTCTTCTCCAGCATCTCGGCCGCGGCGACGTTGGCGAGGATCATGAACTCCTCGATCAGCCGGTGCGCGTCGAGCCGCTGCGGCACGATCACGCGATCGACGGTGCCATCCGGCTTCAGCAGGATCTTGCGCTCGGGCAGATCGAGATCGAGCGGATCACGCTCGTTGCGTGCAAGCTTGACGAGCTCATAGGCCGACCACAGCGGTTTGAGGATCGGATCGAGGATGGGGCCCGTCGTGTCATCGGGCCTGCCGTCGATCGCGGCCTGCGCCTGCGCGTAATGGAGCTTTGCGGCCGAACGCATCAGCACGCGGTGGAAGGTATGCGAGCGCTTGCGGCCGTCGGCGCCGATCACCATGCGCACCGCGAGCGCGCCGCGCGGCTCGCCCGGCACCAGCGAGCAGAGATCGTTGGAGATACGCTCGGGCAGCATCGGCACGACGCGATCAGGGAAATACACCGAGTTGCCGCGCTGCAGGGCGTCGCGGTCAAGCGCCGAGCCGGGCCGCACATAGTAGGCGACGTCGGCGATCGCGACATGGACGATGAAGCCGCCCTTGTTGTTGGGATCGGGATCGACTTCCGCATGCACCGCGTCGTCGTGATCCTTGGCATCCGGCGGATCGATGGTGACGAGCGGCACGTCACGCCAGTCCTCGCGGCCCTGCAAGGTTGCGGGCTTGGCGTCTTCAGCCTCGCGCAGCGCGGATGACGAGAACACCTGCGGGATATCGTGGGTGTTGATCGCGATCAGGCTGATCGCCTTTTCACTGGCAATCGAGCCGAGCCGCTCCTTGACGCGGGCGGAGGCCAGCCCATAGCCGCGGGTGCGGATCAGGTCGACGCTGATGAGATCGCCGTCCTCGGCGCCGCCGCTGTCGGCCTTGGCGATGTTGAGCTCGCGGCCGGCCTGCTTCTTGTCGACCGGGATCAGGCGCCCGCCGCCATCGGGATTGCGGCGGAAGATGCCGAGGATCCGCGTGCGCCCGTGATCGATCACCTTGATGACGCGGCCGCGATAGGGCGTGCCGTCTTGCTCGTCCGTGACTTCGACGCGCAGCAGTGCGCGGTCGCCGACGCCGGCGGTGGTGCCGGGCTTCGGCCGCCGCGGCGTCTCGATACGGATTTTCGGGGCGGTGCCGTTCTCGTCCGAGTCCCACTCGGCGGGCGTGGCGATCAGCTCGCCGTCGCTGTCGCGGCCGGTGATGTCGGCGAGCAGGGTCGGCGGCAGCGCCGCCGGCTCGTGGATCTTGCGGCCGCGCTTGGCAATCGTGCCGTCGTCAGCGAGCTCGCGGAGGATCCGCTTCAGCTCGACGCGGTCGGCGTTCTTCAGGCCGAACTCGCGCGCGATCTCGCGGGTGCCGACCTTGCCTGGATTGGCGCGGATGAAGGCGACGATGGCATCCCGGCCCGGAAAGCCATGGTCGGGTTTTCGTTTCACTTATCCTCGTGCCTTGCCGGCGCTTTTCTTCGCGGGCGCTTTCGCTGGTGCCGATGATTTCGCAGGCGACGTCTTGGCACCGGAGGCGACCGGCGCGCGCGCCTTGCTGGTCGCATCCGTCTTCGGCTTCGCCGCGGCTTTCTTCGACGCAGCCTTCTTGGCGGGCTTGGCGTCGGCGTCGCCATCTTCAGCCTTTGCTGCCTTGGCCTTCGTGGCCTTGGCAGGCTTTTCCGCCTTCGCCTTCTTGGCCTTCTTGCCGCCGCCCTTGGCCGCGCGCTCGTCGATCAGCGCGATTGCCTCCGCGAGCGTGATCTGGTCGGGCGTGCGGTCGCTCGGGATCGTCGCGTTGACGCCGCCGGCCGCGACATAGGCACCGTAGCGGCCGTTCTTCAGCGCGACCGCGCCGAGCGTCGGATGATCGCCGAGCGGCTTGCCGGGGTCGGCGCCGAAGCGGCGGCCGCTCGGGCCCTTGGCAATCTTCTCCGCGATCAGCGTGACGGCGCGGTTCAACCCGATGTCGAACACCTCGTCGCCGGCCTCGAGGCTGGCATAGGTCTTCTCGTGCTTGACGAACGGCCCGAACCGGCCGAGGCCGGCGGTGATCGGCTGCCCGGTTTCCGGATGCTTGCCGATCTCGCGCGGCAGCGACAACAGCTTCAGCGCCAGTTCGAGATCGACATCGGCCGGCGAGGTGCCTTTCGGAATGCCCGCGCGCTTCGGCTTCTCGCCTTCGGCGTAATCCTTCTGCTCGCCGAGCTGGATGTAGGGACCGAAGCGGCCGGCCTTCACCGTGACATCGAAGCCGGTGTCGGGATCGGTGCCGAGCACGCGGTCGGCGCTTTCGGCGCTGTCGGCCGCGAGCGGCCTTGTGTAGCGGCATTCCGGATAATTCGAGCAGCCGACGAAGGCGCCGAACTTGCCGGCCTTGAGGTTGAGCCGGCCGGTGCCGCAGGTCGGGCATTGCCTGACATCGCCGCCGTCCGCGCGCGGCGGATAGATGTGCGGGCCGAGCATCTCGTCGAGCGCGTCGAGTACCTCGGCGACGCGCAGGTCCTTGATGTCGTTGACCGCGCCGATGAAGCCGCGCCAAAAGTCCTGCAACACCTGCTGCCAGGCGATCTCATTGTTGGAGATGCGGTCGAGCTGCTCCTCGAGATCGGCGGTGAAGTCGTATTCGACGTAGCGCGAGAAGAAGTTCTCCAGGAACGCGACCACGACGCGGCCCTTGTCTTCGCCGTGCAGCCGCTTCTTCTCGAGCTTGACGTAGCCGCGGTCCTTCAGGACCTGCAGGATCGAGGCGTAGGTCGAGGGGCGGCCGATGCCGAGCTCCTCCATCCGCTTCACCAATGATGCTTCCGAGAAGCGCGGCGGCGGCTCGGTGAAATGCTGGGTGACGGCAAGGCTCTGGCGCTTCACGGCCTCGCCCTCGCTCATCGCGGGCAGGCGGCGCGAATCCTCGTCCTCCTCGTCGTCGCGGCTTTCCTGATAGAGCGCAAGGAAACCATCGAACTTGATGACCTGGCCGGAGGCGCGCAATTCCAGCACGCGGGAGCCGGCCTTGGCCTCGATGTCGACGGTGGTGCGCTCGAGTTCGGCCGACTCCATCTGGCTCGCAATGGTGCGCTTCCAGATCAATTCATAAAGCCGCGCCTGATCGGCATCGAGTCTTCGGCCGATGGTCGCCGGGCGACGCGACAGATCGGTCGGGCGGATCGCTTCGTGGGCTTCCTGCGCGTTCTTGGCCTTGGCCTGGTACTGGCGCGGGGCGTCCGGCACGTAGGCGTTGCCATAGTCCTCGCCGATCACCTTGCGCGCCTGCGTGATCGCTTCGGGCGCGATCTGCACGCCGTCGGTTCGCATATAGGTGATGAGGCCGGTGGTCTCGCCGCCGATGTCGATGCCCTCATAGAGCCGCTGCGCGATGCGCATGGTGTGCGCCGGCGCGAAGCCGAGCTTGCGGCTCGCTTCCTGCTGCAGGGTCGAGGTGGTGAAGGGCGCCTGCGGATTGCGCCGCGCCGGCTTGGCCTCGACGGTCGCGACCTTGAACAGCGCGGCCTCGATCGCCTTCTTGAAATCCTCGGCTTCCGCGCCGGAGCCGATGTCGAGCCGTGCGATCTTCTTGCCGTCGGCGCCGACCAGCCGCGCCTCGAAGGCATCGCCGCGCGGCGTCAGCAGCGTCGCGACCAGCGACCAGTACTCCTTCGGCACGAACTTCTCGATCTCGAGCTCGCGGTCGCAGACCAGCCGCAGCGCGACCGACTGCACGCGGCCGGCGGAGCGGGCGCCGGGTAGCTTGCGCCACAGCACCGGGGAGAGGGTGAAGCCGACCAGATAGTCCAGCGCACGACGCGCCATATAGGCGTCGACCAGCGCGCCATCGATCTGGCGCGGCGCCTTCATCGCCTCGGAGACGGCCTGCTTGGTGATGGCGTTGAACACCACGCGCTCGACCTTCTGGTCCTTCAGCGCGCGCTTCTCCTTCATCACCTCCAGCACGTGCCAGGAGATCGCCTCGCCCTCGCGATCAGGGTCGGTTGCGAGGATCAGACGGTCGGCCCCCTTGAGCGCCTTGGCGATGTCGTTGAGCCGGCTCGCGGCCTTGGCATCGACCTCCCAGATCATCTGGAAATTGGCGTCGGGATCGACGGAACCATTCTTGGCCGGGAGGTCGCGAACATGGCCGAACGACGCCAGGACCTCGTAGGAGGACCCCAGATATTTGTTGATCGTCTTGGCCTTGGCCGGCGACTCCACAATGACGATATTCATGTCATTCCAATAGCTTACGGGAAAACTTGAAGACGGATTCCGCTAGACTCGCGGCCCGCCGTGTCGGGGCGAACATGGGTGCTGGGGCGGTCCCTGTCAAATCGCCAGATATTGAAGGGAGGCGCCAAGCTGTGGAGTTTCTATCCCAGGGGTTGCAAAATGCGTCCTAGAGTTGCGGCCGGAAAGGGCTTATCTCTTTATATATAGCGTAGGAATCGGATTAGGCCTTTTTGGCAGCACAGGGGGCGGCCGGAAGCGCAAGGCGTCCGGCGGGCGGCGACCGGCCGGCGACGAGACGACTGGGGAGGGCGGCCCGGACGACGCCCTGGTCCTGATCGCAGCGGCGGCGACCGAACTCGCCAAACTCGCCCAGCGCCACAAATTCGAAGTCCTCGAGCGCCTATTCGCGATGGCCCGTCTGGAGGCCGACGAGCAGTTGCGTTCGCGGAGCCGGCGGAAGTTGTCGTGAGGGGCGTCGCGGGATGGAGGGGCGCCTATGAGCGGGGCTCTCTCCATTCGTCGTCCTGGCGAAAGCCAGGACTCATATGTGGACGGCCCCCGTGGCACAAGAGCTGTTTGGTGAGATCGGATCGCTTGCATCCATATGTCCGGCCTGTTGGGTGCGATCGAATGGATCGCTGGCCAAGATGGTTTGCGCGATGCGAGTTCCAAACAACCACGCGGCCTGTTGGCGGCCGATGGGTCCTGCGGACTGTCTCGCATCGTTGCTCGATCGATCGCTCCATCTGCTCCTGCAGCTCCGGGTCGGCTGACGAGCGAGCCCGCCGGCCGGCCAATCGATTAGGCCGCGGCTGTCATGGGCTTGATCCGTGCCGCCTCGTAACTCTCGCCCGTCGCCATCAACTTCCAGGCGATACGGGCCACTTTGTTGGCGAGCGCCACGGCCGCAAGCTTCGGCGGCTTGCGCTTGATCAGGGCCAGCAGCCAGCGCGAGTGATGACCGCGTCCCCGCCTGGCCTGCTGGATCACCGCTGTGGCCCCGACCACCAGCAGACGGCGCAAGTTCTCATCGCCAGCCCGCGTGATCTTGCCAAGCCTGGTCCTGCCGGCGGTGGAGTGGTCCTTGGGTGTCAATCCAGCCAGGCCGCAAAATGACGACCAGAACGGAACGCGTGCGGATCAGGTGTCTTCATCACCAGCGCGGTTGCAACGATCGGACCGACCGAGGGGATCTCAGCCAGGCGCCGGCCCGTGGCATCGCCGCGGTGCCAGGCCATCAGCTTGGCCTCAACCGCCTCCAACTCACCCTCGAGCCTGGCGCGCTCCCGGCCCAGCACCACAAACAGCTCGCGCGCCAGAACCGGAAGCGTCTCGTCCTGCGCAATCCGCGCCAGCAGTGGCTCGATCGCGTCCAGTCCCTTGGGTGCGATCAGGCCATACTCCGCCGCATGGCCGCGTATCGTATTGGTCAGCTGGGTGCGCCGGACGATCAATCCGTCGCGGACACCCATCAGCATCAGCGCAGCCTGCTGCTCGGCCGTCTTCACCGGCACGAAGCGCATGCTCGGCCGGCTCATCGCTTCACACAGGCCTTCTGCATCCCGCCCGTCATTCTTGTTCCGCATCACGTAGGGTTTAACCAATTGCGGTGCCATCAGCTTCACCTCGTGACCGAGCTTGGAAAGCTGACGCGCCCAATGTTGCGAAGCCCCGCAGGCCTCCATCCCGATCACGGTCGGCGGCAATTTGGCGAAGAACTCCAGCACTTGTTTGCGCGACAGCTTCTTGCGCAGCACCA